>CAYMRB010000179.1:0-18253 GCA_964392615.1 uncultured Planctomycetia bacterium | reverse complement strand
GTTTTCTAAGCGATGACGACGATGAGACTTGTGACTAACCGATCACGCATGGGCTCGAACGCTGCCTCGCCCGCCTCGACGTATTCCTCGGCTTCGGTCGGCAGCGCGGTCACCGGATCCTCGAGATCGAAGAAGCCGTTGTCCTCGGCCGCCGGCTGTCGCCGCACGAACTGCATGTCGCTGGCGTCGGGCCTCGCGACGTCGCGACGGAGCACGAGGAACAGCGCGATCAGAAGGAGCAGAACGATTACGACGATGCTGAACGCGGCGCGCAGCCGCGACTTGAACAGTGCGCGCAGGAGCTTCATTGCGGTCGGATTCTCTCCTCTCTCATGTCGCCGGTATAGTCTCGAGTGGTCGAAGTACCTGGACTATCACCTCGCCCTCCCTCCTCACCTATCCGCACGGGGACGTGATTGGCAACCGATATCATCGTGTGTTGGATCGCTCCCGCATTCGTCAAAGGGATCGGGCAATCGTCCGACCAGTCGTTGAAGTAGTGCGGGAACACGCCAGCTACGGTATCGAAGATATCCGTGTGCGATGAGTGCACGGGTCACACTGAGCCTCTGAATCGTGCCCGCCGCCCACCGCGTTCGAGTATGCGGACAGTGCATCGAGTGAGTCGCATCTTGCCGTGCAGTGGTGGACTCTACCGTGACCGAAACTGCTCGACGTAGCGTCGCAGCAACTCGAATTCCTTGGCGTCGTACGGCTCGCCGTCGGCGTGAAAGACATCGTGCTGCCAGATCTTCGGCATCGGGTCACCCGGCTTGAAGTTCCAGGGCAGCCAGGTCTGGGTCTTGCCGGCCACCAACCCCCAGTGATACCCGCCGATGCTGTGGTGTGCGAGTACCGGGAGGATAGACGCGAACGTGTTGCCTTCCTGGCGCATCAACCACTCAGTGCAGAGGATCGGTCGATCGTACCTGCTGCAGGTCTCGATCTTCCTCTGAAACTCCTCCGGGCGGTCGTAGCCGTGAAAGCTGACGACGTCGGAGAGTTGCATGTGCCGTCGAGACATCGGGTAGTCGAACACCACCCACGCGCTGATCGTCAGAGGCTGCGAGGGCTCGGCAGCTCGAGCCCACTCGAACACGATTTCGGAGAGCGGCATGCTGAGCTCGCCGAGCCCCGACTGCCCCGGCTCGTTGTAGAGGTCCCAGATCAACACGCGTCGATCGTCGGCGAATTGGCCGATCACGTCCTGCACATACCGCTTCAGGTCGGGCCACGTTGTGCTGTCGACCACGAGCTTCAGGCCCGGACTCGGCACCCAGCCACCGTTCGGTTTGCCCGGATTCGGGTCGTCCTGCTTGCCGAGGTACGGCTCCTTGCCGGAAAAGGCGCAGTCGCAGAACAGCACGGGCATCACGGTGATCTGATGCTTGTCGGCGATGGCGAGAAATCGGCGCATCCGCTGCACGAGGCCCTTCGGGTCGTCCTTCCAGACGACGTACTGCAAGAAGACCCGAACGCTGTTGTAACCGGCCTCGTGAGCCCAACCGAGCTCGCGATCGATCGTCTCCTGATCGAACGATTCGGCCTGCCACATCTCGGTCGAGTTGATCGCCGTGCTCGGCAGAAAATTGCAGCCGACTATGGGCCCGGTGCGTTCGTACCATGTCCGGACGCGCTCCTTCGACCAACGGTCGTTGATTGGCCGCAGGCGAAAGTCCTCGCGGAAGATTCGCAGTAGCTCGAACTCTTCGGGGTCATACGCGCTGCCGTCCGCGTGGAGCACGTCGTGCTGCCACCGTTCGGGCATCGCGTCGCCTTTCTTCGATCCCCAGGGCATGTACGTTTGTGTTCGGCCGGCTACCAGACCCCAGTGGTACCCACCGATCTGGCCGTGGGCGAAGATCGGCAGGATCGACTCGAAGGTGTTGCCGGACCCGCGGTGCAACCACTCGGTGCACAGGACCGGGCGGTTGTACTGGCGGCAGATCCAGCTCTTGTCCACGATGCCTCCAGGCTCATCGTAGCCGTGGAAGGAGACCACATCGGACATCTCCATGACGGCCTTGGACATGCGACTGTCAAAGTCGATCCAAGCGCCGACCGTGAGGGGCTGAGTCGCCCCGGCCTCGCGCGCCCAACGAAACGCGGCCGCGACCAGTGGCAGTGACTTCTCGCCCAGGGACGATTGCCCGGGCTCGTTGTAGAGATCCCAGATCAAGACCCGTCGATCCTTGCCGAAGCGGCTCACGAGGTCTTTGACGTAACGCTCGAGATCGGGCCAGGCCGCGCGATCGATGACTCGCTCGAGGCCGGGGCTGGGCACCCGACCGCTGTTGTGCACACCGGGTACGGCTTCGTCCTGCTTGCCGAGGTAGGGCGCGCGCCCGGCGACGGAACGATCGCAGAACGGGACCAGCATCACCCGCAAGTGGTGCCGGTTCGCAATCTGCAGGAACCGGTCGAGGCGCCGCTTCAGTCGCTCCGGATCCTGTCGCCAGACGAGGTACTGCAGGAACACGCGGAGGTTGTTGTAACCCGCCTTTTCGGCCCAACCGAGCTCCTCGTCGAGAGTCCCCGGATCGAAGGACTCCCGCTGCCACATCTCCGTCGTGTTGACCGCTGTCCGTGGCAGGTAGTTGCACCCCGCGATGGGCCCGTTCTCGGCGTACCAAGTCCAGGCCTTTTCCTCCGTCCAGCGTGCTCGGCGGTACTCGTCCAGCGTGGCGAAGTCGAACGGAACAGGGTCTGCGTGCCGGCTCTCGCCCGATCGAGGCTTACGGGTACCGTCCGCGCAAGCGCCTCGGGCTTCTGGCCCATCGCTACCTGCCAGATTCCGTCCAGGCAGATCTCCCCGGCGTTTCCCGACGCGCGCCTCGGCTGCGCCAGCCGCCGCCGCATGGGATGCGAAGGTGGAAGCGAAGAGAACGAGAAGAATCGCACGGGGCCTCCGAGTTGCGTGGGGCCGATTCGTGGAATGATTCATCACTTGCGGAGTGTCCATTGGTGATCGTTCACGGGTTCCGCGCGCTGCTCACGGCCCTTCCTGTTTCACCGAGTCTCGCCATTCTTCTGCCGCACCAGCATCGCCGTGCCTCCGAGCACTGGCGCCGACCGGGAGTCTACCATCGTCCGGCGCCCGCGTGGGCAACGTCCTCGCCAACGTGCTTGCCATGCATCGATCCGGGTGATACGAGGAGAGACCGCTTTCACGATTGGAGAGTTCATGAACATCGCCCGCACACTCCTCCTCGCGTCTCTTGTCGTTGGGTCTCTGCCCGGTCAGGTGGATGAGAAGCGAGCGGACGGAGGCTGGAAATCGCGCACGGAGCGACACCGTGAACGTTCCCGGCGGTCTCCGCCTGAAGGATATCCTCCGGGTGGAGGACGGGGAGACAGGTTCTCCGAACGATCGTTCGAGGCCGATTACGCCACCCGGCGCAAAGCCTTCCTGGACCACTGTGTGCAGAGACCTTCCGGGGGAGCTTGGGGGCAGATGATTCTGGCCGAGCGCGGCCTGCCGGTGTGGGAAGGGTCGATTTACGGCGATCTGCTGCGCATCGATCGACGGCCGGACTGCGCCGACTTCGCGATGCAGGGCATCATCCGCCTGCTCTATCAGTTCAGCCACTCAGGCGCCTTCAGCAAGGAGCTTGTGGAACATGCCAAGCAAACCGTTCTCGACTTCAAGTACTGGCCCGACGAACCGGGCATCGACTCGATGTGCTCCTGGTCGGAGAACCACCACATCCTCTTTTCAAGCGCTGGGTACTTGGCCGGGCAGCGCTATCCCAATGAGGTGTTCACCAACTCGGGTTGGACCGGCAAGCAGCAGATGAGCCGGCACCGCCGGCGTGTGCTTCGTTGGCTCGACCTTCGGTTCCGGACAGGGTTCAGCGAGTGGCTGTCGAACGTCTACTACGACGAGGATGTTGCCGCGGTGGCCAACCTGATCGACTTCTCAAGGGACGAGGAGATCGCTCGCAAGGCAACGATGGTGCTCGATGTGATTCTGGCCGACCTGGCGAGCAATAGTTTTCACGGGTGTTTCGGGAGCACCCATGGGCGAAGCTACGAGGGGAGCAAGAAGTCGGCGCGCGGCGATGCCACGAAGACTCTGACCAAGTTGTGCTTTGGGCTGAGTCAGTTCGGCGGCGCGTCCATGAGCGCATCGGCCGTGGCGCTCAGCCCCACATACCGCATGCCGCGCGTGCTCTACGAGATAGCCAACGACCCGAGCCCCGGAGGCATGATCAACCGGCAGCGAATGGGGATTCGCCTCGATGAGGCGGCGCGATGGGGGCTCGGCTTCGACGACGTCGAGGACGGCATGGTCTGGCTCAGCCTCGAAGCCTATGCCCATCCCAAGACCGTGTCTCTGTTCGTGAAGATGCTTGACGAGTTCAATTGGTGGGAGAACGCGTTCTTCGAAGGAGTCCGGGATCAGCGGGCGATGATCAGGGCGGCCCAGAAGGCAGGCGATCTAGCGGCGCTGACGAGACGATTCGAGAGGGACCTCACTCGAAATCTGCGGGAGGAAGTGAACATATATACCTACCGCACGCCGGACTACATGCTCAGCACGGCCCAGGACTACCGCGCCGGCTACGGCGGCGACCAGCAGAGCATCTGGCAGGCGACCCTCGGACCGGATGCCGTGTGCTTCACCACGCATCCCGTCCCGGAGGGCGCCGCGACGCCCGACTACTGGAGCGGCAGCGGCATCCTTCCTCGAGCGGTCCAGATCGAGAACGTGGCGATCGTCGTCTACGATGCGACGGAGGTGCCGGGGATCTATGTGACCGAGACGGGGGATTTCACCCATGCCTGGTTGCCCCGCGATCGGTTCGACGCGGTGACGGAACAGAGCG
The DNA here is from genome assembly GCA_964392615.1 of uncultured Planctomycetia bacterium. Classification (GTDB taxonomy): domain Bacteria; phylum Planctomycetota; class UBA8108; order UBA8108; family UBA8108; genus CAYMRB01. The sequence continues at coordinate 13,424 of CAYMRB010000179.1, read as the reverse complement.
GCTGGATCTTCGCGCGACGGGGGAACGGCTACCTGGCCCTCTGGGGCTCGCGGCCGCACCGCTGGCGAACGGATGCAAAGAACGACAAGGAGGGCGGGGTCAGGGCGGAAGACAAGGGGCGCGAGCTGATCGTTGACGGTCGCAAGAGCGTTTGGATCTGCGAGCTCGGGCGTCAGGCGACGGACGGGAGCTTCGTCGCGTTCATGGAGCGTATTGCCGCCGCGTCGGTCAGGGTTTCGGACGACCTGCACGTGAAGTACGAGTCGCCGAGCCAGGGGGGGCTCGAGTTCGGCTGGACGGGCTCCTTGAAACAGGACAACAGCGCGATCAAGGTGAACGACTATCCTCGCTACGACAACCCCTTTGCATCGGCCGATTTCCCCGCGGAGGAGATTCGCTTCCGACACGGCGATCATCGCCTGATGCTCGACTGGAAACGACTTGAACGAACGACGAGCCGGTAGATTTCGGGTGTAGCGAGAACGAAGAGCTGGCGAAATCTGGCGGGTGGAGGTGGCGCGCAAGTAAGCCGCCGCCGAGCCCGGTATTCTGCCCGCTGGCGATTCCGGCTGTTGTCCCTCGTCTCCGCCGGGTTCGTGGGGACCTTTCTACTTCCTCTACAGGAAGAAGGTCTTCCTGAGAGTCTGAACCGAGCTGCCAGCGGGGACATTCTGGACTCTCCGCGACCGCGAGGGGGGGCGTCCTTGATCCGCACCTCCTCGCTGAGGAGCGCGATCTCTTGACGGGCCTCGTCGAGCTGTGCCTGAAGACGCTCGCGGGCGTTCGAGCTGTTCGCAGCCCAGCCGCGAGAGCGGACGGCGGCGAGGCGGGCCACGGAGATGACGCGGAGAAGAGCGAACTCGACGTGCTCAGGCCAGCGACTCGGCAGCGGAATACCGGTGTCAACGGCCACAGTCACCTCCGAGGAGGAAGTTTCCGGTCGGGGCCCGGACGCTATCGTGGTCCGTGTCGTGGACTACCCGGGCTTCACGGCGCTCGAGCTATCGACGCCTGTGCCCCATCGCGCTGCACCGACTCCCGCCTCGGGGCGTGCAACGAAACAACACCGGCGAGGAGCTGTTTCATGCTTCTTCCTTGATGTCAAATGGCGCCCTTCACCCTGAAGACTCGACCCGTCCGCAGACCCTCGACGCTCTTGCTGTATCCCAGCGCGGCCTTGGCTGCAGGGATCGGGTCGAAGCCACGAAAGTAGGGACCGTAAACCTCGACCGACTCCTCGACCAGTGTCGGGCTGACCGCGTTGAGACGAATCCCGCGAGGCAGCTCGATGGCTGCACCCGTCACGAACCCTTCGATGGCCCGGTTGACCATGCTCGCGGCCGCGCCGCAACGGATGGGGTCCTGACCGAGGATGCCGGTTGTCAGGGTGAAGGACCCGTTGTCCCGGATGTGCTTCAGCCCTTCCATGACCAGGTTGACCTGACCCATCAGCTTGCTGTCCAGGCCCACCTGCCATTGGTCTCGGGTAATTTCTTCGAGAGGGCCGAAGTGGACGGCGCCCGTGGTGGACACGAGCGCGTCGAAAGGACCGATCTGATCGAACAGGCTCCTGATGGAATCCGAGTCCGTGATGTCGGCCTGGATCTCGCCTCGGGTGTGGCCGACTCGCACGACCTCGTGGCGGGTCTCCAGTTCCGTCACGACCGCTCGCCCCAACACGCCCGTGGCGCCGACAACGACGACCTTCATGGTGCGTTCTCCGTTTCGAATCTCGTCGGTGGCACGTTCTATCCCTCGTACATGAGTCGTCCGCTTCCACGTGTCCGCCTCAGCGTGTCATCCGTGCTTCTCTGCGCCCACCAGCCGTCGAAGTAGCGGCCGGTCACGTAGGCCAGCGTTCTCTTCCGGTCCATCGAGGCTCCCCCCTCGTGCTCGAAAGACGCGATGATGGCAGGAACGGGCCCCCGGATTCAAGCGGTACGGCGGGTGCGCTAGCTGGCCGCCTCCAACGCCTTCGAGCGTTTTGCCCCTACGGGCAAGTCGGCGACTTTTGGTCGCGATGGGGCTGTTTCCAACGCAGTCTTCATGGCGATCGCTCGGCGGTCGTCGTGGTCGTCCGTCGTGCCGCACACGAACGCCCACGAATGGTCGTCCTCGTAGTGAGTGACGACTGCCGCTCGCGTTCGTCGCGCTGTGGGCCGTCCTCGTCCTCGATGGGAGAAGACGCACGGTCGTCTCTCGCGGCCCGGTGGCGCGAGTGACCGTCGGCCGCCATAATCCCGAGCCTGCCTGCGCCGCCCACGGCCTCGATCTCCGCGTCCCGCCGAGATTCAGGAGACTTCGATGGCCAAGAAACGCCAGCGCAGCGGTGGGGATGTCGACGGTGGGGCGGCGCGACACCGCGTTCGGCTCGACTACGAGACAGCGCTGTCTCGCGTCATTCTCGAGGCCGTACGCGCTTTGACGAGCGCCGACGAGCGCCCCGCGGGAACGCGTCGGATCGTCAACTACCTGCGCGGCAACCAAGCGCCGCCCGACCTGCCGGGTGGCGTCGAGTCCTGCCATGGAGCGCTCGCCGATCACGGCGCGGCGTGGCTGCGGCAAGTTGTCGAGGGATTGGTCGAGGAGGGCTTTCTCGACGCCGGCGAGCCCCCGCGATCCTCGCTCGAGCTGACCGTGTCGGGGCGCCGACTTCTGCGCGGCGACGACCGGCTCGTCGATTCGGTCGTGCCGCGTGCGCCCGTCCTCGGTCGTCACCCGGAGCGCGAGGGCGGGCTGTCCGATCTGCGGCGTCGCCTGGCAGCGGCGGAGGGCCGGCCGACGTTCTCGATCTTCGACAACACGACGCTGGCGTGGCTTGCGGATCGCCGGCCTCGCACCCTCGCCGACCTCGCCTCGACGCCGGGCTTCGGGCCGCATCGACTCGAGAAGTACGGCCGCAAGGTGCTCGCGGTGCTGCGTCGCATGTGACGGCCATAAGACACCGGCGCGCGAGAGAGAGAGAGAGAGACAAAGAAAGAGAGACCCCGGCGCCGGCTCTCTGTCGGCCGACGACGAGGTCTCTCTTGCTCAGGCTCCAGTGGCGGGAACAGCTCAGCAGCCTTCGTAGCGCACGCAACCCAGGGACGTGCCATCGGGATCGGGGCCGCAGGTCGTCGGTCCCGGGTCTGCCGGCGGAGGACCGCCGAGGAAGAGGAAGCTCAGCGTCATGACCGCGTCGGAAAGATCGAGCGTGCCGTTGCGCGCTACTCGCCGTTCTCGTCCGGATTCTGCGATGTGTAGAGGCGGTGATACCGCCCGCGCTGCTGCAACAGCTCCTCGTGCGTGCCGGTCTCGACGAAGCGGCCTTCCTCGAGCACGCAGATCTTGTCGCAGTCGGTGATCGTCGACAGCCGGTGCGCGATGACGAACGACGTGCAGTTGCGCATGATGTTGTCGATCGCGAGCTGCACCTCCTTCTCGGCCTCGCTGTCGAGCGCGGAGGTCGCCTCGTCGAGGATCAGGATGCTCGCCTTCTTGATCACGGCTCGTGCGATCGTCAATCGCTGCCGCTGACCGCCGGATAGCTTTGCGCCGCGATCGCCGATCAGCGTGTCCCAACCGTTCGGCTGCTCGAGGATGAAGTCGTACGCGTTGGCCGTGCGGGCCGCTTCGATGATCTCGCCCTCAGTCGCGTCCGGTCGGCCGTAGAGGATGTTCTCGCGAATCGTCGCGTTGAACAGGAACGGGTCCTGCGACACGATCGCGACGTCGCGCAGGTACGACCCGTGACGGAACTCGGTGAAGTCGATGCCGTCGACGAGGATGCGACCGGTCTGTGGCTCGTGGAACCGCGCCAGCAGATCGACCAGCGTCGACTTGCCGCCGCCGCTCGGGCCGACGAAGGCGACCGACTCCCCCTTGTGGACGGTCAGCGAAACGTCTTCGACCGCGCGGCGTGTGCCGTTGTCGCTGCTGTCGTCGTTGTCGGCGAGCTCCGCCTCGCCGTACGCGAACGACACGCTCTCGAAGACGATATCCCGCTCGAGCCCGGGGAAGTCGTGCGCGTCGGGGCGATCCTGGATCGACGGCTTCTCGCACAGGATCTCGAGGATGCGCTCGACGGCGGGGCGGCCCTCCTGGACCTCCTGCCACGCCCTCGTCAGCGACTTGATCGGATGGTAGATGGTCGCGAGAGCGCCGAGGAACACGATGTACGATTCCAGCGAGTCCTTGCCGTCCGCGCTCGACAGGATCACCCAGCCTCCGACGCCGACCGTGACCGCGATGGTCGTCATGTACAGCGCCTCCTGGATCGAGCGCGCCTTGATCCGCGCCTTGCGCATCTTCAGGAACGACACCTGGAAGTCGCAGTTCTTCTCCTTGAAGACCTCCTGCTCGCGCGCTTCCATGCCGAACGCCTTGACGATGCGGATGCCGCCGAACAGCTGTTGCAGAGACTCGGTGATCAGGCCGAGCTTCTCCTGACGGCCACGTCCGTGACGGATGACCTTGCGACCCGAGCGAATCGCGGGAAGCGCGATGAGCGCGTACACCGGCAGGGCGATGAGCGTCAGCAGCGGAGCCGCCCAGAAGGCTATGGCCAGTCCGACGACGATGCGGAACGGTTCGAGGAACAGCGTCTCGCACAGGTATCGCAGGGAGGCCTGGATGACCTCGACGTCGTTCGTCGTGCGCGACAGAAGATCGCCCATGCGGCGCTGGCTGAAGTACGACACCGACTGGCGCGTCAGGTGATCGAAGAGGGCGCGCCGCACGTCGATGAGCATGCGCACGACCATCTTCTGCGCCAGGACCTCTCGCACGTAGTGCAGCACGGCCGCCAGGATCGCGAGGATCACGAGAATGCCGGCGAGCACGACGATGAACTTCTTGAGTCCGCCCCTCGTTTTCAGCAGATGCGTCGGGCTGGGCTCCGCGCTGAAGAACTCCCAGATCTCGTCGAACTTCTGGAGGATGCGTCCGTGCTCGCGATCGCCTTCCTCTCTCTGCTGTCCCGCGGCGCCTGCCTCATCGCCGGCGTCCTTCGCCTGATCCCTCTTGAGCTCGGATCCGATGAGGTCGACGACGATACCCATCGGCAAGACACGGGTCGCCTGCGACACGCCAGCATAGGCCAGGCCCAGCAGGAGCGTGACGATGACCACCGAGCGGTACCGCCGTATCAGGCTCGCGTAGAAACCGAACCACCCCGCGGTCGAGAAGGACGGCCCTCCGGCCGGGGAACGGGCCGCGTCGGGCGTGCTCATCGGTCGGCGTACCACGTGTCGTAGTAACGCTGATACTCTCCGGAGGTGACGCCTTCGAGCCACTCGCGTTGCTCGAGGTACCAGCGGATCGTGCGCGCGATGCCGTTCTCGAATTGCACCTCGGGACTCCAACCGAGATCGCTTTGCGCCTTCGACGAATCGATCGCGTAGCGTCGGTCGTGCCCCGGGCGATCCTCGACGTGGCGGATGAGCGAGTGCGGCTTGTCGACGGCGTCCAGGATCGTCTTCACGACGTCGAGATTCGCCCTCTCGCTGTTGCCGCCGAAGTTGTAGACCTCGCCCGCGACGCCGTTGCGCACGACATCGAGAATGCCGCGGGAGTGATCGCGCACCCAGATCCAATCGCGCACCTGCTGCCCGTCGCCGTAGACCGGCAACGGCTTGTCAGCGAGCGCGTTGTGGATCATCAGGGGGATCATCTTCTCGGGGAACTGGTACGGGCCGTAGTTGTTCGAGCAGCGTGTCACGCACACGTCCATGTCGTACGTGTGACAGAACGCGCGCGCCAGATGGTCGGCCGCGGCCTTCGACGCGCTATACGGCGAGTTCGGCGTGATTGGCGTCGTCTCGGTGAACTTGCCCTCCGCGCCGAGGGAACCGTACACCTCGTCGGTCGAGATCTGCACGAAGCGTTGTACGCCGGCCTCGCGAGCCGCCTGAAGCAGCACGACCGTGCCGACGACGTTCGTCTCGACGAAGACGCGCGGGCCGAGGATCGAGCGATCCACGTGGCTCTCAGCCGCGAAGTGGACGACCGTGTCGATGTCGTGGTTTTCGAGGACCCGGCAGACGGTCTCCTCGTCACAAATGTCACCGCGCACGAACGAGTAGCGCTTCGAGTCCCGGCACTCCTCGAGGTTCGCCAGGTTGCCGGCGTAGGTCAGCAAATCGAGGTTGACCACCGCGAGCTCCGGGTGGTCCGAAATGATCATGCGAACGAAATCGCTGCCGATAAAGCCGGCGCCGCCCGTGACCAAGATTGTTTTCATTTCAGAGGGAGCTCCCGTGGTTGCGCGAGGCAGGCGTCAGAGTACCATGGCAGGCTCGAAAGGAAAGCGCCTGAGCGCGGAGTGAGCATGTCGGCGCGGCAAACGAAGACCTGGCGGCCCCTTCTCGGCTACAGCACGAACGTCCACCCCGGAGAGAATCTCGACGCGGTGTGCAAGTCGCTGCGCGAGTACACCGTGCCGATTCGCGAGCGGGTCTTCGGCGCTGCGCCGTGCGGTCTCGAGCTGCGGTTGGGGATCGGTTCGGCGCAGGAGCTGCGCGACCGCGCGGCGCGCGAAGCGTTTCGCGAGTTCCTGGCGGATTGCGGTCTCGTGTTGTTCTCGGTCAACGCGTATCCGCTGACCGATTTCCACGCGCGGCGCGTCAAGGAAACCGTCTACCAGCCGTCGTGGGCCGAAACCGAGCGCTCGCGCTGGACGAGCGAGATCGGTCGGATCGTGGCCGACATCGTCGGTGCCGATGCCGGTCTCGAGGTGTCGATCAGCACGCTGGGAGGAGGGTTCCGCGGCCACGGTCACGGACCGGCGATATTCCGCAAGCTCGCGTCGCAATACCTGAAGACCTGCGCGAAGTTTCTCGACATCGCCGAAAAGACCGGCTGCCCGCTCATCCTGGCAGTCGAGCCGGAGCCCGAGACGACGTTCGAGGTCGCGAGCGACTTCGTCGAGTTCTTCGAGGCCTATCTGTTGCCGCTTGCCTTCGAGCGCTGGAAGAGGCGTGGTAGCCGCGCGCGGATCGAGAGCGATCTGCGCCGCGTGTTCACGATCAACGTCGACACGTGTCACCTGTCGGTCCTGTTCGAGGACCAGGTCACGAGTCTGCGCACGCTCGAGAAGGCCGGCCTGCGCATCGGCAAGGTGCACGTGACCAACGCTGTCGCGCTGCGCAACCCGTTGCGATCGCCGGCGGCGTACGAGGACTTCCGCGGCATGCACGAGCCGCGGTACTTCCATCAGTTCTGCGGTGTCGACGCGTCGGGAGATGCGATCTGGCGCGGCGCTGATCTGAGCGAGCTGCCGCGTCGGCTCGTGCGAGGCAAGCACCCGGACGTGACGGAGCTGCGCTCGCACTTTCACGTTCCCCTGTATCTCCGGCGCTATCGGCGGCTCCTCACGACCCAGGACGACACGGTCGCCGCGTTGCGCGAGGTCGTACGCAAACGCACCTGCCGGCACTTGGTCTTCGAGACGTACACGTGGCCGATTCTGGCCGGTGGTAAGGATCGGCAGCGCAAGCTGGTCGACGGCATCGCACGGGAGTGGCGATGGCTGTTGTCCGCCCTCGAGGATCTCGGCGTGCGCGGGCTGCGCTGAGCGCCATCGTTGACACGAGGTACGCGGCATGAAGCGGATCATCATCTTCGGAGCGCACCCGGACGACTGCGATATCTACGCCGGCGGCACGTCGGCGTTGTGGCGCGAGCGCGGCGACGAGGTGCTGTTCGTCTGCGTGACCAACGGGGACGCCGGGCACTTCTCGATGACGTCGGAAGACCTTGCGACGCGCCGCCTCGCCGAGTCGAAGGCCGCCGCGGCGATCATGGACGTCGACCTTCGCGTGCTCGACCACCACGACGGGTGCCTGGAGGCGAACCTCGAGACGCGACGCGAGCTCGTGCGGTTGATCCGCGAGTTCCGCCCCGACCTGATCCTCACGCACCGTCCGAACGACTACCACCCCGACCACCGCTATTGCGCGATTCTCGTGCAGGATTGCGCGTACGTCGTGACGGTGCCGCTGTTCTGTCCCGAAACGCCGCACCTCGACCGCAATCCGGTCATCGCGTACCTGTGGGACGATTTCCGCAAGCCGCTCGCGTTCGAGGCCGACGTCGCGATCGATGTCGATCGCGTGATGGATCGCAAGTGGGACATGCTCCACTGCCACGCGTCGCAGTTCTACGAGTGGCTGCCGTACAACATGGGCAACGCCGATCAGGTCCCGGAGGACGACGGCGAGCGACGACGCTGGCTCGAGGAGCGGTGGGGTGACGAGCTGCGACGCCCGACGACCACATGCGCCGCCGCGCTCGAGAAGACCTATGGCGCCGAGCGCGCCGCTGGCGTCGAGTACTGCGAGGCGTTCGAGATCTGCGAGTTCGGCCGTCAGATCGACGACAAGGAGCTGCGGGAGCTGTTTCCCGTCTAACGCTAATTGTTTTCCAACGGGCCGACCGGTCCGTGCTCCGCCTCACGCTCGAACCGCTCGCGCTTCAGGCCGTACTTCTTCAAGTAGTTCGACAGCTGCGGTCGGTGGATGCCGAGCTCGCGCGCGGCGTGCGTGATGTTGCCGCCGGTCTTGCGAAGCGTGTTCTCGATGATGTGCTTCTCGAGGATGCGCTTCGCCTCCTTCAGCGTGATGTCCCGCGCGAGCAGGCGGCGCAGCTCCGTCAGCGTCTTGTGGTCGCACTCCTCGGGCAGCAGGTGACGGCGGATTTCGAAGTACATGTCCGAGCCCTGCTGATAGCGGCGTTCGACCGCCAGGACGTCGTGCCGCACCTCCTCCTTCAGGAGCTCTTCGAGTCGGCTCACGACGCGAGCGCCGTAGTCCTCGGCAACCGCCGGCTCGACGTCTCGGAACAGGAGGTACAGGATCGGGTTGCCCCAGCAGATCGCCGCGCCGGGTGCGACGTCGGCGAGCTCCTCGGCAAGCTTCTCGTTCAGGCCGCCACTGGCGTTGCCGATCGCATCCTCGAGGACCGGCAGATAGAAGCCGACGAGCGAGAACGAACGGTCGTGCAGATTGAAGAGGCGGTACTCCTCGCGCAATCGCTCGATGAAGTAGCTCGGCGTGTAGAAGCCGGTGAGCGGCTCGCGTACCGCGACATCGAGCTGCCGGCGGTTCTGGAACGACACGCCGACGTGTCGCGCGAAGGTCTCCAGGAGAGATTGATCGCGCGCGGTGAACCGACCGACCGATCCCGGCTTGTCGAGGTAGAGCGCTCCGAAGATGCGCTCGTCGGTCATCAGCGGAACCACGAGGACGGAGCGGCCCTTCAGCACGCTGAACGACTCCCACAGTCTCGTGTCGGGCTCGTCGCCTCCCGACTTCGCGATGACCTTGCCGCGTCGAATCGATTCCTCGGCGACCTGAGTGGCGACGGGGAAGTCCGGGTGGTCCTTCCCGAAGCCGCGCGCCGCGACGACCTGGTACTGACGATTTTGCACGCGCAGCACGACGGCGCGCTCCGCGCCCGATAGATCGAGCCCTTCGGTGAGCACGCAGTCCGCGAACTGCAGCTGATTCATCGCCGAGTTCACGCGCAGAATGCGCTCGAGAAGAACCTTGTAGTTCTCCGTGCTGACCGGCCGCTCGCGGAAGTCGACCGTGTGGTGCGGTTCCGCCGCTTCCTGCTGCGCCGTGCGGCCTTGCCGCTCCTTGCGGAAGCGCGCGACGTCCTCGGCGAACACCTTGCGGCGCGCGTCGTCGAAGTAGCGCGCACGGGTGTTGTCGTGAAGTCGATCGCCGATGCGACGCTGGATCGCCTCGGCCTTCGAGTAGTAGTTCGCCGCCTCGGAGAACTCCTTCTCGCTGTGGAACACCTTGGCGAGAGCGTAGAATAGGCTGAACAGCACCTGCACGTCGTTGAGGTTCTGGCTCAGCTCCAGAGCCTTCCCCAGGACCTCCTTCGCCTTCTCCGGGTTGCCGCCCTTGAGGAAGCGGTAGGTGTTGCCCTTGATCGTCAGCGCCCGTACGCGCAGGTCGAGCACCTTGACCTCGTCGGCGATGATCTGCGCCTTCGACGCGAGCTTCAGCGTCTCGTCGTAGAGCTCGCGCTGAAACTTCGTCTCCGCGAGATCGAGAATGGCCCCCGCTTCGCGGATCCGGTGGCCGAGCTTCGCGTGGATTTCGCCGGCCTGCTTGAGGCTCTTCTCCGCCGGGCTCCATTCGCGACGCAGCGCTGCCAGGTTGCCTTCGAGCAGCATGCCGTCGGCTTCCTGAGAGCGCAGCTTGAACTCCGACGCCAGGATCAGCACCTGCTTCGCGAGACTCTCGGCCGTCTTGAGGTCGCCGACTGCCAAGTGCACGAAGCCCTGCCGGCAGAAGGAGTCCGCCAGATAGCCGGTCTCGTCCAGTTGCAGATCTCGCAGCTTGCGACAGTTCGCGACCTCGCGGTGGAAGTACTCCGCGGCGAGCCGGTAGTCGCCCAGCCGGAAGTACAGATCACCCAGCGTGCCGAGCGTCGGGTTCAGAGCCTCGAAGTCGCCGATGCGCTCCTTGAGGTTCAGGCTGCGGTACAGGTTCTCGATGCACTTGTGGTAGTCGCCGTCGCGCCGGTAGACGAGACCGAGCTGGTCGTACGACCGGCACAGGCCGGCCACGTCATAGCGTCGCCGCCTCTCTTCGAGCGCCTTGTAGAGATAGCGGGCGGCGCGGAAGTAGTTGCCCCGCTCGAGGTACACCCGGCCGAGCTCGTCGAGGATGTCGACCATCAGCGAGCGGCTCTCGAGGCCTTCCGCGACCTCCAGTCCGCGCTGGTAGTTGTCGACGGCGTGGGCGTAGTCGCCCTTGCGGTAGAAGGCTCGCGCGATGAGTTGGTACATCGTGCCGAGCTGTTCCTTGTTACCGCTCTTGTTCGCGATGGCGACGCCCTTGAGGCCGAAGTTGATCGCGCGCTTCCAGTCCTGCCGATCGAGGCGCAGTTGCGTCAGGACGATCTGCAGCTGGCCGCCCTCGTCGGTGTTCTCGTCGGAGAGCAGCTTCGGCGCCTTGCCCAGCACCTTGAGCGCGCGCGCCGGGTCGGACGCATCGCGCGCCACCTCCGCCTCGAGAAGGAGCAGCTCGAAGCGTTCCGCCGGCGACAACTGCGCGCCGCCTTCCTGCGCGATGCGGCGCAGGATCTCGGCCGCCTCTGCCTGTCCCTTCGTCGCGACCAGTGCGCGCGCCAGTCGCGCGAGGATCGTCAGGCGCTGCACGAGCAGCTCGTCATCCGAGAGCAGTTCGGCCAGCTCGCGATACAGGACGCTCGCCTTCTCGAATGCGAACGACCGCTCGAAGCGATCCGCCGCCTGCAATCCGAATTCGACCGCTGACTCGGGCTCGAGCCCGCGGCTCAGGTGGTAGTACACCTCGTAGACGACATCGGCCGCGGCGCCCGAGCCGGTATCGTCCGCTGCAACGCCGCGGAAGAGCTCGCCGATGTGCTGGTGGATCAGCCGACGGATGCCGGGCTCGACCGACTCCTCGACGACGCAGATGAAGTCCCAGAGCCGGAAGCGGTAACGCGGCGATCCTCGCGTGCCCGCGCGGCGCGTCCCGCCGCCGGATGCGCTCTCGATCTCTTCGGCTGCCTCGATCAGCCCCTCGGCCTGGAGCCGCTTCAGCGTCTCGGCCGCCTTCTCGACACCGTCGGTCGGGTCGAAGCACCGCAATGCCGCAGCCGCATCTTCGCTCGGAAGCTCGTCGCGGCCGGCCTCCTCACCGGAGTCGGGGGAGGTGCCGGCGCTCTCGCCCTCGGCGCCCTCGGCGTCGCTCGGAACGCTGGCGACTTCGTCTTCCGCGCGCGCGAGCACTCGCGCGATGCCCTCCGGGCTCACCGGTCGTCGCGCCAGTGCGAGAACCTGCAGGACGCGTCGCTCCGTGACATCGACGTCGCGAAGTCGTCGTCGCAGGACGGCGAAGCGCGGCGGCGCGGCCGACTCGTCGTCGTCGCTCGTCGCTGCCCCGAGCCAGTCACGGAACGTCTGTGCACTCCACGTCGCGAGTTCCGGATCGTCGAGGAAGACGCCGCGGAAGAGCTCCTGCTGGAAGCTCGGGAATCCCTCCGACAGCTCGTGCACGGCGGCTGCGGCGTCGTCGGCCATCTCGAGCGATGCGCCCGACACGCTGACACCCTCGACCGCGCGCGTCAGGAAGAGACCCGATTCGTCGCCGCACAGCGGGCGAAGCTCGCCGTGGAATGCGAACGACTCCTGACCGAGCCGCTCGATGGCCGTCTCGATGTAGTGTCCCTCTTCCTCGAAACCGCGGTAGTTGGCGAACACCATGAGCCGGGACGGAAGCCGGTCGCGGCGCGCGGGCCCCGACAGAGGGTCGCTTCCTCCGGGGGCTGCGTCGTCGGAGCGCATCGGCGCGACCCACGTGCCGGTCACCGGCGCGCTCGCGAGGCTCACGCCCGGAGGCGGAAGTGCGCGCCAGTCTTCCCCGAAGCCCTCGAGCTCCGGACCACCGATCGCCGTCGGGCCGATCGCCGCGTTGGTGCCGGCTCCGTCGGCGAGCACGGCTCGGTTGCGCAGCTGGATGTTGCGGCCGATGTAGCCGAGCAGCTCGACGGTGGCGCGGTCGGCCCAGTGCAGATCCTGGACGAGGATCAGCAGGGGTCGCCGGGAGGACACCTCGAGAAGCAGCTGGGTGATACCGTCGAAGATGCGCATCTTGTCCGAAGCGAGCCGCTCGCGCAGTCGGTGCGCAGCGTAGCGGCCGGTCGGCTCGACGCCGAACGCTTCCGGGAGCAGCCCCTCGAGCGCATAGCGATATCGCTCGAGCAGCACGGACCCGAACGACTCCTCGCCGCTCGCAGTCGCGTCGCCGACGATCTGGCGGATCGCGTGCAGGAACGGCTTCAGCGGGATCCCTTCGACGTCGTAGTTGTGGATCTCGTAGATCGACACGCGTCGGTCTCGCGCCCGCTCGCGCAGGTGGCGAAACACCCGCGTCTTGCCGATGCCGTCGGCGCCGCGCAAGAGGACGACGTGGCGGGAATCCTCGCTCGGCGCCGACGAGTCGGCGTCGGTCGACGTCGCGGGATCGTCCGAGGCCTCCGCCTCATCCGGTCGCCGGCGCATCCTCTCGACGGCCTCGTGTGCCTCCGCGCCGAGGGGGGCGTCGAAGAAGACGTTCTCGAAGAGGACCTCGAGCGTCGTCTTCTCATCCTCACGAAACTGAAAGCTCTCCGAGAACGGAAAGCGTCGCGTCGATTCGTCGTTCGTGGGTGTCGTCAAGTTCGCACCTGCTGCATTGACCACCGTAGGCCCGACTCCGGGCGCGCCCGCTGGCGCTGCCGCCGCGCTGCATCCGGCTCCCAAGATGCGCGACTCGTCAGGCTAAACCGCGAAAGTATAGGCTCTTAAGGTGCCGTGTCAAAGGAATACGGCAGTGCGGGGCCGCGCTCGACACGGACGCTCGAGGGTCGCGCGACGGAGCTAGAAGCCGCGGCGCCACCATCAAAAATCTCCTCACCGTCCC
>CAYMRB010000178.1:0-18259 GCA_964392615.1 uncultured Planctomycetia bacterium | reverse complement strand
GGGCCCTGTCGTGGGTCTCGTTCTGGCAGGCGGGCATCCACCCGGCGCTCGGCCTCGTGCCGATCATTCCTACGCTGCCGCACGCGCACACCGACCTCGGTCTGTTCATGCGGTCGGAGATGCAGCGACACGACACGCTGAACGAGTTCGAGCACTGGTTCAAGAACCCGGTCGAGCTCTTCCTCGGCCTCTTCGGCCTCGTCAACGCTGGCGTCGTGTTCGCGAGCGCGGGCACGGGCACGGTACTCGTGTTGCTCGGATTGCTCGTCGGCAAGCCGATCGGCATCTTCCTGTTCACGTACATCGGCGCGAAGGTGTTCAAGCTCGAGATGCCGAAGGGCATGAACTTCCGGCACGTGTTCGTGCTCGGGGCCATCGCCGGCATCGGCTTCACGGTCGCGCTCTTCGTGTCGACCGCGGCATTCCCGGATCCGGGGCCGGTTCAGGACTCGGTCAAGATGGGCGCGCTGCTCAGTTTCGCCGCGGCGATCCTGTCGTTCGTCTTCGCGTGGATCCTGCGCATCAAGCCCGAGCGGCCACCGCCCGAGCCGACGGAAGAGTCGCCGGTCTGCATCAACTGATCGGCGGCCGCGGCTGCCGTCGCGATCGACCTCGGTTCACGGACACCTCGGAGCCGGTCCGCCGAGGAAGAGGCTGTCGAGCAGGAAGATCGCGTCGGAGATGTCGAGGTGCCCGTCGCCGTTGACATCGGAGCTGCCGGGACACGGGCGGTTCCCTGACGTTCCCGTTCCGAAGAGCCCGTCCAGAATGGTGATCGCGTCGGAGAGGTCGATCGCACCGCTGCCGTTGGCATCGCCGCACTCCGGGGCGATGACCTCGATCGTTGTCGGGCGGATGCCGTCCATTCCGAAGCCTTCGATCGGATCGCACTCGAGACGCTCGAGCGTGCCCGTGACGCGGACGCTGCGCTCGCACCGTCGGAGGGGATTCAAGCAGCCGAGTCCGTCGGAGATGTCGTGCACGCCGTCGCCGTTGAAGTCGATCAGCGCGTACTGCGCTCCGTCACTTGCGTCGCGGAGGACGCAGACCGGCAGGGGCGGGAAGGCCCCGCAGGTGCCGACCGAGATCGAGCCTTCGACGACGACCTCGTCGCCGGAGTAGCCGGACGGTGTGGTGACGATCGCGACGAGAATCGCGACGAGGATCGCGACGGTCTTCAAGTCGAGCGTTCGCATGGCAGCCCTCCCACGCAGTGTTGGCTCCTGTGGCGAGATGGTACCTCACGCCCGTCACTCCGGGCCAGTCATCCCCGACGTCGTCAAGGCGTTCGTGACCGCGCGCCGCACGCGCCCGTCCTCGTCGGAGCGCGCGGCCCTCAGCGCTTCGCCCGCCGCCGCGTGGCGCTCCGCCAGCTCGGCGAGCAGCTGTACGCTCCAATAGCGGGCGGTGCGTCCCCCTGTCGCGAGCGCGCGCGTCGCGGCCGCGACGAGGCGCGGCTCGTCGACGGCAGCCACGCGTCCTTCTCGGACACGTGCGCGCTGGCGGCGGCGCTGCGGACCGTATCGTCGGCGTCGTCGAGCCGCGTGATGAGAGCCGAGATGACGTGCGGCGGGCACGACAGACGCGCCTCGACCACCCAGGCGCCGCAGCGACGGGTGTGCGGATCGCTCGACGCGAGGGCACGCAGCACGTCGTCGTCGGTCGCGACTTCCGCCAGCGCGAACACGAGCGACGACGTCGGCGTGTCGACCGAATCGGGTCCGACCGTGTCCGGCCCGCTCAGGATGTCGACAAGGATCGGAATCGCCACTTCGGCGCGCTTCCCCAGCGCCGTGAGGCTCTTCAGCGCCGACTCGACGAACAGACTCAGCCGCACACACAATTCGGGCTCGCCGGGTAGTGAAGCTCTGTCCAAGGCGTTCAGGCGTCGCCCCTCCCGCTCGAGCGCCGCGCTGAGCGGTGCGACGCTCTCTTCGTTCCCGCGCTTTCCGAGCCCCGCCGCCGACGCGGCGCGGACCTGCAAGTCCGCGTCATCGAGAAATCGCTCGAGGGCTGGCCGGACCACGCTCGCGTTTGTGGAACGTACGAGCAGGTCGACAGCGTCGTGGCGCCACATGTTCCGCACGAACCTGACGGAGTCCACCGAAGTGCGGAGGCCGTCGACGTCCTCGTCCCGCATTAGAGCTCGGGCGAGGTGAGGAGCCACGTCGCCGGCCCGGTCTTCGAGTCCGGCGAGGACATCCAATGCACGGTGCCGGAGCCTGACGTCGGCGTGCTCGAGCAGCTTGCCGAGTGTCGCGATCGGCGGCGGGTCCATGCGTGCCAGGATGCCGAAGGCCCACTCCCGGGCGAGCGCTGGCGTCGTGTCGAGCCGCGCCGCCAGCGCTACGGCGCCCGGCGTGCCGATCGCGAGGAGCGCGTGCGTCTCGGGGCGATCGGCCCCGCAGTCCCAGCTGAACCGGTCACCCTCAACAGCGTGGGACAGCTTGAGCTCCAGTGACGAGAGATCGCTCCGTGGCGGCGGTACGAGACTCTCGACGTCGCGCGCGAACGATTTGACCAGCGCCGGTACGGCTCGCACCGAACGCATCTCCCCGAGCCGTCGCGCCGCGTCCGCGCGCTCGCCGGCATCCTAGCTCTCCAGACGGCGGATGTGCCACGACTCGACGAGGTATGGCCACATGGCGATCGCGGTCGTGACCAGCGCGACCGCGCCGCCGACGCCGAGGATCCCAGCGATGCGTTGGCCCGTGGCTCGTGGCATGAGTGCAGAGTCCGGCGAGTCGCCCGAGTCTCACACGAATCGCGTCGCGCCGCCAGAGCGCGCGGTCGTGTTCGTCGCGTGACTCAGCGCGCCAACG
Organism: uncultured Planctomycetia bacterium; assembly: GCA_964392615.1. Lineage (GTDB taxonomy): Bacteria > Planctomycetota > UBA8108 > UBA8108 > UBA8108 > CAYMRB01. The sequence continues at coordinate 15,437 of CAYMRB010000178.1, read as the reverse complement.
CCGACAACGCCTCAGCGGCCGCGCGCCGCACGCGCTCGTCCGCGTCGTCGCGCGTCGCCTGCAGCGCGTCGCGTGCCGTCGAGTGACGCTCAGCGAGCACGCCGAGCAGCCGCGCGCTCCAATAGCGCGTGTGGCGACCTCCTGTCGCGAGCGCGCGCGTCGTGGCCGCGACGAGGCGAGGCTCGTCGTCGCTTGGCCAACCGTTTGTTTCCGAGACGAGCGCGTTGGCGGCCGCGCTGCGGACCTCGTCGTCGGCGTCGTCGAGACATGCGATCAGCGCCGCGAGGACGCGGGCCGGACTCGACCAACGCATCTCGATCGTCCGGGCAGCGAGGCGCCGAACGTGCGCGTCGTTCGACGCGAGGGAGCGGACGAGCCCATCGTCCGTCGCGATGAGCGCCAGCACGGACAGGATCGACGCCCGTTGCGATGCGGATGCGTCGACGGCATCCGGGTCGGCTCTCAGAGCGTCGATCAGGTCGAGGGACACGTCCTCGGCCTGCGCGCTTCGGCCGAGGTCTCGAAGGCTCCAAGCCGTGGCGATGGCCACGCGCCAGAGCTGGTTCGTGTCGGGCGTGTCCGCAGCGGAACGCTTCTCGAGAGCCGACTCGGTCGCCTTCTCCAGGGCTGCCGCGAGGTGCGAGGCGCTCGCGTCGTCACCGACCTTCCCGAGATGCTCGGCCGCGGCGATACGGAGATCGAAATCCGGGTCATCGAGCAGAGTCTCGAGCGTCGGTCGCACAAGATCCGCGTCGGACGTCCTCGACAGGAGCTCCTCGAGCAGCGCCAGGCGATGCGATGCCAGCTCGCTTGCGACGTCGCCTTGGTCGACTCGGAGGGCGCGGGGGTCATCGACGCGTTCGAGCGCTCGGGCGAGGAACGGAACGATGCCGTCGACCTCCTCGCCACAGCCGTCGATGAAGGACAGCGCGCGAACTCGCACGTCGATGTCCGCACTCTCGAGCAGCCCTCCGAACACCGCGATGGGGGATGGTTCCATGTGCGCGAGAATCTCGACGATCTCGTCGCGCAGGGCCATCGTGTCGAGTCGCGATGCCAAGATCTCCGCTCCCGGCTCGCCGATCGCGATGAGCGCGCGCGTCTCGGCCTGCGCGGCCAGCTCCGCCCACGAGACCACGTAGGGGCTGTAGGGGCCGGAGATGTCCTCGATCTCGAGCTTCCAGGCCCGCTCGAGCGAGTCGACCAGCGCCGGCACGGCCCGCACGGAGCGCATCTCCCCGAGCCGCCGCGCGGCGTCCGCGCGCACCAACGCGTCCGGGCTCTCGAGTCGGCGAATGCACCACGACTCGACGAAGTACGGCCACGCGGCCCACACGACGCCGCCGAGCGCGAGCGCGCCGAGCGCGCCGAGGATTGCGGCGACGCGTCGACCGGTGACTCGAGGCATGGCCGAGCTCCTTGCACCGTGGGTTTCCCGTCCGCCTGTGAACTCGATCGAGGTTCGCACGTTTCGTGGCGCTGCGCCAGCTCCGTACGGCTGCGCCCCGCGTTTGTCGCTCATCGATGTGCAGGTGGAACCGCTCGGCTACTCCAGCGCCGCCAACGCCGCGGCCACAGTGCGACGCACGCGGCCGTCCATGTGGTTTTGCACCGCTTCCAGCGCCTCGCGCGCAGGCGGGTGGCGCCCGGCGAGTGCGCCGAGCAGCAGCACGCTCCGGTAGCGGGTGCTGTGGCCTCCGATCGCGAGTGCGCGTGCCGCCGCTGCGACGAGGCGTGGCTCGTTCTCGGACTGCCACTCGCCCGTCTCGGATGCGAGCGCCCTCGCTGCGGCACTGCGCACCGTGTCATCGACGTCATCGAGTCGGGCGGCAAGGGCTTGGAGCACGCGCGGTGGGGACTCCCGGCGCTCCTCGACGGCCCAGGCACCGCAGCGCCGGACGTGCGCGTCGTCCGACTCGAGGGCGCGCAGGATGGCGTCGACCGTCGGGTATCCGAGCGGGGGAGAGGCCCACAGCGCTCCCGGCGCGTCGATCCGGTCGCGAGTGCCGGCGGCAGGCTCGCGCAGAGCGTCGACCAGGGCCCGGAATGCGGTCTCGCCGTCCGGATCTCCGCTCAGAATGGCGATGCTCTGCGCCGCGGTCGCCAGCAGGGCGCTGGCGAGAAAACGGTCGTCGTCGGACGTGTCGAGCGCGAAGAACTGGCACGCGGCTCGTTCCAGGGCCAATCGCAGCCTCGCCGTGCTGGCCTCGTCTCCGACGGTCGCGAGGCACTCTGCCGTCTCGATGCGCATGTGGAGAAACCGATCGTCGAGCAGCCGCTCGAGTGTCTGTCGAACGACGCTCGCGTCCGCGCCGACCTGCAGGAAGGCGTCGAGGAGCTGCTGACGAAAGGCCAGGAGCTCGCGCGCGACGTCGCCGTGCGCCACGCGCAGGTCGCCGAGGTTATCCCGTCGCCGCAGGGCCGCGATCAAATACGGTGCGATGTGCTTCTTGAACTCGTCGCGTTCGTAGATTCGTCCCAAGGCCTCTTGCCGCAGTCCGACGTCTGCGTGCACGAGCAATTCGCCGAGCGCCGCGTACGGTAGCGGTGACATGCCTTCGAGAAGATTGAAGCACCAGTCTCGGAGGTAGGTCTCCGGGATCCGTTCCAGCTGGCTCGCGAGAGCGCGCGATCCGGGCGTGCCAATCGCGATGATGGCGGAAACTCCCACAGGGGCGCGCCCGCGCGGGATGCCCTGGAGCATGTCTCCGGTCTTCCGTGTGCGGCTCCGCATGTCTCGCACGAAGGCGTCGACCAGCGCCGGCACCGCCCGCACCGAACGCATCTCCCCAAGCCGCCGCGCCGCGTCCGCGCGCACCGACGCGTCCGGGCTCTCGAGGCGGTAGATGCACCACGACTCGACGCAGTACGGCCACGCGGCCCACACGACGCCGACGAGCACGACCGCGCCCAGCGCTCCGAGGATCCCAGCGATGCGTTTGCCCGTAGCTCGTGGCATGGGGTGCAGCCTCCGGCGAGTCGTCGAGTCTCACACGAAATGCGCCGTGTCGCCAGTGCGCGCAGCTGTGTTCGCCGCGCGACTCAGCCCGACAGCGCAGCCAACGCTTCGGCCACGGCGCGTCGCACGCGCTTGTCCTCATGCGACCGGGCGGCCTCCAGCGCCTCGCGCGCCGCCGGGTAGTGCTCGGCCAGCTCGGCGAGCAGCTGCACGCACCAGTGGCTCGTACTGCGACCGGATGACACGAGCGCGCGCGTCGCCGCCGCGACGAGGCCTGGCTCCGTGTCAGATGGCCACACGCCCATCTCGGAGACGAGCGCGCTCGCGGCCGCGCTGCGGACCTCGTCATCGGCGTCGTCGAGTCGTGCGATCAGCGCGGCGAACACAGGCCGTGACGGCGACCGAAACTCGGCGAGCCACGAGGCGCAGCGTCGGACGTCGGCATCGTTCGACGCGAGAGCGCGCACGACGTCGTCGTCCGTCGCGAGGTCGGAGATTTCATACAGAACGGCCGCCACCGCCGCGTCGCGCGAGTCGATCAAGTCCGGCCCGCTGACGTCCGGGGACCGCAGGACGCTGACGAGAACCGAGAACGGGTTTGCGAAGTCGCCGCTCAGGCGCGTGAGGCTCTCCACGGCCGTTACCAAGAATTCCCCGAGCTGCAGAACGCGCCTCTCGTCGCCGCGCCTCTCCGCCTGGATCGCGCGTTCTGCTGCCTTGCGGAGGGCGGCCGCGAGCCGCGGTACGCTGGCGTCGTCACCGATCGAGCCGAGCCACCTGGCCGCCCTGACGCGGACCTCGAGATCCGAGTCGTCGAGGAGCATCTCCAGTGCGGGCCGGACGAGATTCTCGTCTGCCCGTACGTCCACAAGAGCGGTGAAAATCGCCCGGCGGAACTCTGCGAGCGCGTACCTGATGTCACCCTCGGCCTCGCTCTTGGCGACTCGGAGCCCGCGGGGATCTTCGGTGCGCTCGAGGGCGCGAACGAGGCACGGAACGATGCCCGTCGCGTTCTCGCCTTGCCAGCCGAGCCCTTCCAGGACGACGAATCGCAGGTTGAGGTCGTCGTGTTCGAGAAGGTCCGCGAACACCGCGAGCGGGGGCGGGTCCATCTCCCCGAGGACGGCGGCACACCACTCCCGGAGGGGCTCGGGCAACTCCTCGAGCTTCGCCGCGAGCGCGCGTGCTCCCGGCGTGCCGATCGCGACGAGGGCGCGGGCTTCGGGACGGTGGAGCCACTCGTCGGAGGCGACGTAGTGAATCGAGAAACCGTTGTCGTCCGGCGGGCCGATCACGTGGCTCGCAAGCGTGTCGACGAGCACCGGGACGGCGCGCACCGAGCGCATCTCACCGAGCCGCCGCGCCGCGTCCGCGCGCACGTCCGCGTCCGGGCTCTCGAGTCGCTCGATGTGCCACGACTCGACGACGACCGGCCAGACCACGAACGCGGCGGCCACGAGCGCGATCGCACCCAGCGCGCCGAGGATTGCGGCGACGCGACGACCGGTGACTCGAGGCATGGCCGAGCTCCTTGCACCGTGGGTCTCCCGTCCGCCCGTGAACTCGACCGAGGTTCGCACGTTTCGTGGCGCTGTGCCAGCCCGTCGCGTGTTGCGCTCGACGTCACCGATGGCCGACTGTCGACCGGCGGGCGGTTCGGCGCACTTGTCGGGCTTGCTCACGAGTCGCCGCAAGCAGAAGCCACAGCAAGAGCCGCAGCAGGAAGATCCTCCGGCTTGATCGCTCGTTCGATTTCGGCTGGCGAGCGCGACCGCATCCGTCCCGTCGTCGTCGTCGAGGCGACCGCCTACGACACGTCGACGAGCGGCTCGCCGAGCACGTCCATCCGCGGCTCGACGCCGAGTCCCGGTGCCGTCGATGCGCTCATGCGTCCGGCCTTGCGCTGCGGCGCGCCCTCCGCAGTCGACACCGTGACGTAGCTGTTGAAGTCGGTCGACGTGAACAGGAGCTCGGGCGGCACGCCGGCGGCGAGGTGCGAGATCGCGGCCGTGGTGATGTCGCCGCCCCACGAGTCCTCGATCGTCATCGCGATGCCCATCGACACCGCGAGGTCGCGCGCCTGCCGCGCTCGCGTCAGACCGCCGAACTTGCTGATCTTGATGTTGATCACGTCCATCGCGCCGTCCGCATGACCGCGCACGAGCGCGTCGATGCCGTCGATGTTCTCATCGAGCACGAACGGGTGATCGGTGCGGCGGCGGATTGCGAGGCACTCCTCGTAGCGCAGACAGGGCTGCTCGATGTAGACGTCGACGTCCTTCACCGCGCGCACGACGCGCGCGGCCTGGTGCTGCACCCAGCCCGTGTTCGCATCGGCGATGAGCACGTCTCCAGGCTCCAGCAGCGCCGCGATCGTGTGGATGCGCTCGATGTCGACATCCGGATCGCCGCCGACCTTGAGCTGGAATTTTCGGTAGCCCTCGTCGCGATATCCCGCGACCTTGCGCGCCATGACCTCGGGATCCTCCTGCGAGATCGCGCGGTAGAGCGGGAAGTCGTCCGCATAGCGGCCGCCGAGGAGCTCGCTCGCCGGCAGCTTCGAGACCTGGCCGAGAAGATCGACGCACGCGATATCGATGCCCGACTTGACGTACGGGTGGCCCTTGAGCGCGCAGTCCATGAAGCGGTTCAGCGGCTCGAGTCGGGTCGGATCCATACCGATCAGATGCGGTGCCAGCTCAGCGATCCCGGCGCGCACGCCACCGGCGTACGCGGGCAGGTAGAACGGCCCGAGCGGGCAAACCTCGCCATGACCGACGAGGCCGGCGTCGGTCTCGACGCGCACGATTGTCGAGTCGAATACGCTGACGGACTTGCCGCCGGACCAATTGTAGTTGCCCTCGTGAAGCGGGAGCTCGACGCGGTACGCGGCGATACGGGTGATCTTCATCGTGTTCTCATCTCTCCTGCGGACCCTGTCCGCTCGTCGGGGATTCGCGTCGACGTCACGGACGCGCCGACATTGTGGCGTGGAGACCCTCGTCTGACCAGCCATGTGTTCGAGGTGTTTGGGGCGATTCCGACCCACGGCGCAAGCCCGCTTTACAGGGGGCCTCCTCCAGCCCCCAGGTTGCTCGGAGGACGGCGCCGAGCCGGTGGCTGGAATATGGTTTGCGAGCGTCGTCGTCCGTGGCTGTTGCAGGAAGGAGCCGCCGATGAGACGCCCCGCGATCGGGATCATTCTTGGCCTCGCCTTGCCGGCTGCGGTCGGTGCGGCCACGCTGCGCGTGCCGAGCGAGTTCCCGACGATTCACGCGGCGGTCGAGGCGACTGCGGCGGGGGACGTCGTCCTGGTGGCGCCGGGCGAGTACGCGTCCGATCGACCGCTCGTTCTGCACGGAAGATCGCTCGTCGTCCGGTCCGAGGGCGGGCCGGAGCGGACGACGATCCGCATGACGTCACCGCCGGCCGATCGCGCCGAGGGCAGCGTGGTCGTGTTCGAGAACGACGGAGGCGAACCGGCGACTCTCGAGGGCTTCACGATCACCGGCGGATGCGGGCGGCTCAGGCCTTGGGCCTCGCGCCGCGACGGCGGCGGCGTCTACGCCATCCACGCATCGCCGACGATCCGGGACTGCCATATCCGGGGCAATCGCGCCCGCGATGAAGGCGGCGGCCTCTACTTCGCGCCGGCAACGCCGCTGCGTCGGTCGGTGGCGTCCAGGTGGTGGGGTCCAGCCGCCCGGAGATCCGCAACAGCGCGCAGCCGCGGAGAACCGGGGCCGATCCGTCATAGCACAGGACCGCCGGTCCGGCGTGCCCGGCGACGATGCTGTCGAATTCCGACGGCGGCATCGAATGTCGAGGCGAGTCGGCACCGCAGCTGGAAGGCTGCACGATCGACGGCAACGGAGATCGCGGCGTGCGCTGCTCGGAGCACGCTATTGCGGGCGACGATTCGCGGCGATCGATGTCGCGTACTCGTGCGTCGAGGGCGACGAGCTCTGGCCCGGAGAGGGGAACCTCGGCGACGATCCCCGCTTCGTCGACGCCGCCGGTGGCGACTTCCGCCTCGCCGTCGACTCGCCGTGCATCGACGCGGGCGAAGTCACGGACGCGGCGCTCGAGGACATGGAGGGCGGGCCGCGATTCTGCGGCGAGTCGGTCGACATGGGCCCGTTCGAGCGTTGCGACATCTCGCCTCCGGTCACGGCGTTCCGCCGGGGCGACACCGACCGCAGCGGGCGGGTGGACATCACCGACGTCGTCGCCGTGCTCTTTCACCTCTTCGGCGGGGGGACGATTCCGTGCGAGAAGGCGGCGGATGTCGACGACACCGGATCGCTCGCCCTCACCGACGCCGTCTATCTGCTCGACTTCCTCTTCCGGCGAGGCCTGCCGCCGCTCGCGCCGTTCGCCGATTGCGGCTTCGATCGGACGCCGGACGATCTCGGCTGCGCCGCCGACGCGGCGTGTCGCTGAGCGGAAACAACGAGAAGAGGCGAATGCGGGCACGGTCGCAGCGCGACGTATCGGTGTAGAGTGTGTCCCGTTCCGCTACGATGGCGCGCAGTCCGCGTGGCCACTCGTAGCGTTCGCGCTACCACCGTTCGGAGGCCTCGACCGACCATGCCCGAATCCACGCCGACCGCGGCGGCGCCGTCGTCGCTCCTCGATCAGTTCCACCGCTGGCTGCGGTGGGCCCGCTGGGCGCTGTGGGCGGCCGCGGGCTTCTTCGTGCTGGTCGCGCTCTTCGAGGGCGTGCGGCTGTTTCAGACCGCGTATGGCGTCCACCCGGCGTTCGGCTACTTGACGATCGCCGGCATCCTCGCGGCCGGCGCGCTCATCGCGTGGCCGATCTGGCGCTTCCTGCACGTGCCGCGGGTCGTGCGGCCGCCAGCGGTTCCGGCGAGCGACGAGCTCGGTATCGACCACCTGCGCGCCGAGGTGAGGTATCTCGAGCGCTACCTCACGGCGTGCCGTCGCAACGAGGAGCTCGCGGATCAGGCGCAACTCATCGACGAAGCGCGCACGGACCTGCGGCGCCTCGCCGTGCGCGTTCGATCAGGAACGGACGCACAGGCCGCGGAGCTCGGCCGGGAGCTCACGGCGTGGACGGGCGAGCGGATGACCACGATCCTCGCCGACCTCGACGCGCGCGCCGAGAAGCTGATCTACCGCGAAGCGCTCGCGGTCGGAGTCGGCACGGCGGCGTCGCCGAACGGTACGCTCGACGCGTTCGTCGTGCTGTGGCGCTCGGTCAACCTCGCGAGCCGTCTTGCCGTCCTGTACTACGGGCGTCCAGGTCTGTGGGGCACGCTGGCGATCTGCCGCGACGTATCGCTGGCGACCGCGGCGGCCGCGTACCTGCAGAACGTCACCGATTCGCTCGGCGGACTGCTCGCGCGCACGATCGGCGGCGTCACGGGCGTCGTGGCGGGGCCCGCGGTCGAGGGCATCACGAACGCGCTTGTCGTCGTGCGGATCGGCTACCTCGCGCGGGCGCGCTGCCGCAGCTTCCGAGAGTGGGATCCGGAGACGCGCAAGTCGGCGTTGTCCGCGGCCTTCGACGCGACGCAGAAGGTCGCAGTCGGCCTGACGACCGAGATCCTTCGCACGGTCGGCGGCGGTCTCGGCGTCGTGGCGGAGGCGGCCGCCAGCAGCGTCGGCTACGTCGCGGGCGCGGCGGTCGACACGGTGACGAGCGCGGCGGAGTCGGCGAAGAACGCCGCGGTCGATCTCGGACAGCGGGTCGGGCTGCTCAAAAAGAAGGCGCCGGACGAGCCGGCGCCAGAAGGGGAGTCTGAGGGTTGAGCATCCGGCTGCGCGCGCGCACCGGGTTGAGCGTGAGCGTGTGCTACGCGGCGGTCTTGCGCCGGCGTCGGCGCCAGGCGATCCCGGCGCAGCCGAGCAGCGCGACCGAGAGACCAGCGATCGACGCGGGCTCGGGGACGGCGAAGGCGAAGATCTCTACGTCCTCCAGGACGAACGAGCCGAACGGGAACACGTCGCCCGTCACACTCGGAATGACGACGCCGCTCACCTGGGTTCCGGCGGACAGCAACGCTGACCCTGCAGCGTGGGCCGTGATCTCCACTGTGAAGAGCGCCGTTCCGTCGACAACATCGTTGAAGACCGGGCTCGCCGACCCGGACAGGGCTGTCACATCCAGTGGGCCGGTCGACTGCGTCGTCCAGCCGGTCGCCGCAGCGCCGCCGAGCGTCGCGGACGTGATATCGACGATCCCGGGCGCGGAAAGACCGGCGAGCGCCGCCTGCATTCGCAGGGCGTTCGGCGTCCACTGATAGTGAGGGTTGCTCTCGACCCCCACGACGGTCCAAGTCAGCGTGATGGTGCCGCCAACCGCGACCTCGAACCGGCTGTCCACGGGATCATAGTCGGGTGAGCTCAGACGGATCACGCCGCCCTGCACTCCCGCGCATACGAGACACACCCCCAACAACCCGATCATGCTCAGTGCGCGAGTTCGCAAACCGTTTCTCCTCGTTTGTCAGCTGGTGGATCCGGTTATGCGTTGCAGCCAACCCACGTTCACGAGTTAGCTGCGATGGACGCTGTCGACCCTCAATCCCCCCCGACGCCAAAACCAGCCGCGCCGGGAGTGACTCTTTCTTACCGTCACTATCTCGATATCCTGAGCTCGTGTCAAGAGGCCGATAAGCGTATTTCCGCAGTTCACTCGAACGTCTGACGTGCGATACCCGAACAACCTCCAACCTCTCGTCCGCGACGACGTCGTGCCGCTGCGCCGCCGTGGTGTCGTCGAGTTCTCGCGTGCGGTCTGCGTCGTCGCGCTCTTCTCCTGCAGTGCCCCCGCGTTCGCGCAGCGCCGCGCCGGTCTGCCGCCGCTTCTCGAGTTCCTCGATGGAACGTCGGTCGAGACGCGCGCCGATTGGGGCCGACGCCGCGCCGAGATCCGTCGGCTGATGTGCGATGTGTTCATCGGCTCGTTTCCCGGCCGTGTTCCAGCCGTCATCGGGATCGAGACGCTGGAGGCGAGTGAGACCGGCACGCGGCGACGTCTGCGCGTCACGCTCGACACGCCGCACCGCCGATCGTTCGAGGTCCGCGTGTCGGTGCCGCCGGGCGACGGTCCGTTTCCGCTGCTGTTGACGCAGCCGCGCTACTACCAGATTCCGTGGGCCGAGCTGGCGCTCGCGCGCGGGTGGGCCGTGTGCCTGTGGCCAGGCCTCGACAGCCATCATCGCGAGAAGGACTTTCCGGGCTGGGACAGCGTCTGGCAGACGTTCCGCACCGAGTACCCCGATGCGACGTGGACGGAGATCTCGACGAAGGCGTGGCTCGCGAGCCGTTCGATCGACGCGCTTCTCGACGCGCGCAGTCCGGTGAAGATCGCGCGCGGGCAGATCGGCATCATCGGCTTCTCGCGCTACGGCAAGCAGGCGATGGTCGCTGCGGCATTCGATGAGCGGATCACGTCGGTCGTCGCGCGCAGCCCTGGTTCGCCCGCGTCGTGTCCGTATCGTTTCACATCGCGCGATACGTTCGCCGAGGCGCCCGCCGACTTTCCGAGCGAGTGGTTTCTGCCGTCGTTGCGTGCGTTCACCGGTCGCGAGGACGAGCTGCCGATCGACGCGCACGGCTGGTACGCGTTGATCGCGCCACGTCGCTGTCTCGTGCACACGGCGCACAACGATGGCGCGGAGCCGACCTTCGCCGTTGAGCGCGCGTATCTCGAAGGGCGCAAGGTCTACGCGTTCCTCGGCGCGTCCGACAATCTGAGGGTGTCGTACCGCGTCGGCCAGCACGGCCCGATTACCGACGAGCATCGACGCGAGAACCTCGACTGGCTCGACCTCTCGGCGGGTCGAGGCACCGTGCGGCAGGAGGACTTCCCCGAGGCGTTGCTGCACCACTTCGAATGGCAGGAGTGGAAGGTGGCGACGCCCGCCGCGGAGCTTCGCGTGCCGGCAGGTGGTGCGGAGCCCCGGAACGATGCCGAACGACGCGCGCGGATCGCGTGGATGCTCGGCGCGCCCGCCACCGACAACGCGTCGCCCGCGACGCCCGAGTTCCTGACGGCCGCCGAGTCGGCGATGATGACGCACGACCGCTGGGCTCCCGCCGGCGTCCAGCGCGTGCCGGTGCGGTTCGGCCACGGCGTGCGCGGCAACGTCTACGCGCCGACCGCGCCGAAGGCCTCTGAGGGCGGCGCGCCCGCCGTCATCTGGCTGCACCCGTTCTCGTACCACAGCGGCTACAACGAGGGCTACGGCGTCCAGGGGACGACCGTCTACCACCGCCTCGCGCAGCGCGGCTGCGTCGTGCTCGCGTACGATCAATGCGGCTTCGGATTGCGGCTTCTCGAGGGACGCGACTTCTACGCGCGTCACCCGCGCAGCTCGCGCTTCGGTCGCATGGTCGCGGACGCGCGCGCGGCGGTCGATTCCTTGATCGATGCGCGAGGTTCGTCGCAGCAACCTCTGCCGAAGATCGATCCGCGTCGCGTGTTCCTGCTCGGCTACTCCATCGGTGGTCTCGTCGCGTTGCACGCAGCCGCGCTCGACGACCGTGTCGCCGGCGTCGCGTCGTTCAGCGGGCTCCTTCCGCTGCGCAGCGGAGGCGATGCCGCGCGCCGGTTCTACGAGTGGCACGCGCTCCTGCCGAAGCTCGGCCTGTTCCGCGGACGCGAGAAGGATGCGCCGTACGATCTCGACGACGTGCTCGCGCTCGTCGCGCCGCGTCCGTGCCTCGTCGTCGCGCCGAAGAGGGATCGCGACGCCGACATCGACGATGTCACCCGCTGCGTCGAGCGCGCGCGCACCGCGTGGGAGCGTCGCGGCGCGACGGCAGCGCTCGAGTTCCGCACGCCGGATGATGTCAGTCGGTTCCAGCGCGATCAGCACGAGGTCTTCCTCGGCTGGCTTGATAGACTGTCCGCATGGGATGACCGCGCCCGCCGCAGACCTTGACGCTGGCTCCGGGCAGCCCATGCGCGCGGAGTTGGAGCTGACCGCTTCGCGGCAGCTCGACTCCGCACCCCGCTGACTGTCCGTCAAGCACACCGAGGGAGGCACCATCACAGGTCATGAAGAGACTCGCGATTCGCACTCTCATCGTCGCCATCGGTCTCGCGCTGTGGTTCGGAACGCAGTCGTTGATCGGTGCGCGCCAGCTGCCCGATGTCGGTGCGACGCGTGCGGGACTGCTCCTCGCGAAGAGCGACGCGCTGCTCTCGCTGACCGAGCCCGTCACGGAGTATCTCGACGGCAGCCCGAGCGCTGCGAACGCGCTCCTCGTCGCGAGCTCGCTCGTCATCGACGCGCTCGGCGTCTGGATCCTGGCGGCCGCGATCTTCGGCGCTAGCATCCGGCCGTTCCTCGGCCTCTTTCTGCTCTTCCTTCTGCGGCAGACGATGCAGGCCGCCTGCGCGCTCCCGGCGCCGGACGGCATGATCTGGCACCACCCGGGTTGGCCGTCTCTCCTGGTGACTTATGGCGTCGCGAACGACTTCTTCTTCTCCGGTCACACGGCGTTGGCCGTCTTCGGCGCGCTCGAGCTCGCGCGGCGCGGCGGCGTGTGGCGTTGGGTCGGCGCGGGAGTCGCGGTGTTCGAGATCGCCACGGTCATCGTCCTGCGCGCGCACTACACGATGGACGTCTTCACCGGTGGCGTGGTCGCGCTTCTCGCTTCGTCGTGGGCGTTGCGCCTGGCGCCGCGCGTCGACGGCTGGATCGGCGGCGGCGCACTGCGGCCGGCGTCGGCGGCGAAGACGGTCGCATTCGTCTTCGTCGGCGTCGTGACGGCGTGCGGCTCGCTCTCGCTCTCGTCGTCCGTCTACGCTGACAGCCCGACCGAGAGCGCCGACGTGCGCGTCCTCGCACCGACCGCGCAAGACGCTCCGCAGCAGTGGCGCTACACCGTCCGCGAGCCGGAGGGGGATTGGCGCAGCGTCAGATTCGACGATCGGCCGTGGCAACGGGCGCCGGCGCCGTTCGGATCGAAGGGCACGCCGGGCATCGCGCCGCGGACGATCTGGTGCACGTCGGACATCTGGATGCGGCGATCGTTCGACATCGCAGGCGAGCTGCCCCAGCGCATCTGGTTGCGCGTGTATCACGATGAGGACGTCGAGGTCGCGATCAACGGCGTGACGGTCGCTCGAGTCGCCGGATGGACGACGACCTACGACAGGGTGTTCCTGTCGCGCTCCGCACGCGACGCGCTGCGCATCGGCAAGAACGTGCTCGCGGTTCACTGCCGTCAGGTGGTGGGCGGCCAAGGCGTCGACGTCGGCCTCGAAGGCGGTGAGTTCCGCGCGGTCGAGCTCGCGACGCCGCATGGGAGCTTGCGAGCCGTCCCGGGCGACGCGGGCTATCGCCTCGAGCTCGTGCGCGACGGCGAGGTCTACCTGCGTTCGCCTGCGGAGGGACTCTGGTCGATCGCGACCGAGTGGCGCGACGATTGGCCCGACGCGTGGCGACACGCGCAGGCGCAGGAGGTCGAGCGCCTGGGCCCGTGGCTCGTCGCGAGTGGCCGCGTCGAGACGGCGGGCGGCGATTGGATCGTGCGCGACGCGTACCGCAGCGAGGACGGCGTGTTCCGCTGCGTGCGCCGGTTCACGTGGAAGGGCGTAGAGACGGCGTCCCACACGACGCTGTCCGTGCGCTGGCAGATTCCGTACGCCGGCGCACAGCTCTTCCTGCCGGGGATCTGCTACCACGGCAACCCGTCGGGCGTCGCGACGGGCTTCGGCCAGATCATCCGGTACACCGGCAAACCGGGCGACGCGGCGATCTGCGAGGAGCACCGCTTCCCGATGCCGTTCGCGAGCCTCGAGTGGTCGCAGGACGACGCGGTGCGCGGAGCGGCGCTCCACACGTTGCCGTCGCGTGCGCCGTACGGGGCGCGCAGCGATCTGTGGTGGTCGCTCGGCGCGATCGCGCGCGACGGAGTGTCGGAGCTCACGCTGTTGTCGGGACCGTGCACCGCGAACGACAAGCCGAGCGTCGCCAAGGCGCAGCAGCGCAAGCTGATGAAGTACTCGAACACGTGGCTCGACGTGCCGCCCGCTTCCGTCATCGAGAAGACGTTCTTCCTCGACGCCTATCCGGTGGAGCAGAAGGGCTCCGGGTTTCGCCGACCGATGCGAGCATCGATCGAACGGCACGGCGCGGGTGACCTCGACGAGTTCCCGTCGTTCGACGAGATCCTCGAAGCCAAGCTGCGCTTCGCCGACTCGCGTTGGCATGAGGATCATGAGTCGGCCGGCTTCCGCATGTATCCGCACAACGACCACTACGTGATGGGATGGGCGGGGCAATCCGACGCGCCGGGCTACGCGCTGCTCGTGCTCGAAGACTCGCCGCAGGCGATCGACCGCGCCCAGCGCTCGCTCGACTTCTTGACGCAGGCGCCCTTCAACAAAGGCGGCTTCGCGGTGCGGTACGATCCGGGCAAGAACCGCTGGAGCGGACCCGATCCGATCTCGCAGGGCCAGGCGATGGAGAGCTTCGCCCGCGCCATCGGTGTCGGCCGGAAGATGGCGCAGGTCGACACGTCGAAGTGGGAGGCGTTTCTGCGCCGAGCGTGCGATCACCACGCCGCGCGCATCCTCGCGGACGACTGGCGGCCGAAGTCGACGAACGAAGGCTTCCTGGTATCACCGCTCGCGAGGGCCGCGAAGCTGTTCGGCAAGGAGCGCTACCGACGCGCCGCGATTCACGCGGCCGAGCACTACGCCGAGCGCCACCTCGACATGACCGAGCCCTACTGGGGCGGTACGCTCGACGCGCGCTGCGAGGACAAGGAGGGCGCGTGGGCCGGTTTCCAGGCGTTCCTCGCCGTCTACGAGCTGACGCGGGAGCAGCGCTGGCTCGACCGCGCGGCGCACGCGATGGACGTCACGCTGAGCTACACGGTGCTGTGGGACATCGACATGCCGCCGGGACGGCTGCGCGACCACGCGTTCCGCTCGCGCGGCTGGACGGTCGTGTCGGCGCAGAACCAGCACCTCGACGTGTACGGCGTGATGTACACGCCGGAGGTCTGGCGCATGGGCGAGTACCTCGGCCGCGATGACTTGAAGAAGCTCGCGCTCGTGATGTACCGCAGCTGTGGGCAGCTCATCGATCCGCTCGGCAGCCAGGGCGAGCAGATCCAGCAGACGAACTTCGCGCAGCAAGGCGACATGTCGGACGTGCGCAAGCTGCGCGGCGGCTACTCGGAGGGTTGGACCGTGCTGTGGATCACCGCGCACTTCCTGAACGCGGCGGCGCAGTTCACGGAGATGGGGGTCGATCTCGGTCGGTGATGTTCGGGAGGGCGGAGATGCCGAAGCGTGGGATGCGGATCGGGACGGGCGCTGTCGCCGGAGTAGCCGGCCTGCTGACCGCGTTGGTCGTGTCGGTCGGCTGCAGTCCGGAACAGCCGGCTCCGGTCGCGGGCGGAGTCGAGATCGAGGCGAGCGCGCTGGAGTCGGAGTCGGAATCGGAATCGGAGTCGGAGTCGGAGTCGGAGTCGGAATCGGACGCCG
>CAYMRB010000177.1:0-18460 GCA_964392615.1 uncultured Planctomycetia bacterium | reverse complement strand
TGTCGTCCGCGGTCGTCACGTGAGCTATCTCCGGGCTCACGCGGAACACAGCGGCGTCATCTGCCGTGTCGAAACCGACGAGAGGTCGGGGTGGTCAGCGACCGTCAGACCATGCAGCGCATCCGACAAGACCGTCGGATCGATTTTCGCCGCTCAGCCGCAGGTCCGCGATACGCTCGAGAGCGTCTTCTTCTTCTTGCGAAACAAACCCAAGTCAGAATCTCACGAAAGATCGAGCGGACCTTTGCCGCAGTAGTCCGGATTGCCGAAGCGTTCGATACGGTGACCGAAGGCGTGCGCGAGCGACAGCAAGAGTCGGTTGTGCGGTACCTTCGGCAGCTTCAGAGATCGTGCCATAC
Source organism: uncultured Planctomycetia bacterium (assembly GCA_964392615.1). Lineage (GTDB taxonomy): Bacteria > Planctomycetota > UBA8108 > UBA8108 > UBA8108 > CAYMRB01. Next base: position 18,101 of record CAYMRB010000177.1, on the reverse strand, counting down.
GGAAGCCGAGACCGCCACCGACGAGTACGAACGGGATGTCGTTCAGCGTGTGCGAGTTGCCCTTGCCGAGCTCGTTCGTCCAGATGATCGTCGTGTGGTCGAGCATCGAGCCGGTACCGCTGGGCTCCGGAGTGCCGGCGAGCTTCTTCGCGAGGTACGCGAGCTGCTCGCAGTACCACCGGTTGATGCGCGTCAGCTTGTCCTGCGACTCCTTGTCGCTATCCGGCTTGTGCGACAGCTCGTGGTGTCCGTTGTCGATCTTGATCCAGCGCATGCGCGCCTGGCCGACCGCGTTGGTGAACTGCAGCGTCGCGACGCGGGTGAAGTCGGCGGCGAAGCTCTGCACCAGCAAGTCGATCTGCATCTTGCTGATGCGCGGCATGTTGTCGTTCTTCTCCTCGATGCCGGGCTCGAGCTCCGGCACGGGGTGGCTCACGTCCTGCGTATCGCTCGTGGCGAGCTCCTTCTCGAGCTCGCGGACGCGCTGCGCGTGCTCGTCGAGCAAGCGGCGATCCTCCTTGCTCAGGTTCTCGCGGAGCTTGCGCATGTCCTCCTGCAGACCGTCGAGCACGCTCGCGAGGGATTCGCGATCCGCCATCCGGCCGTAGAGCTTGTCGAACAGCTGGTACGGATCGTCGATCGGCGCCAGCGGCTTGTTCGGTCCGGCGTACGACATGCGCGTCCAGGTGTCGGCGCGCTCGGGCACCATCACACCGAGCTCGAGCGACCCGAAACGCGTGCGCGTCGCCTCGTCGGCTTGCAGGAAGCTCTTGATCTCCTGATCGATCGAGATGCCGCTCGCCCAGCCAGCCGGCGTGTGCGACCCGCCTTGGATGTTGCCGGGGAACAGCTCGACGCCGGTCAGCAGACAACCGATGCCGCGCATGTGATTGTCGCCATCGCCGCGAATCTTGTCGCAGACACCGTGGAGCGTCAGCAGGCGGTCCTTGAACGGCTCGAGCGGCGACAGGCTCGTCGGCAGTGTGAACTTCTCGCCCTGTTCGCGCGGCCAGAACGTTCTCGGCACGACGCCGTTCGGGCTGAACATGACGACCAGCCGCTGCTTGGACCGAGCGTTCTCGGCGGCGCTGGCTGTTCGGCCGAGGCTCGGCAGATTCAGGGCGAAGGGCAGCGCGGCGGCGCTGAGGCCGAGCTCGCGGACGAACTCGCGTCGGGTGCGTTGCGTGTGGCTCATGTGTCCGTTCCGGAGGGTAGGGCGTCTTCCGGTGCGTGCGGAGCGATCGCGACGCGTTCCACACCGTGGACGGCTGCGGTGATCGCGATCTCCGCCATCAGCTTGCGAATGTCGAAGTCGTTCGTCGCGAAAGTTCGTCGCAGGTCCGACTTGGTGTCGGTGCCGTAGGCGACGATCGGCTGCTTCACGAGGTGGTGGAAGAGCTGCAGCACGAACGCGCCGTGCACCTGCTCGCTGTCGGCGAGGAACGCTGCCAGCGCGTGGGCGTCGTCGAAGGTCTTCCTCTCGCCGCCTTCGAGCTCGTACGAGCCCGACGCGTCGATCGGCCTGCCGCGCTCCTCGCCGCGGAAGCGGCCGACAGCGTCGAAGTGCTCGAGGGTGAACCCGAGCGGGTTGATCATCGCGTGGCACATCTGGCAGGGTTTCGCGGAGGTCTGCAGCGCGACGCGCTCGCGAGTCGTCAGATTCGGATGCAGATCCGGCGCCAGCGGGGCGAGCGCTGCGGGCGGCGGTCGGAGCGCGCGACCGAGCACGCTGCGGACGAGGAACACGCCGCGGTGGATCGGCGACGTCGCTTCGCCGTACGCGAAGTTCGCCATCAGGAACGGATGCGACACGACCCCGACGCGCTGCGGCCACTTGGCGGACACCTTCTGGAATGGAGCGTCGGGCGACAGGTCGAATCCGTAGTACTCCGCCAGGCGGCCGTTGATCCACAGATCGCGCGACAGGATCAGCCGCCGGAAGTCGCCGCTCTCGCCCCAGACGACTTCGTCGAGGAACAGATCGAGCGACGTGCGCAGGTCCGACGCGAGCGCCTCGTCGAACTCGAGCTCGCGCGCCTTGGTCTTGGCGAGATCCTCGGTGTGCTCGACGGCCAGCCAGGAGCGCAGGAACTGGCGCATCTTCGAGTGTGCACGCGGATGCGTGACCAAGCGTGCGGCGTGCAGCGCGATCTGGTCGCGCGACATGAGACGGCCGGCCTTCGCCGCGTCGAGGAGCTCGCGATCGGGCGGCGAGTCCCACAGCGCGAACGACAGTCGCGACGCCACGGCCCAGCTGTCGGGCTGCTTGCTACCGAGTCCGAGATAGAGGAAGCGGGGTGACTCGAGCGTCAGCAGGACGACACGCTTGACGGCGGCTGACAGGTCCGGTGCGCTGGCGAACACGCCGTCGACGTAGAGCTTGCGCTGTGCGTCGGTGAGCGGCCGGCGGAATGCGCGTTCGACCCAACGACGGCAGAAAGCGCGCAGCTTCGCGTCGCGATCGCCAGCGTTGTCGCGCGCGCCGGAGAGCTCCACGAGGTGCTCGATGACGTAGTCGGCCGTCTCGACCGCCGCCGCGGTCTTCGCGCTGTTCCACGCCGCCGATGCCGAGGCGCCGCGCTCGTAGCCGACGCTGCGGTCGTCGGGGGGGAACGGCGCGGTGACGACGAACACCTCGGGCACGGAGTCCGGCACGAGACATCGCGACGGGATCGTCTCGACGACGCGACCGGGGAGCTTCCAGCACAGCTCGGCGAACGCGGGCTTCGGCTTCGCGCCGGCCTTCTTGTCCTTCTTGACGCCCTGGTCACGCGAGGTGAACTCGAGGCGCAGCGGATACGCTCGTCCGTCGATCAGGGAGATCGAGGCGTGGTACTCGGTCTCGTCGCCCGACTTGACCCACGCGTCGATCAGCGGCGTCTGCAGATCGTTGACCCACAGGCGCACCGCCTGGTCGGTGCGGACGACGATCTCGTAGCGCCCGGGCTCCGGAGGGAGGAGCGAGCCGCTCCAACGCGCGGCAAAGCCGCGATTGCCGAGCTTCGCGACGTCCGCGTCGGGAGAGGCGAAGTCGAACTGCACGCGCGAGTCGAGGCGCTCCACCTTGGCGCGTCCGCTCGGCTGTCGGTTGTCGTAGTAGGTGGCGCTCAGTCCGCGACGATCGCCGACGCGAGCCGCGCGGCGGAACGTCGCGACGAGGTCCGCCAGCGCGTTGCGGTGCTGGCGTACGGTCAGGCGCGACAGCTCGACTCGCGGCGGTCGATTGCGCGCCTGCGCGATCGGCGAGTAGAACGCGTGCCAGATGTACCGGGCGACGTTCTCGGCGTCCTCGCCCGCGCACTCCTCGGGCGTTTCCTCCGGCATGTCCTCGTCGATGTACTTCGCGAGCTTCGGAATCGACCAGTCGCCGATGAGCGGTTTCCGGTACTCACCACGGACGCCCTGCCCCTTGTCGCCGTGGCAGGAAGCGCACTGCCTCTGGTAGACCTGCTCGCCGGGGTCGACGACCCTCTTCACCTCGTCGTCGGCGCGCGCAGCGGAGCCGAGAGCGACGAGGAGCGTGAGTGCCGAGAGGACAGCCCGTCGATTCGTATGCGGATTCCTCACGATCATCATACGTCCGGAGAACATGGCTGGAGATTCGCTCCCTATTGCATGCGACCCGAGCTTCCGCGTCGCATCTCACGAATCATCGTGTGTTCGAGAACACGGCAGTCAGGATACCTGCGCAGGCGGGCGAACGCGACAGAAACGCCGCGCTTCACTCGCGGCTGAGCAACGCCCGGGCGAGCGCGTGGCCGACGAGCGAGTAGGTCGTCGCCGAGCCGTTGTAGTGGCAGACCCAGTGCCCGCCGCGGCGCCAGTACTCGTCGTTGAGCGCCTTGGTCGGCAGCTCGTTGTCGCGAGTGCTCTCGATGCCCTTTTCCCGCTTCTCGTTCCAATAGCGGTCAGCGACTCCGCGCAGCTCCTGGAGCCGGCTGTCCCAGAAGTCCGCTGTCGGCACAAACGCGACGTTCGCGAGTGAGGGATCGTCGGCGACGGCGCGTTGCGCCTTGCGGAACGCGACGGCCGAGCGTGCCTCGTGATCGTCGGCTCGCTTCGCGCGCTGGTCGATGTCGTGTCCCCAGACGCCCATCTCGCCGATCGCGATCGGCAGGTCCGGCGCGTTCAGGTCCTTGCGCAAATCGCGGATCATCGCGGCGAGGTTGTGCGGGTAACGCTCGATGACGGTGGCGCCGACCCAGCGGTCGTCGAGCTTGAGGTGCCACTCACAGAAGTCGTTCCAGCCCTGGAACCACGCCATGCCGACGAGTTCGTACCCGCGGTCGTCGTAGCCGGGCACGATCGAATCGATATCCTTCAGAGCGCGGCGGATGTCGTCGACCATCTTGCGGTAGAAGCGGCCGACCTCGCGCTTGCGGCCATCGCGCCGGTCGCGCTCGAGGATGCGCGCTTCGTCGCGCGTCAGCTCGCCGGCGCTCGGAGAGCGAAAGTCGCAGAAGACGTCTCTGCCACCCCACGCGGCTTTGATGAGCAGGACGGGGGCATCGCAGTGGTCTCCGACGATCGTGCCGAACATCAGCTCCGGGCCGATCGCCTGCGGTCCGGCGCCCCAGCCGACGGTCAACGGGCCCGACTTTTTCTCGCGGTGCTCGGAGCGCCACGCGATCGTCACGTCATCGCGCACGATCCACGATCCATCCGCGGCCTTGAGCTTCTTCAGCAGGTGACCGTGCTTCGGATGGCTGCCGAGGTGGTCGAGGCTGGCGAGCTGACCGTGGCCCTCCATATTGGACTGGCCAGCGAGGATGAAGACCTTCACCTTGGCGCGCGGGTCGCCGGTGTCCGCGGCGATGCCGGTCGTCGTCGCCAGGATGCAGACCAGAAGAGCGCGAAGGAGGACTCCGGAGTTCGTGCTGCGATCGACCATCATCGTGACCTCGGGATGCTGTCAGCCGGCGTCCAAGCACGCCGTCGCGATGCTCTCGACGTGTCGGTGGTCTGTGCCGCAGCACCCGCCGAGAAGCGAGATGTGCGGACAGCGCTCGCGCAACGCGCGGTACAGCGCGCCGAGCTGATCGGGATCGCCGTCGTCGAGCGCCTCGGCCTCGTCGAGCTCGGCGTGGCTCATCGTCGACGCATTGGCGCGAATGCCGCGGATGCGCTCCGTCCACACTGTACCCGCGGCGAGCGCGTCCTGGAAATGGATCGGGTGCGCGCAGTTGATCATGTAGTGAGCGGGGCCGCCGTCGGTCGCCGCATCGACGGTCTCGATCGCTTCCTGGAGCGTGACGCCGGTCGGCAGGCGCCCGTCGGTCTCGACCGTGAACGAGATGACGATCGGCAGACCGACGCTTTGGGCAGCGCGTGTGATGCCGATGGCCTCGTCGGCGTACGCCATCGTCATCGCCGAAACGAGATCGGCTTCCGTCGCGCTCAGAGTGCGCAGCTGCGTCGTGTGGTAGCGCTCGGCCTCGTCGGCGGTCATCAAGTCCTTTGGACCGTAGCCGCAGCAACGCGGCCCGACGCACGCGCTGATGACCATCGGCGATCGAGGCGTCTCGAGCTCCGCGCGCACCTCTTCGAGAAGGCGGATCGCGCCGCGGTTGGCCCTCGCGAGTGCGTCGCCGTCGTAGCCGATCCGCGCGCCCCAATCGGGGTTGGCGCGCCAGGTCGGGCTCTCGAGCAAGAAGCCGACGCCGTGTTCCGTGGCGATCGTGGCGTATCGGCGGAAGTAGTTGCGCAGCGTTTCGCGGCCGGGCTCCTTCTCGAGCAACACGAACGCGGCGAACTCGGGCAGCTCGAGACCGTCGTGGAAGATCAACGTGGTCTCGAGGCCGCCGTCGGTCAGAAAGATGTCGCCGGACAGTTGGGGCAGATCATCGCGGTAAGCGGGCATCGGGTTCTCCGACCGGTTTCGGAACAGAGTAGCCGTGGCAATCAGCGCGCGGGTGAACAGCACGCACAGACCGAGGATGTTCTCAGCGCGCGCAGTCTAACGGACGATTGCACGGCTGGCGATCGATCGTCGGTCGATTCCGCTACCGTCCGTCCTTTGCAGGGCGAATCAAGACGACGCCGGAGCCGACCGGCCCGCGCAACGCAACGCGCAGACGGATGTCCGCGGCGTCGGTGATGACCGCCGTGCGGTTGACGTTGAACGTGCCCGGCTGACCCTCGAGGCGGGTCAGCATGCCCTCGACCGAGGCCTGGCCTTGCTGGAGCAGGACGGCATCGGAGAGCTCGATTCGAGCGTCCGCGTCCGCTGGCCGAAACGTCACCGTCCACTGACCGGCCTCGGTGATGTGGCCGGTCAGGATGACTTCGAGATCGGCTCGGCCCGCGGTGAAGTCCGCGGCGGTCCACGCGCCGCACTGCCGCCAACGATTGCGGACGGGCCGACCCGGCGCGAGCCGGTAGTCGGTCACGCAGTGCGCCGAGAGCTCGCGAATCAGCGGCTCGGCGGCGGACTCGGTGACGACGAGCCGCACCGCCGAGACCACCGCGTCGTCGAATGCGGCGACGCGCTTCCTGCCCACATGACGTCCGTCGGTGAGCGGCTTCCACGACGTTCCCTGCCGGCCTTCGATCGTGAACCGTCGAATCCGCTCCCCGAACGCGTACTCCTCCATGATGACCACGTGGTTGATCAGCGCAGGGCGACCGAGATCGAGCTCGACCGACGAGCCGCTGCCGCGAGTGCGAGCGACCGGATGGTCGAACCGTCGGCTGATCTCCGCGCCGAGGGCACGATAGAGCTTCACGTCGTCGTCGGGAATCAGGCCGTCCGTGTTCGGTGTGGAGTTCAAGAGCATCACGTGGCCTTGGCCCGCCGACGCGTAGTAGACCCGCATCAGCTCGTCGAGACTCTTGCGCCGGCTCTCGTTCGATCGCGACCAGAACCAGTAGTGCCCGTAGAGGGTCGTGTTGACCTCGAGCGGTGCCCACGCGTCCCCCGCTGGATCGCTGTGGGCAGACGTGGACAGGCCCGTGCTCAGGCCTGCGGCGCTCAGCGTGCTCCACGACCTGTCGTAGGCGAGGTGCCCTCGCTCGTTGCCGACCCAGCGGATGGTGGCGTGTGGGCCCTGAAACACGACCGCTTCCGGCGCCTCGTCGCGGAGGACATCGCCGACGTCGATCACGCAGCTGCCGTCGAACCAAACCTCGACGACCCGCGTGTGGCGAGAGGCGAGACGGATCGTTTCACGCAGTTGCTGCCGGAAGATCTCGTCATACGCCGCCTGCTTCGCCGGGTCCTTCGTTCGCCCGCCGCTGCCGATTCCCGCGCCCCACGTGTCGTCACCCGGGTACACGTAGATGCCCATGTGCAAGCCGTGCTTGCCGCACGATCGCGCGAGCTCCTCGAGCACGTCGCCCTTGCCGTCCTTCCAGGCGATGTTCTTGACGCTGTACTCGGCCGTGTCCGTCTGCCACCAGCAGAAACCACCGGTGTGCTTGGCGACGAACAGGATCTCCTTCGCCCCCCACGCCACGGCCGCGCGACACCATTGGTCGGTATCGAGCCGCGGTAGCTTCATCTGGTCCAGCGGTGTGGTGTGGTTGTCGTACTCCCGACCCTGCCACGTGCAGGGGTCGAGGCACACGAACATGAGCCGCTCCTGTTCGTGCCAGAAGTACTGTTGCAAGCTCGGCGTCGGGATGCGACCGCCGGCCGCCCCGCCCGCAACGTCGGCGTCGATCCGTCGATCGACCGCGTCCGCGAGCAGTGGGGAGCCGACGGCGACGAGCGACAGGGCGAGACAGAGGGAGCGCCACATTTCGAACCTCATGGCTGGAGCGGATGTCACAACTCGGATGCACAGCGATACGAACGCCGCGGGGCGCGCCGTCACGTGCGTGGATACGCGCCGAACTCCTCGACCGCGTCGAACATCGTCAGCACGTTCTCGAGCGGTGTCTCCGGCAGGATCCAATCGTGACTGGCGCCGGCGACGTAACCGCCGCCGGGCATCAGGATTGACAGGACTTCGCGGGTCTTCTCGCGAATGAGCTCGGGACTCCCTTCGATGAGCACGTGATGCGAGTCGATCGCGCCGTTCAGGAGGATGCGATCGCCGAAAGTTTCTTTCAGATAGCGCGGATCCATCGTCGCGCAGCACGGCTGCAACGCGTGCAGTCCGTCCATGCCGATCTCGATCAGCGAGGGGATGAGCTCCGCGAACGCGCCACAGCAGTGGAGCATCACCTTCAGCCCGTAGGCGTGGCCGAGGTCGACCAGTCGCTTCAGGTGGGGCAGCAGGAAGCGTCGGAACATCGCCTCGGACAGCAGCGGGCCGATCTGGCTGCCGAAGTCGTTGCCGATGAAGAACACGTCGATCTCGCCGGCCGCGGCGTCGAAGATGTTCTGGCTCACCGTCGCATAGTAGTCGACCACGCGTTCGAGCAGCGCGTCGACCAGCTCCGGCTCGTCGTACATCTTCAGATACATGTTCTCCATGCCGAGCAGGTCGATCAGGTCGTGCCAGAACGGCGACCAGTCGCCGCCGAGGATCGCGTACTCGCCGCCGTAGGCGGATGCCTCGTCGCGGATGGCGGACGCGTCCTGCCACGCAGGGTCGGGCCACGAATAGGCGTGGACGTCGGACAGGGACGCCGTGGCGAGCGGGTGGCTGAGGGGCTGCCCGAAGCCTACGCCGGCGCGCTGTACGCCGAACGGGCTCGACCATGTGGCTCCGGGAAGCAGCTCGATCTCCGGTCCGGCGTAACGAGGGAGCACGCGCCGGAAGTCGTCGCGGAGCCGCTGTCGCAGCCCTTCGTCGTCGAGGCCGAGCGCGTCCTTCGATTGCTCCCAGAACTCCGGCGACGCGCCGCACCAGCAGGGCACGCGATCCGGCTCCTCGTGCGCGAACGCGGTCAGGACACGGTCTCGTGAGTTCATCGCCTCGCCTTGCCTCGAATCAGAGCGCACAGCCATCGTTCCTCGGGTTTCATGCCGGGGGCTCCTCGTCGTCCCGCGGAAGTGTCAACGGGCGATCAGCCGAGGATCGCGTACACGATGATCAGGAAGACCAGCAGGGCGAGAGTCAGGATCTTGTAGTTGAATCCGCCTCGCCAACCGCCACCGCGGAGAGCGTCGAACGGGTGCTTCCAAACGAGGCCATCCTTCTCGGCGCTCGGTGCGTCGGGCCAGCGCAGCGAGACGAGCACGTGAATGACCATGCACAGGACGCACAGCCAGAACGACGCGACCATCCAGTGCAGCTTGACGATGGTGTTCGCGAACTCGCCGCCACCGAGCATCGTCAGGAGGATCTCGTGCAGCGACTTCATCGCCGGACCGGCGTTCTCGTCGCCCGACAGGCTGACGATGAACGCGAAGACGCCGAGGAAGAAGCCCCCGATCAGGGTCACGATGGAGCCGCGACTCGACGCTCGGCGCCAGAACACGCCGAGGACGAACGTCGCCGTGATCGGCGGCGCGGTGTAGCAGATCATCGTCACCATCATCTGGAAGATCTTCTCGTACTGCGCGATGAACGGTGACCACACGACCGCCAGGACCATGCCGACGACCGTCACGCAGCGGCCGATGAGCACCAGCTTCTTCTCCGGGGTGTTCGGGGCCCAGCGCTTGTAGAGGTCGTAGCTGAACAGCGTCGCGACAGAGTTCAGCGCTCCCGAGACCGTGCTCATCGCCGCCGCCAGCAGCGCCGCCGCGACGATGCCGCGCAGGCCCTCCGGCATGAGCTGTTCGATCATGAAGGAGTACGCGTCTTCCGAGCTGGCCGGCTCGAGTCCGTTGAAGTGGTTCTGCTTCACGAGCGCGTAGCAGATCAGGCCGGGCAGCACGAGGATGAACACCGGCAGGATCTTGATGAAGCCGGCGAACAGGGCGCCGACGCGCGCGTGGTCCTCGCTCTTCGCGCCGAGCACGCGCTGCACGATCGTCTGGTCGGTGCACCAGTACCAGATGCCGATGATCGGGTAGCCCAGCAGGACCGAGTACCACGGCAAGCCGCTCGAATCATCGGCGCTCCGCAGCATGGTGATCTTGACGGACTCGTTCGTGGCCTGGAGCGTTTCCTGGAGGCCGCTCCACCCGCCGCACTCGGCGTACGCGATCACCGTTACACAGAACGCGCCGAGGAGCAGAACGACCGTCTGGACGGCCTCGGTCGTGACGACTGCGACGAGCCCGCCGATCGCGGTGTAGAGAGCCGTGACCCCGGCGATGGCGGCGACCGTCCAGATGAGGTACTCCTTCGGAATGTCGAAGAGCCCGTGCATCACGACGGCGGCCGTGTAGAGCGTGAAGCCGATGTGGATGAACACGGCCGAGAGCATCGACACGAACGCGAGCCAGTCGCGGCTGCCGCGGCTGTAGCGCTTCTCGAGGAAGTCCGGCAGCGTGGCCGTCCGACTGCGGACGTAGAACGGCGCGAAGAACAGGGCCAGGAGGATCAGGGTGAACCCGGCCATGAGCTCGAAGTTACCGAACGCCAGCCCGTTGACGTAGCCCTCCTGGGCCAGCGACACGAGGTGGACGGTCGAGATATTCGTCGAGAAAAGCGCCAGTCCGATGACCGGCCACGTCAGCGTTCCTCCGGCGAGGAAGTAGTCTCTGCCGCCGTCCGTCTTCTTGCGGCGTCGGAGGCCGACCCAGCAGCCGAGCCCGACGATACCCACCAGATAGAGCGCGACGACGATAAGGTCGATCGATGACACTGTTCTCGGACCTTGCTTGACGAGGGGATGGATCCGGCCTGCTACGCTCGCGCCGGGGCGGAACATTGTAGCGGATCGAAGTGTGATTCTTCACACACTCAGAGGGTGAATCGGGGCGCGAGAGCGCCGGCATCGCGGCGAGTTTGTCGACACATGAAGCGAGTGCGTGCGCGCAGACGGCGTTCGGGTTCCGTTCTCGACGGGACTGCCAGCCTCGTTGTCGTCCGACCTTGCTGTCGGTAGCATGGGCGCTCTCCCACAGCGAACCGAAGGAGGACAGCATGGTTCTCGCATGTGTTCACGTCAGCGTGAAGTCGGAGCACGTCGACGACTTCATCGCGGCGACGAAGCGCAACCACCTCGCGTCGATTCGCGAGCCCGGCAATCTGCGTTTCGACGTCAGTCAGCGGCCGGATGATCCGACGAAGTTCCTGCTCTACGAGGCCTACGAGACGCCGGAAGCCGCCGCGGCGCACAAGGAGACGGCCCACTACCTCGAGTGGCGCGACGCCGTCGCGCCGTGGATGGCGGAGCCGCGCAGCGCCGACAAGTACGAGATGCTGTTCCCAGCGTCGGACTCGTGAAATGACCGGCGAGCGCGTCGCGCGCCGGAACCCGCTGGCTTCGTTGCGCTCCGTCGGCTATCGGCTACGATCGACAGCATGTCACGCGCAGCCGCTATCATCGCCACCGGGGCCGCGGTCGTCTTCGTGACGGCTGTCGCCATTCTGCTCTCCAGGGACTCCGGTCCCTCACCCACGACCGAACTCGCCCTGGCGGGCATCGACTCGCGACTCGATCGCCTCGACGAGCTCGTCGCCGAGCTCGCCCGAGCGCGCCTCGCGCCGGGGCCAGCCTCGATCGCCGACGAGCTGTCGTCGCCGGACAACGCTCGAGCAGCGGCTCCGAACGACGAGACGGAATCGGACGACGGCGATGGGGCAGCCGACACGGCGACGGGCGACGACGCCGGCACGCTCATCGCGCGGCTCGACGATCTCGAGACTCGCCTGCGTGGATTGGAGGAGGACCCGATCCAGCGCGGCTACATGTATCTGACATCGGAGAACGCCCAGCTGCGGGTCCAGGGGCTCTACGCGCTCGAGCGCATCGCCAACAGCGACCCGCAGGCGCGCGCGGCGATTCGCGACATGCTCGGCGATGTCGACGTCGGCGTGCGGCGTGCGGCGCTCGATACGCTCGGCGATATCGGCGATCGGGAGTCCATGCCGCTCATCGCGTCGCTATTGGACGATGAATCGGCGACGGTGCGACGTGAGGCGATCGTCAACCTGTCGCGACTCGGCGGGAAAGACTACGGCGCTGAGGTCGCAGGTATGTTGGGCGACGGCGACGCGAAGGTGCGCGAGGCGGCCGCCGACACGCTCGGTCGGTTCAAGTTCAAGGAGGCGGGCTCGGCGCTACTGGAGGCGTTGAACGATTCGAGCGAGGCCGTGCGCGGCGAGGCCATCGCATCGTTGGGCGAGGTCGGCGAGGCCGCTGCACTGCCCGCGTTGCGCGAGATGTGGAACACGAACCCGGGCCAGCATCGACAGCGCCTCCTCTACACGATGAAGAACCTCGGCGACCCGGCGCCGTACCAGTCCGAGGTCCAGCGCGTCAGTCAGGAGGTTCTGACGAACGCTGACGCGGAGAAGCGGCGCCGATCGATTCGGTATCTCGCGTGGTTCGCCCGGGGAGATGCGAAGCCGACCCTCCAGAAGGCGCTGGAGGATCCGGATCCACGCGTGCGACGAGAGGCCGAGCGCGTGCTGCGCGGAGACCGCGGCGAGCGCGGTCGCCGCTGACGCCACGCGCGGGTTGTGGATCTCACGAAGGCCGTGCCAGGCGCGTCGCGTCCGGGGGCTGCTATTCCTGGGCCTTGAACACGCCGCTCTCGTACGCCTCCCAGAATTGGGCGGGCCGCATGCGGCTGTCGAGCGACGGGCCGATCTCCTGCAGCGACGGCATCGTCTGCGCGTGCTCGATGCCCTTCTCGATCCGATCGGGGGTGAAGATCAACCGCGTCAGATTGAGCGTCGAGATCGGCGTCAGGTCCGTCACCGGCGTCTCGCCGATGTGGAGGCGCGCCAGCCCGGTGTTAGCGAGCGGCGTCAAATCGATCACCTTCGTGAGGTGCAGCGTCAGGCTGACCAGCGGGCACTCCTTGAGCGGTTCGATACTCGCGACGGGGGTCTCGTTCAGCCAGAGCATCGAGAGCGGCATCCCGCGCAGCGGCTCGAGGTCGGACACGCGCGTGTCCCACAGATTGAGCTCGACGATCGGCGCACCCTTCAGCGGTCCGATGTCAGCGACCTTCGTGTGGCTCAGATAGAGCTTCGCGAGTGGCATGCCTTGAAGCGGACTCAGATCCACGGCTGACGTCTTCTCAAGGTAGAGCTCGCGCAGCGGCATGCCTTGCAGCGGGCTCAGGTCCGCGACGCGCGTACCGCTGAGGTCGAGCTGCTGAAGCGGCATGCCCTTCAGCGGTCCGAGGTTCTCGATCTTCAGGTCCCGGAGCTCGAGCGCGATGAGCGGCATGCCGGCGAGCGGTGACAGATCTCGCGCGCCGCTGTTCACCAGCGAGGCTCTGACCAACTTGCCTTCCTGGATGTCGAACTGCGCCAGATCGTTGTACTGGCGGTTTGCCGCCCCGAGGACCTCGTGGAGCTCCTCTGCCGTCCACGGCTTGTCGGCCGGGCGCTTTGGAGCGGCGGGAGCGGAGGGTGCGGCGTCCGGGGTCGATTCCGGCGCCTTCGTCGACGCGTCCGTCTCCGTGGGGGACTTGTCGTCGTCGCTACATCCGATGCAGGCGATGCCCAACAGGGCGGCGACCGCTACGGAACGGGCAGTCGTTGCGATGCTCATGGATTCGTCGTGTCTCTCGATGCGCTGCGTTTCGAGTTCTTCTTCTTGGCGTTCTTCTTCTTCTTGCCCCTGTCGGCTCTGCCCTGGCGCGACTTGGCCGCCAACTCGGTCTCGACGCCGCGGTCGCCCTGCTGCTGCATCCACCCCTCGAGGCGCTTGCGTAGCGCGGCGACGAGATCCTTGTTCGCGGGGTCGTCGACGAGGTTGCGCAGCTCGAACGGATCGTTCACGACGTCGTACAGCTCGACGGGCGGTCGGTGCTGATAGCCGTCGACGAAGCGCTTCGCCGTCGCGTCGGTCTTCGCCTTCTCGACCCACGAGCCCCAGTATCCGCCCTTGTCGGCGTTCGTCGTCGTGATGTTCCGGAACGGCTCGTCGGACTGCAGGTTGAGGATGAGCTTGTGCGTGCGCGTGCGGATCGAGCGCACGGGGTAGCACGGCGAGCCGTTGATGATCCCGCGCGTCGTGTGGACGCCGAACACGACGTCGTTGTGCTCGGCCGCCTTGCCCTCGAGCACGGCGAGGAAGCTGCGCCCGTCGAGGCCATCGATCGCCTCGCCACCGGCGGCCTCGATGAGCGTCGGGACGACGTCGACGTACTGCACCATCGCCGAGCTCACCGCGCCGGCGCGCACGCGCCGCGGCCAGCGCATGACGAGCGAGGTCCGCAGGCCGGTGTCGTAGCACGTCCACTTGCCCCGCGGAAAATTGCCGCCTTGCTCGCTCGTGTAGATGAAGATCGTGTCGTCCGCGCGCCCCGCCATCTCGACGACGCGCATGCACTCGCCGACCTCGCGGTCGAAGTCGGTGATCTCGGCGTAGTACTTCGTGAACGCGACACGCGTCTCGGGCGTGTCGACGACCCACGGCGGCAGCGTGAGCTTCGACGCGTCATACGCGCTCGCGTCGCCGGCGTTCCACGGCAGATGCGGGCTGTTCGAGGCGACGATGAGGCAGTACGGCTGCTCCGCGTCGCGCGTCACGAACTCGACGATCTTGCCCTTCGGGACGGTCTCGAAGGGAAAGGAGTCGTGTGGCCCGAAGTGCTTCTTGCCGCTGAGCCCGACGCGATAGCCGAGAGCGCGCAGGTGGTGGACGACGCTCTTCGTCCCCGACTTGACGCGACTGTGATTCGGGTACGCGCCGTTGCGCACCGGGAAGATGCCCGTGTAGAGCTGCTGACGCGTCGGCGCGCACATGGCGGTCGCCGTGAACGCGTGGGTGAAGCGCATGCCCTCGGTCGCGAGGCGGTCGATGTTCGGGGTGCGGACGTCGCGGTTGCCGTAGCAGCCGACATCGTGCCAGGTCTGATCGTCCGCGATGATCAGGAGCACGTCGGGCGCGCGCGGCGCAGCGCGAACCGCAGTCGACAGGGCGCACGACACCGCGATCGCGAGCGCGGCTCCTCGGTACGAGCGCTGCATGAGCGTGGTGAGCATCCTTCCTCCTGCTGTCCGGTGGTATCAGGTACCGACTGCATGCGTAGGGCCGAGAATCCGCCATCGTACAGGATCCGGGTGGCGCTTTTAACGGACCGCAGGACATCGGGGTGCACCCGCGTTCCTGCGGTCCGTAGCTTGCAGGCCCAGTTCATCGAGCAGGAGGTCGAGCGGGTACCTCGCCATCGAGGACCGTCGCGTGTCGGGGGAGTACCGGGGCTAGCAACTCCTGAACACGCGGCCCCGAAAGGCGCTTTCGCGCCCGCGAGTGCACCTGTCCGATGCGGGTACGTGCTACAATCGAACGACCCCGGGCCCGGGGAACGGTCTCGCCCCTCCGGCCCGGACATCAGTCTGAAATCTCGCTAGAACCCGCCTTACACCGCGCATGCTGTCGTCGTTGCCGAGGAGATGGACGCCGTCCATCCGCCGGGGGTGCTCTGCTCCTCTCGCGGATCGTGCGGGCGGGCTTGTTCTGACAGCGCTCCTGGCGCTGGTCGTCGCCGTTGCGGCCGAGCGCCCGCTGCGGGGGCAGGGGCTCTTCATCCGCGGCGATTGCGATCAGAACCTGTCGGTCGATATCAGCGATCCGATCGCGCTCCTGTCGTTCCTGTTCGTGGGGGCCGACGAGCCGAGCTGCCTGGACGCGTGCGATACGAACGACTCCGGCGAACTCGACATCACCGACGCGATCGCCGCCCTGACGTACCTCTTCGTCGGCGGTGAGCCGCCACCGCCGCCCTTTCCGGCCGAGGGGATCGATCCGGATCGCGACGCCGACGGCTTGAGCTGCCTCAACGGCCGACTGCTTCTTCGCGAGCTGCGCGTGACGCCGGCGACGCTCCTGTTTCACCGCATCGGCCAATCCGAGGCGTTGAGCGTCACGGGCGTCGAGGATCGCACCGGTGAGCCGCTCATCGATTTGCGCACTGCGGAGCTCACGCGATACGCGTCGGACGATGAGGCCATCGCGACGATCGATGCCGCCGGCGTCGTCACCGCGCGCGGTGTCGGCGAGACTACCGTGCGAGCCGAGTTTCTCGGCAACGTCGGTACCGCGCGAATCACCGTCGTGCCCGGCGCCGACGGCGCGCCGATGGTGAAGCTGACGACGCCGCGAGACGGAGCGATCGTCACGAGCGATGAGATCGAGGTCGCGGGCGTCGCGACCGATGCGGACGCGACGCTGCGCCTCGTCGCGACGGCTGCGGATCCGCGCCCGATCACGCATGCCGGGGGGCGGTTCTCGACGCGCGTCGCGCTCGCCTCCGGCGACAACGTGCTGCGCGTCGAAGCGACGCTTGCCACGGACGACGGCGGGGAGCTCACGTCGCATGTCGAGGTGCGTGTCCGGCGCGTCGTCGCAGGCTCGCCGGATGCGATCGGCCCCGACGGTCTGCCGATGCCGATCGTGCCGCCCGCGCGCATCGACCCTCCCGACACGACCGCGCCGTCCATTCGCATCGCGAAGCCCGTCGCGGGCGCGCAGCTGTCGAGCGCGTTCGTCGAGATCGTGGGGACCGTCGACGATCCGACCGCGCGCGTCGTGGTCGGCAGCGCGGAGGGCGGGGGCGTCGTGGCGCGCGTCGACGAGGACGGGAGCTTCTTCGTCGATCGTCTGCGCCTTCCGAGCGGCCCGGCGACGATCGTCGCCACCGCCGAGGATGCCGTCGGCAATGCGGCGAGCGCCGAGGTCGATGTCACGATCGATGACGCGCGTCCGCGAATCCGCATCCTCGAGCCTCCCGCGGCGGCTGACGATGCAGGTGTGCTCGTCGCCGATCGGTCGGAGTTCGACGTCGTCGGAGTCGTCGACGGCCCGCCTGTCGCGGCGGTCGCGGTCTGCGGTGTCGTTGCGGCACTCGACGGCAACGGCTTCCGCGCCCGGTTGACCCGTGCTGCGGGCCTCCACGATCTGGTCGTCGCGGTGCGGCTCTCCGGCCCGGTCGACAGGACGGTGTCGACGACGCGCGCGCTGCTCGTCGATGTGCGGCCGCCGCGCGTCGAGATTCTCGCGCCCGACGCCGATCGCCTGACGAGCGCGGAGGGCATCGCGACCTCGGCCGCCGCGGTTCGCGTCGTCGGGCGCGTTTACGACCCCGATGTGCCGCGCGGTCTCGGGGAGCGAATCAACGTCCGCGCAGGCGGTGCGGCGGTCGACGCGCGCGGCGTGTTCATACTCGACGTGCCCGTTGCGCCGGGCCGGAACACGCTGACGTTGCGCGCCGAGGACGCGCGCGGTCACGCGACGGATGTCGATCTCGTCGTCAACCGCCACCTGGCAGGCACCGCAGCCGTGCGCGCGATCGCGGGCGACGCGCAGTCGACGGTCGTCGGCTCCGCGTATGCTCAACCACTCGTCGCGCGGGTCGTGGACGCAGCCGGACGCGCGCAGGTCGACGTCGAGGTCACCCTGCGCTTCGTCGCGGGCTCGGGCACCTTCGTCGCGTCGGGGGCTCGAGCGGTGCGCCTCGAGACCGACGCCGTCGGCGAGGTGCGCGTCGCGGTCGCCGCCGGTCTCGAAGTGGGGCCGGCGAGCCAGGTGATCGAGGCGACGGGACCGACCGGCGCGTGGACGCCCGCGGTGTTCGCTCTCGATACCAGCGCTGCGCCGACGCGTCGGCTGCTCGCGCTTCGCGGGCGGAGTCGCGCCGCCCCGGCGGGCGACGCGGCGAGCGAGCCGCTCGGCGTCCGTGTGACGGATGAGCACGGCGCCGGCATCGCGGACGTGCCCGTGGAGTTCCGCGTCGCCGACGGAGCCGCGCTGCTCGGCATCCCGGGCGAGGAATCCGTCGAGGTGACGATCGCGACCGACGCGGACGGCATCGCACGCGTTCGCGCGCTGCTGCCGGACGGCGTCGACTCCCGCAGTCGCGTCGAGGCGTTCGCGCTCGACGCGTCGCCGGTCGGATTCCGGCTGCAGGGACGGCTCGAGGGCGCGCTCGCCGATACGTCGATCATCGGCCTCGTCGTCGACGATCGAGGTCTGGCTGTCGCCGGCGCGCCGGTTCGCGTCCTCGGGTTCGAGACGATCGGTGCGCGGGCCGTCGGCACGGCGACCACCACCGGGCCGCGCGGCGAGTTCGAGCTGCGCTTCGCGCCGAGCGGTCTCGTTCTTCTCGAGGTCGACGCGGGCGCCTCTCATGC
>CAYMRB010000176.1:0-18672 GCA_964392615.1 uncultured Planctomycetia bacterium | reverse complement strand
TCGTCGGTCAGGTCGGTGACGCGATCTACACGCTGAACTTCAACTTCCTCGGTGGCCCGGCGATTCCGCCTCCCTTCCCGGAGTGCGGCCAGAGCACCGATCCAGCCGACCTGGCGCTCGGCTGCGAGGCCCAGACCTGCCCGTAGCGCAATGCTCCGTATCCGTACCTTTCGATCAACCTCGCGGCGGCTCACGCGGCCGCAGGGTCGGTCGAGACCGCCACCGCGGCCGGCCAGCTCACCGCTGCCGGCCGCGGTGGCGTATCTGCAAAAACCCCTGGCGAAAGGGAGAACCATGACGACCTCCGAACGTCGCCGTGTGAGCGCATCCATCGTCGTCGCGGCCGTGGTCGGAATACTCGCTGCGGCCTCGAGCCCGGTACGAGCTCAGACCGTCTGTGATGACTGCCCCCCCGAGAACGCGCTGGAGTGCGACGCCACCGTCGATTCGATGCTCGAAGCCGACGACTGCACACTCGAAAACGGCAAGCTCGCCGAACTCGTCGAGCTGACGCTCGATGGGCCGACCGAGGTCGTGATCGACCTGACCTCTCCGGACTTCGACACCTACCTCTACCTCTACGACGAGGCCTGCAACCAGATCGCGTTCAACGACGACGGCGGCGACGGCCTCAACTCGCGACTGCGAGTCACCCTCGACGAGGGCTCGTACTCCGTCGCGTGCTCCCACTACGGAACGACCCAGCGGATGGGCGCATTCACTGTCGCGGCCGCGTGCAGCGAACCGGTAGATCGCTGCGCGGACTGCGAGGTCGGCACGGTCGGTTGTGAGGAGCCGGTGGACGACACCTTCCCGCGCACCGAGTGCGTCAGCGATCGCGAGCGGGGACTCGACCTCTACGGCTTCGTGCTCGACGACGCGACCCCGCGCGTCGGGATCAACCTGAACTCGCCGGAGTTCGACACGTACCTCCACCTCTTCGACGAGCGCTGCAACCAGATCGCGTTCGACGACGACGGTGGTCCGGGCCTCAACTCGCGCATCCAGGCCAACGACCTCGCCGCGGGCACGTACTACGTGGGCGTCAGCTCGTATGCCGCCGGTGCGATCGGTGCGATCTCGCTCGACATCACGTGCGGCGACGCCCCGGATCCGCTGGTCTGCGAGGCCTCCTGCATCGTCGGGACCGTCGAATGCGGCCAGTCGATCGACGGCGCGTTCCCCGAGACCGCCTGTGGACGCGAAGGCGACCAGCTGGTCAACCTCCACGAGCTAGAGGTCGGTGACGACGAGGGCCTCCTCGCGATCACGCTCGCGGGCGACTTCGACACGACCCTGATTCTCTACGACGAGCTCTGCACGCAGGTCGCCGCCGGCGGCGCGATCAACGGCGTCTTCACGCCCGGCACGTACTACGTCGGCGTCACCAGCATCGCTCCGGGCGCTGCCGGCACCTACACGCTCACAGTCGACTGCGGCGACGCTCCGGACCCGCTGGTCTGCGGAGATCCGTGCGTCGTCCAGACCATCGCGTGCGACGACACGGTCGACGGCGAGTTCCCCAGCACGCCCTGCGGAGAGGAGCTTCTGAACGTCGACCTGTATCGACTCGATGTCCCCGACGACGGGACCGTGCTGACGGTCCGGATCACCACGGATGCCTTCGCGCCGCGCGTGGTGCTCTACGACGACCTCTGCACGCCCCTCGCCTCCGGCACCTCGGTGGTCAGCTTGGTGCAGTCGGGAACGTACTACGTCGGCGTCAGCAGCACCGTTCCAGCCGCCACCGGCACGTTCACGCTCGAGGTGACCTGCGCGGACGGCCTCGACCTCTGCGGCGGCGATTGCGTCGCGGGAGTGGTGAGCTGCGGCGAGTCGCTCGCCGAGACGTTCCCGCAGTCGGGCTGCAGGCTGTTGCCGGACGAGCGGAACCGGTTGATCGACGTCTACGAGGTCGTCACGACGGCGGGCCCGATGGTGATCGACCTGATGGGCGACTACGACACGTACCTCTACTTCTACGACGCGGACTGTCAGCTCATCGGAAGGGACGACGACGGTGGCGACGGGCTCAACTCGCACCTCGAGATCGATGTCGCCGAGGGCGTCTACTACATCGGCGCGAGCTGCTACAGCGGTGGTGACATCGCGGGCAACCTCACGATCGAGGTGACCTGCGCGGGCGGCGAGTCGTTCTGCCTGCAGTGTCGCACGGGATCGATCCGCCCCGACGAATCGGTGCAGGGTTTCTTCCCCGGCTCCGAGTGCACGCTTCCGGATGGCCTGCCGGTCGATGTCGTCGGCTTCAATCTGACCGAGCCGTTCCAGGGAACGATCAGCCTGGAGGGCGCTCCGTTCGACGCGTCGGTCGCGCTCTTCGACCGCCGTTGCGACGAGATCGACTTCAACGACGATTGCCGTGACGTCGTGACGAACGACGCGTGCCTCGAGGTCAGCCTCGACCCCGGGGCATACTCGATCGTCATCTCCTGCCGCAACCCGGACGACGCCGGCGCGTACCTGCTGTCGGTCACGACCGACACCGGCGAGACGCTGTTCTTCCGCGGTGACGCGGGCGGCGATGGACGCCTGGAAATCGACGATGCCGTGCGCATCTTCCAGTGGCTCTTCCAGCGAGGGACACCGCCGGATTGCCTCGAGACGGCCGATGTCGACAACAACGGCGACACGAACCTGACGGACGGCGTCGTCGTGCTGCAGTACCTCTTCCAGGGCGGCGTCGCGCCGGCTTCCCCGGGACCGCCCGGAGACGGTGCGAGCTGCGGCGCCGACCCGGACGCGCCGGGGTCGCCGGGCGATCTCGGCTGCGCATCGTACGCCGGGTGCGGCGACTGACAGCGACGGACCTTCCGCGTCGAGAAACGGTTCTCGTGCTCTGCGACGAGTCATGCGCCGCCGTCGGTTCGGCGCCTGGCTCGTCGGCACAGCTTCGTCAGTCGACGAGGCGACCGTCCTCGACGTAGAGGTTGCGCATCATCGCATCGATTCCGGACAACCGCCCCTCGAACGTGACCGTCTCGCCGCGGCGGGCTTGGAGGCCCGCGACGCACTCCTCGGGCAAGCGCACGACGGCGAAGACCTGCCGGTTGCCGTACACCGAGGTGGCGACCTCATGAACCTCGAGGACGGCCTTGCCGCCGGGCTCGCTGCCGAAGACGAAGTCGAACGAGTACTTCTCGGCGCGGCGCAGCGTACCGGTCCACCGCACGGATTGTCCCGCGTAGCGCGACTCGAACTCCTGCTGCGCGTCGATCGAGCTGCGTCCCTCGCGGAAGAGGCCGTCGCAGACCGCGCATACGTCGAGCGAGGGCGGCGAGGCCTCCTCGGCGTCACGATCCTGGGTGGGCGCGCCGGGCGCTGCGGCCGCGTGCTCCGCCCAGGCGCGGATCTCGGCATCTTCCGGGGCGGACTCGAGGGCGTCGCGAAACGCCTCGGCGGCCTCCTCGCGCCGCCCGCCGAGGTAGAGGAGCTCACCCCGGGCCAGGTCCTCGTCGACGTCGGGGCCCTCGGGCTCGACCTCGATGGCGACGGGCTCGATCTCCGGCGGCTCCGGCGTCGGGGGCGCCGGGATCGGGGGCACCGGGATCGGCACCGCGGCGGGCTCGAGCTCGGGTGGCTCCGGCGTCGGCTCCGGCGGCGGCGGCTCGGGCCTCGATGGCTCCCGCGGTGGTCGCTGCCGCCGCGTCCGCTCGGGCTTCGACGACTGTGAGGATCGCTCGGCGCGCCGTCGCCGGCGAACCCGGCGCTCGATCACGTCGAACGCCGCCTGTGGCCTGCCCTCCCAACGCTCGTCGAGCGCGTGGGAGAGCGCGTCGGGATCCGCGCCGGGATCCGCGGTCAGCGCGGTGGACGTCCGCACGAGAACGCGGACGACCCGGACGATTCGTTCCGCGTCGCGAAGCACCCCGCGCCGCGACCAGGTGATGCCGCCGTCGTCGATGACGGCGCCATCGCAGGACGACAGCACGCGGTGGACGCGGACGCGGCGCTCGGGGGTCAGGAACTCGACGATCGCGCGCGGCTCGGCCCCCTTGACGGTCACCGCCTCGTCGAAGCGCGCGTCGCCCGTGCGCACGTCCTGCGCGCCGAAGAACTTCGTCACGCCGCTCAGGAAACCCTCGCGCGTCAGCCGCAGGCCGAGGCCGAGCCCGTGGCGGTGCGCCACCCGAAACCGCATGTACGTCGTCGACGACTTGCCGCTCGACCGCTTGTACGTGTCGATGGTCACGCCGCAGCCGGAAATCGAGCCGGTCATGCTCCGCCCACGCGCGAACCCGCCTGGGTCGTACCCGATACCGAGCCGCCGCGCCGCGTCCGCCCAGGCCTCACCAGCCTTGGCGTTCAGGTGGTAGGCGAGGGGCAGGATGACCACGATCGCCAGAACGGCGAGGACGAAGAACGGCAGGATTTCCATGAACGCACCTCGGGAAAGATCTGTGCCCGCGGGGGTAGGTTCGTCAGATCATCGCCCAGTCGCGGCGGCAGCTCAACGGCCGAGGTGCCCGCAGAGCGCAGAAATCCCTTGCCTCGCGATCAGGGCAACCCGGATAATGGCGTCTCGTGAAGCCGAGGTCGTCGTGCGTCGTCACGGCCTTGCGGACGTGACCGACCCTTGCGCAGACTCCCGGTTCGCTGCTTGACCCGGAGGAAATCAGGGATGAAGCGGAATCTCGTGGTGACGAATTCCAGCACCGACTTGAACGGACGCGTTGAAAGCTGCCACGAGCTGGACGCGGCGTCGAATGTTGCCGACGCGCGGGCCAAACGCCGCGACGTCCTCAATCGGCTCCTGACCGACGCGGCGACCGACAACCGGCGCTACGTCGAAAAGTATCGCGCTGGCCGCGGCGCCGAGTAGGGCCGCCCGCCGCACTCCTGGGGCATCGACGAACAGCTCTTGACGGATGACGTCTACCGTCTGAATTCCTCCGCCGAGCGCGAAGGCGGTACGTCCTCACCGGACGAGCGCGCCGGGATCTTCGGCCTCGAGACGGAGTACGTGGTCCTGTACCTGCCGGACGACCCGTCCGCCGATCGCGAGCCGTCGTTCAGCGAGATCGAGGACGTGCTCTTCGACATCCTCCTGAAAGAGCGCAAGGCCGCGCTCTCGTCCGGCCTCAAGGGAGGCTACTTCCTCCAGAACGGCGGCCTCGTCCACATGGAGGTCTTCCTGCGGGACCAGGGCGATACCCCGATCCTCGAGGCCGCGACGCCGGAATGCCGCAGCCCTTGGGACCTGCTGGTCTACTCCCGCGCCTTCGACCGGTTGCTCGACCGGGTCAGCCGGCTGTCCGCAGCAGCTCTCGCCGACCGAGGCTGGGCCGGTCGACTGGCGTTCGGGAAGAACAACCTCGACAGCCGCGATGTCGGATTCGGCTGCCACGAGAACTACCTCGTGCACCACAGCAGCACGAAACGCGAAAAACTCGCGTACTTGGCCACACTGCCGGCGCTGGTCGTGTCGCTCATTCCGGCATTCGCCGTCGTCCTCATATTCCTGATCTTCTACTGCGCGACGACGGCTCTGGCGAGGATCGTGTCACCGGCGCGGCGCGTCGCCGTCGGGCTGCGCGACCTGCTCGAGGGACGATCGCGATCGGCGACGCTGGCCGCGAGCTACTACGTCGTGATCAACGCGCTCCTGTGGCCGACGATCGTGGTCTACTCCCAGATCGTGCGGCACCTCGCGTTTCGCCCGTTCACGCGCGGGCTGACGGCGATGGTCATCAGCCGGCAGATTCTGACCGGTACGGGGCGGCTCGACTTCCGTCATCGGGTGTATGAAACCTCCCAGCGGCCGCTCCTGACGCGCAGCCTCCAGACGATCGTCATGTTCGGTCGGCGCAAGACGATGTTCGATCTCAAGGGGCTGCTCTTCGACCCGCTGTCGATCTTCCGCTCGAACCGTCGATTGACGCTGACGCTCGGCGACTCGACGCTGTCCGACGTTCCGACCCTGCTGAAGCTCGGCCCGACGGCGCTGATCATCGAGATGCTCGAGAGCGGCGTGACGTTCGACGATCTGCGGTACCGCAGTCCAATTCGCGCGTTCGCGCAGATTAGCCGCGAAGGACCGTGGAAGCTGATTCGGCTCAGGTCCGGCGAACAGAAGAACGCGGTGGAGATCCAGCGCGAATACCTGGCGCGAGCCCGCGAGTTCTTCGCCGACAGGCCGGCAGGTCGCCTGCGACACGACGAGATTCTCGACCTCTGGGAGGATGCGCTCGAGCGGCTCGCGCATCGACCCCAGGGTCTGACGGATACGCTCGACTGGATGGCGAAGAAGCAGGTCCTGGATCGCGCCGTGCTGCCGCAAACGGACTGGAAGCGGTTCTTCGCATGGGGACACGTATTCGATGTCGCCGGCCTTGCCACGACGGCGAAGGCCGTCACCCTGCGCGATCTCGAGCGCCGATTGCCGTTCTGGAAGCGCTGGAAGGTCCGCCGGCAAGCCGCGAAGCTCGCACTCGTCCCCGACGAGTTCACGCTGCACCGCGAGCTGTGGTTCCAGACGCGCAAGATCGACCTGCGCTACCACGAGCTCAGCGACGGCGACGGCTATCAGCGCACGCTCGAACGCGAAGGGCTCGTGCGACGCCTGACGAACGACGAGGAAGTGGACCGCGCGACCTTCGACCCGCCTCAGGACACCCGCGCCCGAGTCCGCGGCTACTACATCGCGCTCAGTCCGAGCGTCGAGTCGGTGCAGGCGAATTGGAACGTGGTCGAGCTTCTCAGCCCCGTCCGCCACATCGCGCTGCCCGATCCGTTCTACTGCCGCTTGCCCGGCGACGGATGATCCACTTCGACTGACCGCATCGCCGATCGACCCGCGACCTCTACTCCTGACGAGAACCGCCGTGATCCCCTGGGAACTGCTCGATTCCGTAACCGTGCCCGAAAGCAGGGAAGAGCTCAGCCTGCACCGCCGCGGCGACGAGTTCTCGATTCGCGTCGACCGGCAGGAGCTGATGAACAGCCGCATGTACGGCTCGGAGGAAGCTCTGGCGCGGATCGCGTGCCAGCGGATCGCGACGCGGCCTCAGCCGCGGGTGTTGATCGGCGGGCTGGGGCTCGGATACACGCTGGCTGCGGCGCTCGAGCACCTGCCTGCCGACGGCGAGGTGGTCGTCGCGGAGCTCGCCCCGGCCGTCGTCAAGTGGAACCGGGGACCGCTCGCACACCTGGCGGGGGCGCCGCTCGAAGACGCCCGGGTGTCCGTCATCGAGGGGGACGTCGCGCGCATCCTGCGAGACGAACGGGCTGCGTTCGACGCGATCTTGCTCGACGTCGACAACGGCCCGGAGGCCTTCACGCGCGATGAGAACAATTGGCTCTACGGAGCCGCGGGCTTGCAGGCCGCCGCGACGGCCCTGCGGCCGAAGGGGGCACTCGCGGTCTGGTCGGCCAGCCCGGATCGCGCCTTCACGGGACGCCTGCGCCGAGCCGGCTTCGACGTCGATGACCTTCGCGTCCCCGCGCGCAAGGGAGGCGGCGGCGGCAAGCACACGATCTGGATCGGCACGCGGCGCAACGGAGCATCGGGGAACGCTCCCGAGAGGGCGTCAGCGAGACCGAATCCACGCAAACGACGTCGCGGGACGCGGTGACTACAGCACCATCTGCACGAGCACCATCGCCGCGAACCCGATGATGAACGCCCACGCGACGCCGTGACGACCGCGCGACTCGAGGCCTTCGGGGATGAGCTCGGCGATGACCAGGTAGATCATCGCGCCGGCGGCGAAGCCGAGCGACGGGATCATCAGCGGCTCGAACAGCCAGACGAGCAGGCTGGCCGGAACGGCCGCGATCGGTTGCGGCAGGCTCGTGAGGAACGCGGCGAGGAAGCACGCGCGCACCGACGCGCCCGCCGCGCGCATCGGCAGCGCGACGGCGAGCCCTTCGGGGATATTGTGGATCGAGATCGCGATCGCGACGGTTTCCCCGAGTCCGCGCGCGGACTCGAGATGCTCCTCGGACGCGTAGCCGACGCCGACCGCGATGCCCTCGGGAATGGAGTGGAGCGCCATCGCGATAAACACGAGCGCTCCGACGCGCCCGCCGAGACGGCTCGACCAGCGCGACGCGAGGGCCTGAGCTCCGGCGCGCGTCTGAATCCAGCACAGACAGGCGGCGCCGACGCCGAAGCCCAGCAGGACCTCCACGACGTTGCGCGGCTGGAGCGCCGCGCCGCTGCCGAGCTCGAGCGCCGGCAGCAGGAGGTTGTAGACCGACGCGGCGAACATCAACCCACCGGCAGCGCCGTAGCCGAGACCGATGCGCTTCTCGAGGGCGCCCGAGCCGAACGCCAGCGGCAGAGCCCCGAGCCCGCACGCGAGGCTGGCGACGAGACCGGCGACGATCGTCGCGATGAGGAATTCGTATTCGGCCATCAGAACCTCGGACGCGCCAACGACGGACCGGCGCTCGCCCCGGACGAAGAACAGCAAACGACGAACGACTCGGTAGCTCTATCCTCGGCGGCTGGCCGCGGGCGCGCAAGGGCGGATGCCGAGATCGGATACGCGGAACTCGGCCGGGTCATGTCGCGACATCCGAGATTGCGCCGACGGGGCTCGGCTCCGATCATGTAGCGAGGATGGCAACGACGGAGGTGTCGCCGTGAAGACCGCCTCGCGCAAGTGGATCGTTCGAGTCCTCGTCGCCCTCGCGGTCGCCGCGATCGCGATGCCGTTCGTCGGCCCGCTCTACGTGCGCTGGCGCTTCGAGCCGCCGTCCGCCAACGCCACGCTCAAGCAGGTCGAGGCATCCATCGGCGTGCCGCTCGCGCAACGCACGGTCGTCGCTCCGGGTGGCCAGCGCTACGTGGTCGGCACCGCTCCGATCACGACCTGGGCAGTGCCGTCCGGGCCGCCGGCGTACGTCTTCGGCCCGACCGGATCGCTGGTCGACTACACGCCGGACTGCGGTGACGATCCGCGCTTCGCGTCGAAGTGGATGCGCTGACAGCCGCTGCTACTCGGTCTTCGGGCGCAGGGTCTGGAAGTCGGGCTCGGGCATCTCGCGGATGCTGCCGTCGGTCATCAGTACCAGGCGGACATCGCCACGAGGCTCCTTCTCCCACAGCAGCATCTTCGACGCGCCGAAGGCCCGCCGACGCCGCGGGGCGAACTCGTAACTGCAGTTCTCCTCGGCGAGCCGGAACGAGCCGTTGGGGCCTACCTCGGCCGGCGTCTCGAAGCCGTCGGGCCGCACGAAAAGCTCCGGTGTGAGAAACTCGCCCGCCTCGCTTCGCAACAGCAGGTTGAACGATTCGATCGAGCCCTCCGGGCTGAAGGGGTACGCGTGCTTCTTGTTCGCATACGTCAGGGCGGCCGCGAAGATGTTCTTCATGTTGTTCATGCTTTGGATCTTGTACGCCTCGCCGCGGCCGCGCGACAGCACCGGCACGATCATGCCCGCCACGACCGCCGTGCCGGCGACTGCGACAAGGACTGTCGTCGACGAGTCGAGCGGCCGCTCGCCGCGCACGATCAGCCCCTTGTTGCGCAACCGCAGCTGCAGGTAGCCCATGCCCGTCGCGTCGAGGAACTCCTCGGCCGGCGGCAGCATCCCGGCATCGACACCGACCAGCGCGAGGTACGATGAGAACCAGTTCGCGGCCGTCACGAACGTGTTGTACCCCCACAGGACCGACTTCCCGCCACGGAACACCGAGGCCGCGTTCGACTTGACGATCTTCGCGCGCGCGTACTTCGCGAACGCCGCGTTGTCGGACAGCTTCTTGCCCTTGGCGTAGTGGCTCAGATAGCGCCGCACGGCTTGCGGGTAGAAGCTGACGACGCTCCAGCCATCGGCGAGGTCGGTCCGCGCCAGACGCACGGAGCCGAAGATGAGGCCCATGACGGCCTCTTCGGACTCGAACAGCTCGGTCGGATCGCCGGTCTCGAGGAGCTCGCCGAGCAGCCCGCCCCCGGCCGTCATTCCCGCTGCCGGATTGAGGTAGACCATCTTCGCGTCGCCGACGTCGATCGTCTGCGGCTCCGCGCCGATGCGCTTCGCCAGCGTCACGCCGACCTTCCAGTACGGCTCGAGTTCGGCGGTCCGAAACAGCATGAGCTGATCGGAGAACAGCCCACCCGCCGGCGGCTCGACGTTGAAGCCGATCGTCGTGATCGGGCCGAGCTGCATCAGGTCGTCCCGCAGCGACAGCCCGGTGTGCTGCTGGAGCTGCGCGCTCAGCTCGTCGATCTCGCTGCCCGCTTCAGGGAAATGCAGCCGCACGAGCGAGTCGAGCCCCCGCAACAGCTCGCCGACCGCGACGCGCGACGCGGCGATCTCGTGGGCCGCGCGAGGAATCTGCTCGAGCGCTCCGTCGAGACTCTCGATGGGCGGCATCGCCATGCGGAAGACCTTCTGCAGGCCGCCATCGCCCTTCGGCGTCAGAACGACGAACGACGGGCGCGACGCCGAGCCGGAGAAGCCGACCGCCTTGCCGATCGCGCCGACGCGATCGAGGCCGGTGAGGCGGAGCACCGTCTCGATCTCCGCGCTCTCGTTCGGTCCTGCGAAGGCCATCGCGAGCTGACGAATCGCCGCGACGTCGATCGCGAGGGTGACCTCCCGGCCCGGCACGGAGAGCGGCTTGGCGAGGCCCTTCATCATGTCGCTATCGCCGAGCGTCGGCCCGCTGCCCGTACCCGCGTACGCGTCGGCAATCGCCTTCAGGAGCCCATCGCCGGCGACGAACAGAAGGTGATCGCCGAGAACCGTCTGCAGGATCGGCGGCCCATCCGACGGCCACGTGACGACGTCCGCACCGCCCACCTTCGCGGTCGTCAGCGGCCCGCCCTCGTCCTCCACGATCGCGCGCAATCGCCCGAGGACTCCGAGGATGTCGTCACGGTTGTCGCCGAGCTCGATGGCGATCGCCAGCTCGGGGCCGGCCGGCCCCATGCCGCGCACCGTCAGCGCGAAACGGCCTTCGAACATGCCGAGCAGCTCGAATACCCCCTTGCCGGTCACCTGACGCACCGGCCCCGTCTCTTCTTCGATCCTCTCCGATAGCGTCTTGAGAAGGCCGCCGAACGCGAGGCTCGTGTCGGGGTGGGTGACGATGCGGCCGGCGAGCGTCGCGGCGAGCTTCTGCTTCAGACCGGAAACGCTCTCGACGGACAGATACAGCATCGACGGCGCCGGGAAGTGCTTCAGCGGATCGAATCGCTCGTCCGCGCGCAACGCGGCCGTTGTCGTCAAGAACACCGCCAAGATTAGAGCAGCGGATCGCGCCATGGTTCTTCCTCTTCTGGATTCTGCCGGCAGGGAGGTCGCAGCAGCTCGCACTCCGGTGCGGATGCCCGTCGAGGAAGTAGCGTATCCGCCAGCCGAACGTCATTCAACGACGCTCGAAAGCGAGTAGAATCGGCCTGCCGGAATCCTCCGAGCACGACTACCGAGCCGCAGCGGAACCGAGGGAACATGAAGGTCTCCATCACCGAAACGATCGGCGCGCCCCGCGAGGAGGTCTTCGCGGCGTTCACCGACCTCGAACACTGCGCGGAGCACATCGACGCCATCGTCAAGTGCGAGGTGCTGACCGACGGCCCGGTCGGCGTCGGCACGCGCTTCCGCGAAACGCGCGTCATGTTCAAGCGCGAGGCGACGGAGGAGATGGAGATCACCAAGTTCGACCCACCGTCGAGCTACACCGTCGAGGCCGAATCCTGCGGCGCGCACTACTCGACGATCTTCCGCTTCGAGCCGGAGGGTGCCGGTACACGAGTCGAGTGCGAGTTCGGGGCGCAGCCGGTCACGTTCATGGCCAAGCTGATGTCCCCGCTCAGCTGCATGATGGCCGGAACCTTACGGAAGTGCCTGACGCAGGACATGGAGCAGATCAAGGCGCGCGTCGAGGCGGCGGGCGACGGCGGCAGCACATTGGGTTCCGGGCAACCCCCGGGCTAGGAGCTCTGAGTCCTCTGTGGTGGCCCTCTTCTCAGCGAGCCCGGCAGGGCCAAGGCGCTTCACCGTACCACTCGCCGCTTCCAGTCGAGCTCGACGCCGATTCGTGTCTCCCACGTCCCGTCCCATTCGACACGAAGCTGGTGCTTCTTCAGCGCAGCGGCGATCTCGTTGGCTACGCGCAGGGCGGCCTTTTCACCCTCTTCCGTGGCGCCGTAGTTGAGGTACAGCCCATCGCCTTCGATGGCCGACTCCGTGTCCTGCGCGTGATAGAAGGTGTAGCCGTGGACCTGCATGCCCTCGTCTCGGGTCTCCTCTATCTCGTCCCGGATCTCCGCGACGCCACACGTCCCGCAGCAGGAGAAATCCTGGCGGCACACGATGCCCGCCGTCTCCAGTTCGGCGAACGCGCTGTCCAGACGATCGCAATCCGTCGTGACGGGCCAATCGCGCTGCTCCCGAAGGTGTTCCTTCAGGGCCGCTCTCGTGTGCTCTTCCGCCAACGGCCTGAGAGCTGCGCTGTCGTAGTCGATGGCGAGCAGGTCCACGACCGAGTCGATGATCTCTTCCTCGGAGTAGAGTCCAGCGGCTACATCTCGATCGATGAAACCGCGCATGTCCTCGATCGCTTCGTCATCGATGGATTTCAGCGCAGATCCCTTCTCACCGCACCCCGCGAGGACACCGACCACAAGGGAGGCCAGGAGCATCCGACTCATCGTTCCACCCCATCGAGAGCTCCCAGGCTCCGCCACTACGGAAGGCTGTCTATCCATCGCGGAACTCACGGCTCACAGCCCTCGAACCTCGTCCTCGAGCGGCTCGATCTCGGCGAGTAGCTCCATCCAGCGCGCCTCTTCGTCGGCGACGAGACGGTCGAGCTCCTCCGAGCGCTGCTGGCGCTCCTTCGAGAAGTCGGTCGGGTGCGCGAGGTAGTAGCTGTGGATCTCCTCGCGCTCTGCCTCGTACACCGCGACCTGCTTCTCGCAGGCCTCGATCTGGCGGCGCAGCTTGCGCACGCGTGCCCGCAGCGTCTTGCGGCGTTCCTTCTCGTTGGCTGCCGGGCTCTGGTCGCGCCCGGCGCGCCTGTCGTCCGAGCGACCCGCGCGCGCCGCTTCCGCGACGGCCGCCTCGTCCGCCTCGACCTCCTGCTCGGTGCGGTAGACGTAGCTGTCGTAGTCGCTCGGATAGAGCTTCACCTCACCGTCGGCGACGTCGACGATACTCGTCGCGACGCGTCCGACGAACGTGCGATCGTGGCTGACGAAGAAGATCGTGCCGCGGTAGGTTTTCAGCGCGCGACCGAGCGCCTCGACCGTCTCGAAGTCGAGGTGGTTCGTCGGCTCGTCAAGGAGGAGCACGGACTGCTTGCTCAACAGGAGCCCGGCCAGGCAGAGGCGCGCGCGCTCGCCTCCCGACAGGACCGCGACGCGCTTGTCGACCTCCTCGCCGCGGAAGAGGAAGCTGCCCGCCATGTCGAGGACCTCCTGCCGCGTCGTCTCCGGCGCCGCCTCTCGGTCGAGGTACTCGTGGACCGTGAGGCGCGGGTCGAGCGCGGTGTAGACGTGCTGCGCGTAGTACGCGTGGTCGAGGTTGTGCCCCCAGCGGAACGACCCGCCGCGGGCCTCGAGATCCCCCGCGATGGTGCGCAAGAACGTCGTCTTTCCCTGGCCGTTGTCGCCGAGCACCGCCACGTGCTGGCCGCGCTCGATCTCGAAACGGATGCCCGACGCGATGGTGCGGTCCGGATAGCCGATGTCGAGATCCTCGCAGCGCAGCGCGACGCCCTTGCGCGCCTCGACCTTCGGCATGCGGATGTGGGCGGTGGACAGCTCGCTGTCCACCGCGATCGTCTCGAGGCGATCGAGCTGCTTGATCTTCGACTGCGCACGCGACGCAGTCGCCGCGCGCACGCGGTAGCGCGCGATGAACTCCTCGAGGTCCCTGCGCTTCGCCTCGATGTTGCGGTTGTACCGCTTCGCGAGCTGATCCTGCTCGGCCTCGAACTCGAGCCACGCGTCGATGTCGCCGGGAAAGAGAGTCAGCTTGCCGCGCGCGATGTCGAGCGTCTGCGAGCACGTCCGCCGCAGAAACGATCGATCGTGTGACACGATCAGGAAGCCGCCGCTGAAGTCGCGAAGGAAGTGCTCGAGGAGGATGAGCGTCTTGAGGTCGAGGTAGTTCGTCGGCTCGTCGAGGATCAGGAAGTTCGGGTCGCGCAGCATCATCGCCGCGAGCTTGACGCGCGTTTGGAAGCCGCCCGGCAAGCTGCCGATCGGCGCTTCGAGCGCCTCGTTCTTGAGCAGAAAGCGCCCGGCCGCCTTGCCGCAATGCCATTCCTCGCGCCCGGTATAGCGCATCAGGAACCCGAGCACCGTCTCGTCGAGCTCGAACGGACTGTGCTGCTCGAGGTAGCTCAGCCGCAGCTCGGGGCCCATCTTGATCGTGCCGCCGTCCGGCTCCTCATCGCCGAGGATCAGGCGGCAGAGGGTGCTCTTGCCGGCGCCGTTGGGGCCGACGACGCCGATCTTGTCGCCGCGGGACAACGTCGCGGTGACGCTGTCGAGGATCGGCTCGGGGCCGTAGGCCTTGTGGAGGCCCTGGATCTGGATCAGGGTCGACATCGAGGTGCGGGAGTGAGCGATCGGAGATCGGCGCCCCGGCGATCCATCGCCGCCGGGCGCACCAGGGTAGCGGAAAACCGCGGATTCCCGCGAGGAACTCTTCGCCGCCCCTCGGGTCAACGTCCAGAATCGACCCCGACGCGAGGAGCAAGACCATGAACGGAACGATCTGGACGCGAGCGGCTCTGGCGGTCTGCCTTCTCGGCTCCGCCTCTCTCCAGGCGTCGGCCGACGTCGACGCGAAGGTCGTGCGGCGTCACATCGACAACCTCGGCAGCCGCTCCGCCGCGATGCGAGCCGGGGCTGCGCGAAGCTTGATCGAGATCGGCAAGTCCGCGCTACCGGAGCTCGAGGCGGCGGCGAAACGCGACGCGCTCTCGACTCGCACGGCGCTGGTCGAGGATCTCCTCGACCAGATCCGCTGGTCCGTCGACCTGGTCTCTCTCGAGGAGCGCTTCGTCCCGCCGCCCGCCGAGCTCCTCGACGTGACCGTGCTGGCCGACCTCGGCCTGGCGCCGCGAGCGCAGCGCAATCCGACGCTCGTCGCGTTCCTGACGCGTCGCATCCGCGCATGGGACGAGGACGCCGTGCGGCCGACGGGCCAGACGCCGGCGCTGACGGGACAGCTGGTCGCGCTCGACCGGATGCGGGCCGGTCGGAAGACGCCGTTCGACGCTGTCGAGAAGCGAGCGAAGGAGCTGCTGACGCGCTTCACCTCGCCGCCGGAGCGCGGCCGCATCGTGGCGGCAGTCGCGCACGTCTACGGCCAAAGCGGCTGCCCGCCTCGCACGCTCGTCTGGACGCAGCGCGCGCTCGAGCTACCGCTCGATCCGGCGACACGCGTGCGCACGTACGAGTACGCCTACAGCGCGACGCTTCTGAAGACGAAACCTAGCTCGCGACGCGAGACGCCTGAAGGCCGCCGCGAGCTGCTTCGCCCATCGCTCTTCGGGCTGCGTGAGACCCAGCGCTACGATCTGCCCGCGACCGCTCCGGAGCTGACGTCGATCACGCACACCCGCGATGAGAGCGAGCAGTCGGCGAGGCTGCACCGCCGCCAGGTGCAAGCCCGCGTCGTCTCTCGCGCCGTGCGCGAGATGACGACGTTCCGGGACATCCACCGCGACCGGGTGTCGAAACACGCCACGCGTACCGCGGCCGAACGCGAGGAGCTGCGCAAGCTCCTCGACCGCCCCGAGGTCCTGCGCGCGCTGGCCCGAGCGCTGCGCCGCGGCGAGGACGTCGCAGACGGCCTGCGGATCGCGCGCGAGGCGACGGTGAAACGCTGATTCCGGCGCCTCACCGTCACCTGGCGTGGGTCAGCCGTTACCCGCCGCAGATGTTCTCGGCGGCCGGAGTCGGCGGCTCGACCGTCTCCCAGCTCAGAAGATCGTTTCGCGTCGTGCCGCAACGCTGGATCGATGCGCTCTGCGTGTCGTTCGCGGTGCCGTCGAAGCCGAACGCCGCGGAGAGCTCCGCGTCCGGAGTATCGTTCGTGCCGTAGAGGAGCGAGTCGATGATCCCCGCAGTCGGCAACTCGTTCGGCAGGTCCGTCCCCTGCAGGATCGCGACGGCGTCGGAGCCGTTCTGCACCTGATTCGTCGCGCCTCCGAACGTGATCTGCGGCGTCGGAGCAAAACCCTCGGGCGCGATCAACACGAGGCCGTTCGCGTCGGTCGTCGCGGCGAGCTCGACCGTCATGTAGCGCGAGTCGTTGCCGCCGTTGTACAGAGCGACGGAGTAGCCCGTGAGGTCGACGTCGGCGATGCCGGCCGAGACTTCGATGAACTCGGCCGCATCCGTGCTGGGCTGGTCGGCGTCGACCTCGTTGATCACGAGGTGGATGACGGTGACCTCGAATGGATCGGTCTCATCGCCGCCAACTTCGACGACGAGGTCCTGCGCGCCGACCGGGACGTCGTCGCCGACCGCGTCGACGACGATCGACGTGTCGGACTCGACCGTGATCAGGCCGGCATCGACACCGCCGATCGTCACGATCGTCGCATCCGAGAACCCGCTGCCGGAGATCGCCAATCTCGCTCCGTGCGCGATGGCCGGATAGTCGACCGATGACACCGCGAGGCCGACCGGCAACGACGTGAACTCTGCCGAGTTCGCGGCAGGATCGATACCGGTGCCGAGGGTGTCGGTGATCTCGTCGGACACGGACACGGTGTAGCCGGTGAGCGGCGCGTGCTCCGCGGTGGTGATGGTGATCTCCATGCCGGACGCGACCGCGTCGAGTACCGCGAGCTCCGGAACGAACTCGATCTGGTTCTCGGGGTCATCAACGCTCCCGGGGAGAATCGTGCGATCACAGCGGACGACGACCTCGGTCGAGCTCGTCGCCTCGGCGCCGGTGACCTGCGGCGCGGCACAGCCGATGACCGCGATGTCGTCCTCGCCATAGGCCGACGGCTGCGCTTGGCCGAAGTATCGCCACATCGGGCCGATGAGCGCGAACTCGCAGCCCGGACCGAACTCGTACTCGGAGGCGAGGAAGTCGTGCAGGTCGGACGGGATACGAGCCTTCAGGTCGCCGTCGCCAGAGATCGCCGCCGTGTCGATCTGCGCCGAGACGTGGCCGCTGCCCGCGCCGTTGAAGTCGCCGCTGACGGTCGCGGTGAGCTCGATGAGCTCGCTCTCGTAGTCGTCGAGGCCGGTGACCGCGTCAGCCGCATCGCTGAGATCTTGAATCCACGGCCCGAGGTCGAAGCCGGAGCCGATGACGGCGAAGTCGGCAATCGCCGAGATCGTCTGCGCCCCGAAGGTCGTGCCGAGCTCGGTCGCGGTGAACTCGACCGTGTCTCCGGGCTGCGGAACGGAGTCGAGGCTGGCCGGGTCGACCTCGACGAGGATCGCCGGTCCGGTCTCGGCCGCCTGCACGAAGAAGCCGGACGGCGAGCTGGCGACAGCCGGACGGATGTACGTGACGACGACATCCGGCACGAAGATGTCCGCCGCGCCATCCGCGCCAACGCGAGCTGCGAGGATCGCCGAGACGGGATCGACGACGACCGGGCAATCGGTGACCGAGACGTCCTCCTCGCCGTAGGCCGACAGCTGCGCCTGGTCGAAGAAGCGCCACATCGGACCGACGAGGGACAACGAGCAGCCCGGACCGAAGACATCGTGCTGGGACGCGAGGACGTCGCTCAGCGTCGTCGGCATGCGCACCCTCAGATCGCTGTCGCCCGAGATCGCCGCGGTGTCGATCTGCGCGGCCACGTGGCCGCCGCCCGCGCCGCCGAACGCGCCGCTGATCGTCGCCGAGACCGCGATGAGCTCGCTCTCGTAATTGTCGAGTCCGCTGACCGCGTCAGCCGCGTCGGTGAGATCCTGCACCCACGGCTCGAGGTCGAAGCCGGTGTCGACGACCGCGAAGTCGGAGATCGCCGTGATCGTCTGCGCGCCGAAGATCGTGCCGAGCTCGGTCGCGCCGAACTCGACCGTGTCGCCGGACTGCGGCACCGGGTCGAGGCCGGCCGGGTCGAGCTCGACCAGAATCGCCGGTCCGGTCGCGGCTGCCTGGACGAAGAACCCCGCCGGCGCGCTGTCGACGGTCGGCCGGACGTACGTGACGACGACGCCCGGGACGAAGATATCCGCCTCGCCATCCTCGCCCTCACGGGCTGCGAGAATCGCCCCGGTGGGATCGAAGACGGTCGGGCACGGATCGAACGCGTCGCAGCCGAGCGCGTCGTCGGTCGGATCGACGCCGCACTCCGCGGGGCCGGGATCCGGCGGCACGGCGCCTCCGAGGAACAGGAAGTTGAACGTCGCGACGGCGTCCGACAGGTCGACGCCACCGTCATCGTTCGCGTCCGCCGCGTCCTCGCAGGGCAGGGCGCTGTCACCCTGGAACAGGAAGCCCAGCGTGGCAACGCCATCACTGATGTCGGTCGCGCCATCAGCGTTGGAATCCCCCCGGATGAATGCCTGCTCGCCGGCCATGCTCGGCGCATGGACCGCGAATACGAAGAACAACGCCACGACGAGGGCACGACGCAACATGATCTCACTCGCTCCTTGACGATCGAAGTGCGGCCTTTCGCAAGTGCTTGTGCAGGTCGAGCGAGCAGATCCGTTCGCTGGCGAGGCGCGCGAAGGAGTCCGTGCCGGAGGCTCATAGTCGACT
>CAYMRB010000175.1:0-18761 GCA_964392615.1 uncultured Planctomycetia bacterium | reverse complement strand
GGGCGGTACGAGTAATGCCGCCTGACGCGGAGAACCAGAGGAGCACCCATTCCGACGAGGATGCACAACCACGCGCATGGGTTTCTCATGACACACCGACGCTCTCTCTGACAGGGCAACCGATTATCTCCCATCTGAAACCGGCTCGAGGTCGACGTCCAGCAATCCGGGAGCTCTCCAGCGGGCTCACGCGGAGTTCCGTCGCTCGCTAACGGCTCAGCTCCACCTCGATCTCGGCGCAATAGACGGATCGGGGATCGCCGCGCTCGGCGAGCGTGCGGACCATCGTGTCGAGGTTGCGGGTCACCTTGCCGCGGAAGAGCCTCCGACCGCCGGCCACGACCTCGACGCGCTTGTCCATGTCGAGCATCTCATCGTTCAGACGGATGATCAGGCGCTCGCAGCCGTCGGTCTTCTCCAGCTCGATCTTCTGACCGCTCCGCGTCGCGACGATGTGCTGACCGCGCTTCGCTTCGCCAGCGGGGAGAGCGAGCCAGTAGAAGCGTTCGTGCGCCACGTCGTCCTGATACCAGACGATGCGCTCGGGGATCGGATCGCGTGTGAACTCCGCCATCCAGGGTACGGCCACTCGGTCCTCGCGATCCATCCAGTGTGGCTTTCCAGGATGCACCTGGACGTCGTGTCGGTAGCCAGCCGGATCCGCCTCCCGCAGAGCGGCGAGCTTCTTCTTCCACTCGGCGCCGATCTCGTTGCGGCGGTAGGCGGTGTCGCGGCCACCCACGTGAAGTGTGAAGCCGATATTCCGCAGGCCGAACGGCTTGGTCTCGTTCGGATGCCCCGCCATCATCGCCGCCGCGGCCCAGCGATCGGCCATCCTCGGAGCGAGCTGGTACACCCCGTCGCCACCCGCCGAGTAGCCCATGATGTAGACCCGGTCCGGATCGACGTCCTCGAGCACGACCAGGTTCTCCACCAACCGGTCGAAGAAACGGTCGATGTGAGATTGGTGCCAGAGGTTCCAGGTGTCGGTGGGGGCCCGGGGGGCGAGGTAGATGCCCTCCTTCGGCTCGTAGAGGCGCTTCTGATTGTTCCACTGGGAGTCGTTCACTCGCTTGGCGGTGTTGCCACCTCCGTGCATGGAAATGAACAGACTGCGGCCTGTCGCGGGCTTTTCTCCGCAGATCCGGTAGTAGAACGGCATCGTGTGCTTGCCGAGCCTGAGCGTGCGAGCCTCCATCTCGGCAGCGCGTTGCGCCCGGATCATCCTGGCGCGGGAGTCGATCAACAGGTCGCGCGCCTTCGTTGACGCGCCCTTGCTGAGCGCCTTTCCGACCGCAGCGAACTCCGCGAGGTTCTCGCGACTCGTCTCGTCGCATGCGAGCCATTGCTCGAACTCGTAGATGCGCTGGGCGGCAGCGCCGACGTCCTGGACAACCGCCAGCGCGGCCTTCAGAGTGTCGAGCGATGATCCTCCTGCGGCGGGGCCGAGGCCGCGGAGCTCGAGATCCATCACGAGGTCGCTACTCTTGGCGTTCGCCTGGTGGACGCTCACGGCGAGGACATTCTCACCGGCGACGACGGAGTCTGCCGGAATCTCGAAGAGGACATGTTCACCCTCCACGGACAGCGTCTCGTCGGCCCAGGTGGAGCTCGCCGCGCTCTTGTTCGCGCGGAACACTTCTTGGCCGTTCAGGTAGACGATCCCTCCATCGTCCAGTCGGACGCGTCCGGCGAAATCCGTGAGACCGGCGCGAGCGTCGGCGGTGATCGTGCATCGTTTCCGAAACCAGGCCACCGGGAACTTCGCGTTCTTGTCGGGGCCGAACGAGATCGTCGTCGCGATGTCGTCTTCTCCGTAACCGAGAGGAGCGGTACCGGTCTTCCAGCTCGAGTCGTCGAAGTCGAGTCGCGGCCAGCTCTCGGGTAGAGCCTCGGCGGCTGCATGGTACTTCCACTCACCGGAGCCGAGCGGGATGAGGACCTTGCCCGGAAGACCGTCATTCGCCTGCAGCGGGGAGACGAGTAGAACGCCCAACAAGATGCGCGTGATGCTCTTCATGATGTGGATTTCGAGGTGAGAGTATGAGGGGAGGGCCAGGTGATCGATCGGCGAGCGTCGACCATGATACATGATCCGACAGATCCCTGGGAGCCCGCGAGCCTCGCCGCTGGATCGCGTGGCCACGGCCCGATACGCTATCCCCGTTCGTCAGCCGTTGGAGTCTGGTGGGGCATGTCGGAGAAGGACCAGGATGACCCTAGCACACGGAGTCCGGACAGGCACAATGGCCGCGACCCTGTTCGCAGCGTTGTTTCTCCTGTATCCCCCGCAACTCGGCGCCGCGGAAGCCCGTCCGCCGAACTTCATCCTGATCTTTGCCGACGATCAGGGATACGAGGACTTGGGGTGCTACGGTTCGAAGAAGATCAGGACGCCGCATCTCGATCGGCTCGCGTCGGAAGGCATGCGGTTCACGGATTTCTACGCGCAGACGATCTGCGGGCCGTCCCGTGCGGCGCTCATGACGGGCTGCTATCCGCCGCGCGTCGCGGAGCGCGGGAACGTGAAAAACGTGCACCCGCACCTGCACTCCCGGGAGATCACGATCGCGGAAATCCTGAAGGAGGCG
This sequence comes from uncultured Planctomycetia bacterium, assembly GCA_964392615.1. Taxonomy (GTDB): domain Bacteria; phylum Planctomycetota; class UBA8108; order UBA8108; family UBA8108; genus CAYMRB01. The sequence goes on along the minus strand of CAYMRB010000175.1, from coordinate 16,170 downwards.
GGATACGCGACGGGTTGTTTCGGGAAATGGGATCTCGCCAAGCACGCGCAGCGTGGATTCTTCGCGGACCTGATGCCTAATCACCAGGGCTTCGACTACTTCTTCGGCACCCCGACCAGCAACGACGGGTTCGTGGACCTCTATCGCAACGCGGATCGCATCGAGGAGAAGGCCCCGATGGCGACCCTGACGAAGCGCTACACGGACGAGGCGATCGGCTTCATGCGCCGCCAAGGGGACCAGCCGTTCTTCGTCTACCTTCCGCACACCATGCCTCACACGAGGCTCGCGGCGTCGGAGCAGTTCAAGGGCAAGTCGCCGCGGGGCCTCTACGGGGACGTGATCGAGGAGATCGACTTCAACGTGGGCCGCATCGTGAAGGCGGTGAAGGAGCTGGGGCTGGTCGAGAACACGTGGGTCATCTACACGAGCGACAACGGGCCCTGGCTGAGCAAGAGCAAGGGCTTCGTCGATGGAGACCTGCCGCAACATCACGGCGGCTCGGCGGGGGCTCTACGGAGCGGGAAGGTCTCGACCTGGGAGGGGGGCGTGCGGGTTCCGGCCATCGCGTGGGCGCCGGGAAGGGTTCCGGCGGGCAAGGTGTGCCCGCACCTGGCAGCCACGATCGACCTGCTCCCGACCTTCGCCGAGCTGGCGGGCGCCGAGGTGCCCGACGACCGAGTGATCGACGGACAGGATATCTCCCACCTGCTGCGTGGGGAGTTCGCGAAGGCGGATCCGAAGAAGCACTATCTCTACTTTCACCTCAACCACCTGCAGGCGGTGCGGCAGGGGAAGTGGAAGCTCATCGTCCCGCGGCCCGAGAATCCGGATTGGCTCGGGCGGCACGCGCGCAATCCCTACATTCACCCGCGTGACGACCGCGAGATCGCGGCACCTTTCCTGGTCGACCTCGCGATGGACATCGGGGAAACCACGAACGTGGCGATGGAGAATCCGGATGTCGTGAGCCGATTGCAGGCGATCGCGGAGACGGCACGGGAGGACATCGGCGATCACGACCGCGTCGGGAAGAACGTGCGTTTCTTCGATCCGCAGCAGGAGCGCCCCGACAAGCCGCGCAGCGTGTGGCTGAAACGGAAGCGAGCCAAGACCCGATGACCCGATTCCTCTCCCTTCTTCTCTCGACTCTCCTGTCGGCATGGTTCCTCCCGTCGTCCGTTCATGGATCGACGGAGAAGCCCAACGTCATCCTGATCATGACCGACGATCAGGGCTACGGCGATCTGAGCTGCCACGGGAACCCGATCCTGAAGACGCCGAACCTGGACCGACTCCATGCGGAGTCGGTCCGGTTGACCAACTTCCACGTCAGCTCGTATTGCACGCCGACCCGGGCGGCATTGATGACCGGCCGCCATCCGGGGCGGACGGGCGCCTACCGGACGAGTTGTGGCCGGACGATGATGCACACGGACGAGAGGACGATCGCCGACGTCTTCTCGCAGGGCGGCTACGCCACCGGCATGATCGGCAAGTGGCACCTTGGCGACAGCGCGCCCCATCGGCCGCAGGACCGAGGCTTCCAGGACGTCGTTTGGCATCGGTGCGGCGGAGTCGGTCAGGCGTCGGACCACTGGGGGAACGACTACTTCGACGACACCTACGAGCGCGGCGGGAAGTTCGAGAAGTTCGAGGGGTACTGCACGGACGTCTGGTTCGGCGAAGCGATACGGTTCGTCGAAGAGAACCGGGAGAAGCCGTTCTTCCTCTACCTTGCGCCCAACGCGCCGCACGGCCCCTATCGTGTCCCGCCGAAGTGGAGCCAGCCGTACGAGGGAAAGGCGAACTGGCGCTCGGGGCCGCAGTTCTACGGGATGGTCGCCAACATCGACCACAACCTGGGCGTTCTTCGCAAACGGCTCGAGTCGATCGGGATCGCCGAGAGGACAATCCTGATCTTCATGACCGACAACGGCACGGCGAACGGCGCAACCTTCGAGAGCCTCACCTCGGAGGCGGTCAAGGGGTTCAATGCGGGAATGCGCGGCAAGAAGTCGTCGATCTACGAAGGAGGGCACCGCGTTCCGTTCTTCCTTCACTGGCCTGGAGGTGGCATCGGTGGGGGCCGCGACATCGATTCCCTTGCGGCCCACCTGGACATCCTTCCGACGCTCGCCGAGTTGTGCGACGTCTCCGTCCCCGACCCGCATCGTCCCGACGGGATCTCCTTCGCCGCTCAGCTGAAGAGCCCCGACGCCCCGCCTCACCGAGATCACCTGGTGATTCAGTTTCAGGGGGGGCCATGGTTCAGAGGGGCGATCGAGCCGTGGTCCTACAGCTGCGTGCTGAAGGGACCGTGGCGGCTCATCGACGGCAAGGAGCTCTACGACGTCGGCAAGGATCCGGCCCAACGGAGGGATGTGTCCGCGACACGTCCCGAGGTCGTGGACGAGTTGCGCGCCCTCTATCCGCCATTCTGGGAAGCTGTCTCGGGCCGCATGACGCCGGTGTCGATCGATCTCGGCAATGCCGCCGACAACCCGACCACCCTGTGTAGCCAGGACTGGTACCTGCAGACGGGGAACCCGCCGTGGAACTTCGGGCAGATCAGGAGGCTGCCGAGGGTGACCGGGCCGTGGATGGTCCACGTCAGGAGAGCTGGCCGCTATCGCCTGACTCTTCGGCAGTTTCCGGCCGCGGCCGGCAAGCCGGTTCGCGCCGTGCGCGCCAAGGTGGAGATCGCAGGGCAGACACGAGAAGTCGAGGTCGAGCCGGGATCGAAGGGCGTCGTCTTCGAGCTGGATCTCCCGATCGGGAAGACCGAGCTCCGCACTTGGCTCTACGATGAGAAGAGCAAGGCCGGCGGAGCGTACTTCACGGAAGTCGAAGCGCTCCGGTCGTCCGGGCCGTAGGCGGGGCCGACGTCACGATGTAGGATGACGTGCAATCGCACGCACCACGTGGAGCCAGCGACATGCCGCTCGATACGGGTTCCCGAAACGTACACCAGCTCATCGGGATGCTGACCTCGACCCTCGTCGTTCTCGGCATCGCGTCGGTGTTGCTGGGGATCGCTGCGATCCTCGACAAGCAGGACTACGTCGCCGGGGCGGGGGCAGCTATCGCCGCAGCGTTGAGCTTCGGGTTCGCGCTGACTGCACTCGTGCGGAAGTAGCTTCCCCTTCGGCGCTCGCCACCGACTCCGGGACCTGTCGGAGCAGCGCTTCGTCGAACGTCACCTCGGGACGGTAGTTCGGGTGATCGCGATGTTTCGCGTGTAGCCGTCCCCAGTACGAGCGGTGGTACTGGCAGTTGATGTCCAGCCAGTTCGTGATCCGGAGGATCTCTGCCTCGCTCAGCACGAGATCCTCGTGCGATTCGATCAAGCGTTTCGCGTAGGTCTGGGCTTCCGGGTCACGCATGCGAATCCTGCCTCGCGTCAGCATGGCCGCGAGGGGACTGGTTCGCGCGCCGAGTGCGTACGGCGGCAGGAACCCCGTCTCGGCCGAGCCAACGTTCTCGTTTCGAGGTGCTCGGTGTCCCAGCAGGCGCCTCTTTCCCTTTGAGAGCTTGATGAGGTTGGCGTAGGAGGAGCTGTAGACGCCCACGTGGCGGCCGTCGAGGCTCAATCCTCCGGCCCGCTCGTCCGTCCCGTGGCACGGCAAGCACCGCCGATTCCAGATCGGCTGGATGTCGCGGTCGTAGTCGAAGAGTTTCTGTGCGCGCCGCTCGTCCGGCTGTGGAGCAGGAACCGACGCGGGGCGTGCCAGGGCGATGGGGTTGCCCGTCGAGCTCGTCTGTGTCTGGTTGGCGGTTTCGTGGCAACCGATGCAGCTGCGGCGCTCGCCCGGCATGTACTGCACGTGCGTACGCTCGGTCTGAATCGCCAGGAATCGGTCGTCCAGGGCCTGGAAATAGATGTTCCGCAGCGCTGGCACGTAGAAGTGAGCCGACCCGTCGGCCTCGACCGGAACGACGCCGTGCTGAACCTTGAGGCCCAGGAAGCCATCGCCGATGGCCGAGTGCGCCATGCCGTCTCGGTCGTCTGGATGCCACGGCTTTCGAACGGCCCAGGGGCGAGGCACCTCCTCGAGAATGCGGAGGTACTTGACCGCGCCTCGGTCCACGCCGTCCATCCCGGCGTAGACGTCGGTCACCACGCAGAGCGCCCTCCCCGCCTGGGCGAGTCGTTCATCTTTGGGGGAAACGAGCACCGGAGGCCGCTCGCGAGGTTCGAGAGCGTAGGGATGCCAGCAGGAGATGTCGCCGTCCTCGTAGAGTGGCGTGGCGTTCCCCTCGCCGTCGAGCAGGCAGAGATCGTACGCCCGGGGATCGTCCCACGTCGGCCCCTTGGGCTTCTTCGCGGCGATGAACAAGTCTTCGGAGACGGGGTAGGGGTCCTTGAACAGCCGCCCGTGGGAGCCCGTCTTGTCGAGCTTCCAGGCTCCGTTCTTGTCGCGGAAGTGGAAGCCCGTGTGCGCCAGCGCGCGGATGTCGTCCGTCACGAACGTCATGGCCTCGGGCGAACGCATCTCCTTCGACGTGTCGACGACGATGACCGCCCCCATGGCATTGTTCGGACAGCAGTGCGACGTGCCTAGCATGACGATCTTGCCGTGCGCGCCGGGAATGGGCCGCGGGTAGATCATGGTCTCGGGAAACGTGATCGCGTTGCCGTAGATCTCGGAGGACGCCGAACCGTCGGGGTAGATCGACCACAGGCTCTTCACGTTGCCCGCGGCCTTGTCGACGTACTCCCAGCGGTGGTACACGATGCGCCCGTCCGGCAGCATCGCCGGGCTCGCTTCGCTGACGGGGCTGTTCGACAGCGGGCGCATGCGACCGCCGTCGGCGTCCATGCGATAGAGGTTCTTCGTCGTGTAGACGTCCGCCGCGTTGCAGAGGATTCCGTACTGACAGCGCGTCGTCACGAACGCTATGCCGCCGTCAGGGAGATAGCACGGATGCATGTCGTCGGTGCCATGGTGGTAGCCTCCGCTGCCGTACCGCTCGACCAGCTTCGCTTCGTCGTCCTCGGGGAACGTGAGCTGACGAAGCCCCGTGCCGTCGACGTTCACCTCGAAGATGCGATACCCGTCGCGGGGCCCCTTCTTGTAGTCGAACAGGACCTTCTTCCCGTCGAAGGAGACGTCGAACCGGTTGACAACCCCGTCCGTCAGCTGCGGAAGCACGTCGCGCACTTCGCCGGTGGTCAAGTCGAGCAACGTCAAGCCGCCCCCCGGCGTCCAGCGGCTGTTCAGGTACTCGGTGTAGACGTGGTTGGCGTTCAATGTGTAGCGTCGAATGAAGAGGAGGCGCTCGATGCCTCGCTCGAGCAGCGTGGCCGCCGCCTCGGGATGCAAGCGGTGAGAGCTCGTGGCAGCGGACGGGGGCTTGGGCAGTGCGGGCGGCGCCCGCTTGGTGCGCCGTCCGGTGAAGGCGCGGCGAGGCGGCATCTCGGGCACCTTGTCGGTCACGATGAAACGGACGCTGCCCTTGCGTCCCGCTCCACGGTCGATTCCCACGACCGTCCGGAGGCGCGCGTATTTGCCGCCGAGCTTGAAGTGGAGCACGGAAGGGCCGTGAGCCCAGAAGCCCGAGTCGAAGGTCTTCCGGCCGATGGCCAACCGGCCCCCGTTCTGATTCCGACCGACCACGAGCTGCCCCCAGCCCACCTCGGCTCGCTGCGGGGCCAAGGTCGTCAAGTCCACCACGGTCCCGTCGCTCGTGGTCAGAGTGGGCTGCGCCCAGATCGCCTGGTCGCTCGAGTAGGAGTCCTTGCCGTAGGTGACCACCAGATACAGGTCGTCGAGTCCCGTCACGTCGACGTCCAGCGGCAGCGGCGCATCGCCGCCTCGCACCAGCTCGGTCTCGACGGGGAACGTCTGGGCTCTCGCGTTCGCGAGCCCGGCGATGACGATCAGGGGGAGGAGGAGTCTCATTCGTATCTCACGGTCGCGGTTTGGGTGCTAGCTTTCAGACGATGATAGCGGCTGGGTAGCCCGTCGAGGAAGGTCGCGGTCCGCGAGTCAAAAATTCGTTCGGCGTCCGCGCGACCAGAAGAGTCGACGGCCGATCTCTGCCATCGCCCGCTCCATCTCCCGAGCCTCTCTCGCAAAGCCATGCAGCGCGACCGTGCGGATTCCGGCCTCGAGCGTGCAGAGCTTCCCGGGCGCCGGTGCCCGGCGAAGGGGCCACGTCGAGGGAGGTCCCGGCGGCAGTGCGACGGGCGGGAGTCTGTGGAGGCCGGGTACGCGTCGCCGCATCCGGCGAGCCTGACTCCACGTCGCGTCGAGGATCACATACGTCCGCCGGGAATCACCCGCGTCGGTGCCATCGTCGGCTCGAAGCTCTGCCGCGCCGACGAGCGGAAAGAGGAGGCGCGCGTGCGCCGGCGGCTCGAACGCGTCGGTGCCAGCCAAGCCGGCGGGGATGCTGTCCGGGTGGACACCGTGCACGTGGATGGTGGTGCCCGCGAGCATCGCCTTGAGAACTCGCCCGGTGTTCGACTGCCGGTACAGCTCAGAAACATGCTGAACGATCAGGAAGCGCAGGGGCAACTCGACGCGCGGCAGGATGTCACAAGCGCAATGGTCGGCGACCAGGCCGCAGCCGGGGCAGAAGTCGTCGAGGCTTCGGGGCATGGCCGACAGGGTAGTCGTGGGGGCGTCCCATGGCGAGCGCCTCTCGGTGGTCGCCCTCGACCAGAGTTCGGAGTCGGCTCAGCAGCCCGTTGAAAAGGGCTCCGAGCGCGATGGCGAAATGGCTGCCATCGCGCTCGGAGCCTCTATTCAACGGACTGCCATGCTAAGTGCCGCCTTTCACAAATATCTGTGCATACGAGCGGCATCTTCGCCCGCTGGCTTCGTTGCGCTCAGTCGACTATGGGCCTCCGGCATGGACTCCTTCGCGCGCCTCGCCAGCGAACGAATCTGCTCGCTCGATATGCACAGATATTTGCGAAACACGGCACTAAGGCGCGCAGATCAGATGGTCGGAGGTCGGGTCCTGTCCGGCGATCGGATACGGCGCCGGCAGCCTCGCGCTGCCGAGGAACAGGTAATTGAGAATCGTCACCGGGTCGCCGACGTTGAGCTCGCCGTCGTCATTCGCATCGGAGCTGTCCTCGCATGCCGAGCCCTCGGTGCCGAGGAACAGGAATCCGAGCAGACCGATCGAGTCGCTCATGGTGACGGTTCCGTCGCCGTCGACGTCGCCGCGGGTGAATGCCTGGAAGATCGATTGCGCTGCCTGCTGCTCGCGGTCGCAGATTTCGCCCATCTCGACCAGGCACTCTTCGAGGAACGTCGCACGCGTCTCCGCGCACTGACTCTCGGAGAGCCCCTCTGCACGGCAGCGGGCCGCGATCTCGTCGGCGCGCGACTCACAACGCTCATCGCACGGTGGTGGTTGCGGACCCGAATCGCAATAGGAGCTGCACTCGCGGGCGACCTCGACGCCATGGCGTTCGCATTCGACCGCGTCGCCACCGCGCTCGCGGCACTCGGCCACCGCACGGAGTGACAGCTCCGCGCATTGCTCCACGCACGTAGCCGGATCGCCACAGCCACCGACACAGGCCTCCAGGACGAGGTTCGCGAGCTCGCGACATTGGCTTTCGGGCAGGCCGGCGAGTCGACACCCCGTGAAGACGATCTGGGCCGCACCGCTGCAGCGGTCCTCGCAAGGATTGGCGCCGCCGCACCGCTCGAGACAGACACCGACGACGTCGCTCGCGAGCGCGCGGCATTCCTCCTCGTCGCCGCCAGCGTCGAGGCAATCCTGGAAGACTCGCTCACCGCGATGCGCACAGTCGTCGGCGCACTCCGGCGGCATGGGAATCGTACCGTCGCAGTCGCGAATGCACGCCTCGAACATGCGGTTGGAGTGTGCTCGGCACTCCTCTTCCGCCGCCTCGCCATGTTCGTCGATGCAGGCGTGAAACGCGTTCGCTGCCCGCGTCTCGCAGGTTCCTTCGCAGTCGGGGTCCGGAGGCGGCTCATCATCGCAACGCTCCCGGATGCAGCCCTGGATCTGCTCACGGCGCCGCGCAGCGCACTCCTCCTCCGCGTCTTCGCCGCGCTCCTCGACGCAGTCGTGGAAGGCCTCGTTCGCCTCGAGCTCGCAGCGAGCTTCGCAGTTGGGCTCCTCGGGATCGTGGTCGCATTCGTCGACCAGGCAGCTTTCGAGGGCTACGCGACGACGCGTGGCGCACGATTCCTCGTCGCCGCCGTTCTCGCGACACTCGTGGAAGAGAGCGTTGGCCCTCTCCTCGCAGAGGTCCTCGCAGGTGGGCTCTGGATCGGGGTCGTCCTCGCACTCTCGCTGGACACAGTTCTGGAAGTGCTCGCGACGAATCGCGGCGCACTCCTCCTCCGCGGCCTCGCCTCGCTCGGAGATACAGACCTGAAAGCGCTCGTTTGCCGAGCGCTCGCAGAGGTCCTCGCAGCTCGGCGGAGGTCCCTCATCGGGATGACCTACGAGAAGGCTGAGGATGAACGATGCATCCGAGCTCGTGCGGTTGTGATTGTGAACGCTCGCCGCCAGCACGTTCGCGCCTTCCCGCAGGAGCTCGACGGGGATCACGATCACCGCGTCGGGCTCCCTCGGGGCGTCGCCGACGATCGTCGACGCGGGCGTGTCGAATCCGACCTCGCCGTCGGGCAGGTTGACCCGGCCGACCTCCTCGCCGTTCGCGTAGAGCGCGAAGCCGTCGTCGAAGCTCACCACGGCGAACAGTCGCTGGCCCTCCGGAATCTCGGGGCGCTCGAACGTCGTGCGCACGAAGTAGGAGAGGTAACCCCCCTCGACGCACTCCCGCTCTTCTCCTTCCCCTTCCGCGAGCTGGCACCTCATGTCCTCGAGAACCGTGCGGTCGTCCTCGTCTCCGTAGCCGATGCCGGTCGGGCCCTCTTCCCACCCGGAGTCGTCGAACGCCGGCTGGTTCCAGGCCTCCGGCGGCGCTTCGGTGCCGCGGAAGAAACTCCACACATCGCCTTCCGCAATGTGGACGACTGCGTCATTGCCTTCTGCGGAGGCCTGCGGCCCCACCGCGAGCAACGCTACAACGACGGCGAGATGGGAGAACGCTCCCGACGATCCGCTTCGCCTCATGAGACTCGCTTCGAACATCGGATCCTCCTGAACAAGGGACGCGTCGGGTCCGCGATTGTGCTGATTCCACGTGGCAGCGCAACGACAGCAGGGGGCGCTTAGTGCCGCCTTTCACAAATATCTGTGCATTCGAGCGGCATCTCCGCCCGCTGGCTTCGTTGCGCTCAGTCGACTATGGGCCTCCGGGACGCCGACCGCATCTCGTCGCGACGCCATCGCGCTCCGGTTGCTTCGCTTCACGATGCGATGCCGGTCGGTGTTCGTCAACGACACTTCGCCCGCTGATTTCTCACATGACGATCGAATTCACCGTCGCGTCAGGATCTCGCTCGTGCCGGTTTGGCGTCCGGATGAGTTCGCCCTACGGTGTCTCCGCGGCGGGCGGCGCCTCATCGTAGAAACGGTAGTCCTTGTGGTTGTGCAGGTGCCGCTCCACGGCTTCCGGCGTGTCGTTCTGCTGCAGCCAGTTCCGGCCCTTTCGACTCTGCCAGTGCGGGTTGTCGCGGCGCAGCGGCGGAAGCTGCGCGAGGATCTCCGTGAACGCGTCGCGCGCCGAAGCGTGCTCGGCCACACCGTCCGCGCGGAGATAGCCGCGCCCGAAGCGGTGATCGCCCGTGTAGTAGAACCGCCCCCGTGGGCTGTCGAACATGTGATTCACGGCTTCCAGCATGTGATGACGCGTACGGAGTACCTGAGAAGCGCCGACGTAGCCGTAGATCCACTTCCGGTGTGCCGATTCAGCACCGCTGACGTAGGGCAGCAGGCTCTTTCCGTCGAGGCTCGAAGCCGATCCCGGCGTCGGTCCTGCGCCCGCCATCTCCAGCAGAGTCGGCGCCACATCCGAGAAGTCCATGAGCTCGTCCGTCGGCCCGGCACGTTGGACGCGGGGGCCCATCAGCACGAACGGAACATGGCACCCTCGTTCCACTCCCCGGTTCTTCGCGGTATTGGCCGTACCGTTGTCCGAGCAGAAGATGAAGTAGGTGTTGTCGGCGATGCCGAGCGCCTCGGCTTTGGCGAGCAGCTTGCCTACGAGCAGGTCCATGTACTCGACGAGGTTGACGAACCGACGCCGCACGTTCTTCTCGTACCCCTCGATGGCGGCCGCGCGCGCTGTGGAACGTAGGCCTTTCAGGTCGGGTCTCGTGGGCGAGATATCCATGACTTCCCCGGCGAGCGGTGTTGTCGAGTACGGGCCGTGGGGGATCACGGTGGGCCAGTAGGCCAGGAACGGCTTGCCACTCGAGGCCATGCGCTCCATGAAGTCGATCAGGAATCGGCAGCGGATGTCCGGTCCGAAGTCGGATCTCTTCACGCGGACGTACTTGCCGTTCTGCAGGGTCGCCGGGTGCCAGTAGCGCGTGTCGGACTGCTCGATCTTCTCGCGCAGACCCTCGGCGTGAACGTCCACACCCGTCTTGCTCAGAATCTTGGCCGTGCCCTCCCAGAGGCAGTACTCGTCGAAGCCGACCTCGGGCTCCCACGGATCCAGCGCGCCGCAGTGCCACTTGCCGGCGATCGCCGTCGCGTAGCCGGCCGTTCTGAGCAGCTTCGCCCAGCTGTGTTGCTTCGTGAAGAGGTTGCCCCTCGATCCGTCCAGCCAGAGTCCGTTGTGATAGACTCCGGTTGTCGTGCTGTACTTGCCGGTCATGAGCAAGGCTCGCGACGGCGCGCAGATCGCCGGAGCGTAACACGTGCGGAACAGGACGCCCTCTCTGCCGATCCGGTCGATGTTGGGAGTCCGGGCTGCACCGGCCTGACCGTAGCAGCTGAACATGTCCGGGCTGACGTCGTCTGCGAGAATCAGCACGATGTTGGGCTTGCCATCGGGCGCGGCGACGGCGACGGAGGGGAAGGCGAGGCACAGAGCTACCGCGGAAAGAGCGATCACCTTGTCGATTCGTATCCGCCTCATGGGGTTCCTATCGTCCGAGTTGTCGTTGCGGCTTGGTGGTCGCTTCGTCGTCGCCGGGGCGTCGGGTCAGGGGGATAGTCCCCTTGAGCAATAGGCTGGTCTGACGGCGGTAGTGCTGCGAGATCGGGAACGGGAGCGGTCCGGCCGTCGTCGGCGGCGCTGGCGCGGCCACGCGACGATCGGCCACGAGCCAGACCTCGATGGGAAGGGTTGCCCCCTGATTCAGGCGGGAGTCGGCTCTTGGCCGCAGGTGCCCCGTGACCGTCGGCGCCTCGCCGCGGTGCTCGCGCAGGTCGGAGGCGGAAAGCGTCCACCGTCGGGCCTCTCGCAGGCGGCACTCGGCAACCTCTCCGTCGATGCGAATCTCCGGCGTCGCCGTGCCGCGTACCTGTACGAGGAGGTCGCAGCGCGCCATGTCCTCGTCGGGAATCGGCACGCGGACGCTGAAAGAACCGTCGGAGAGCTCGGCTCGGCCGGTCGGGAGCGGCGGCGGCGACGCGGCGCGGGTCGCCCGCGGTGTGCCGCGCGTAATCTCGAGGACCCAGGTCGAGTCGCCGGGGACACCGACACTGAAGGGCCGACCGGATACGAGGGCCCACGGCATCTCCTCGACGAACGGGTAGATCACGCGAGCGCGGAACGGCCGCCCCTGCTCGCCGCGGAAGTAGACCGATGTGTCGAACGGGACCTGTAGCGATCGAGCGCGCCGACCGGGATTGCGCGCGGTGAGAATCGCCCGGTTTCCGACCCAGCTGACGTATCCGTAGACCTCGCCGGCACTGCAGTCGCCGCCGATGAGCACCGTTTTGAGTAGCCGATGTTGAGCCGCCTGAGCCCACGCGCAGGTCATGCCCAGGACTCTCCAGTGATTCTCGTCCAGCAGCTCGGGGTCGATGTAGAGCTCCTTCAGGGTCGTGCCGCGGGCGAAGTACATAACCACGTAATCGGACCAGTCGCGCAGCGTGTCCTCTGAATCCGTGAAGGGCTTCTTCTTCGTGAAGAGGATGCCGTGGGTCATCAGGTCGGCGATTCGGACGAGCGGCCGCACACAGTGGGCCGGGCGGTTGAAGCTCTGATAGAGCCATGCGTCACGGTAGGTGGTGGCGCCGTCGCGCAAGGACAGCTGCGGCCACGATCCGTTGCCGCCCGAATCGCCGCTCATCATCCAGATCACGTGAGCGTGTTGGAACCACCAAGGACTGAACCAGGCGCCGTTCGTGAAGTTCTGTATCAGGCGCGGGTTGAGCCGGCGTTCGTACGCCAGCAGCTCGAGCGTGACGTCCAGGCAGGCCTCTCGCGCATGCCGCCAGGACAGGTGCCCCGAAGTGATACAGTGGTTGAAGTCGTGCTTGATGTAGTCGACTCCGCCGGCCGCGATCATGTGACGCAGCGACTCGCGGAGATCGCGCTGGTACTTCGGGTCGAGGAGGTCGAAGAACGCCCTCTTCTTGGCCAACCAGGGCAGATGGGAGAGATCGGCATCGTCAGCCAAGGCGGGGCGATAGCCCACTTCGAGACCCCGAGAGATGCTGCTCTTCGTGCCATCCAGAGCGACCCAGAGTCCCAGTCCCGTGTCGACTCGGGCCAACGCGCGCCGCAGCTTCGCAAGGTCCAGTCCCGGCTTCGGCTCGTAGATCCGGGTGAACGTCTTGCCGTTCTGCCAGCCGTTGTCGGGGACCATCGCGTCCAACCTGGCGCCGTACCTCCGGAGTCGGGTCTGCAGAGTCGCCGCGACGTCGTCAGCGAACACCGCTACGTCCAGGTTCTTGGCCCTGTCGCTGTACCAATTGTTGAAGTGCAGGTAGCTGCGCGGCGGGAGGCGCGTCTCGTCGATGTAGTCCAGCAGCGCCAGCTCGGCGCTCTCGCCGGGCTTCCGACTCAGCCCCATGACGGCGCGCTTGCCGACGACGTCCCACGAGCCGTTCTTCCGGCGACGCGCGGCACCGGGGAAGTGGAAGCACGTGACGAGCCCCCGACGGGGCGAGAGCTCGCGATCCGCGCCGTCGAGGTCGATCGTATAGGGGTGCTTGTAGCGGAAGTCGGGCTCGACGAATCCGTCGCTGTGACGACTGTGGAAGCCCGGGTAGTCGAGTCCGAAGAACCAGTTGCCGACGAAGACCGGCTGCCCCTCGCCGCCACGCTCCGCGGGCTGCGCTGTCGAGAAGCGCAGCACCTGAAGCCTGTCGATGTTCTGCCCCTCGCGCATGCCGAGCCGGATCTCCTTGTGGACGAACGGTCCCGTCCCGATCCGATACGTCACCGTCACCGATGCCGGCACTCGGGGATCTCCGCCTTCCGGGCATCGATAGACGGTCTCGAAGACTCGCGCCCCTCCTTCAACGACGATGCGCGCATCGCCGTCAGCGTGGTAATCGTCCACCGTGACTCGCTGCCCGTCGAAGAGCAGGACCTCGAACTCGTCGCTCGTCACGTCGAGCGCGTCGCTTCCGTCGCTCCTCGCCAGTCGAGCCAGCCGCCACGTTCGCGCCTGCCGGGCGAACACGATTTGGATGTGGTCGTTGCCCAGCGACCGCGTCTCCGCCGGGGCGGCCGACACCACGACCGGCAGAAGCGCGCTGGCCAGCGTCGCCGCTGCGAGAAGCGTCAACGAGAGCCTCGGGGTTCGATCGTCGGGCATCATCGGCGGGAGCTGGCTCCAGAGCGGTTCGTGACCCTTCACGATACGTGCTTCCTGTGTGCAGTGGGAGCGTCGTCGACGCTGTCGCTGATCGTCATCTTCCGGCCGGGGGCGGATCGGTGAACTCGCCGAAGGCACCGGGCACTCGGGCCACCGCCTCTCGCAACAGCTCCCGCATCGCACTGCGTCGGGCCGCGTGCTCTTTTTCCTGGTAGAGATTTCGACGTTCGAGCGGGTCGGAACGGATGTCGTAGAGCTGGTCTGCGTCGAAGTAATTGGGATAGAACGCGATCGCCGGACGCTCGGAGCCACGGCCGCCCGGGCGGTCGGCGAGATGCGTGTACGGTCGAGGCGGGTTTTCGGGGATCGACGCGGGGAGCCGAAAGGCGAGGTACTTCCACCCCTCCTTCACGACCGCCCGCGTCGCCCCGAGCTCGAAGTACAGGTAGTCGTGGATCGCGTCATCACTCCCCTGGAGGACCGAGACGAAGCTCTTGCCGTCCACGGCGTGGCGACCTTGAGGCGGCACGCTGCAGAGATCCATGATCGTCGGTGCGAAGTCGACGTTGGACACCATGACGTTCGAACGCCGGCCACCCTTCACGCGCCGTGGGGACCAGACGAAGCTGACGGACCGAATACCGCCTTCGTAGAGCGACGCCTTGCCTTTCTCGACGCCGTGGTCGTCGAAGAAGAAGACGACCGTGTCGTTGAGAACGCCGCGCTCCTCAAGCCGCTTCAGCACGGCGCCGATACCGTCGTCCAACCAGAGAACGTCGCAAGCCGGGCCCGCCGTCGACAGGCCGGAGGCTCGAACCCGCTCGGGAATCCCGGCGCGCGGCGGCTGGACGGCGAGGGGGTTCTCGAGGAGCCCGGCGGGTGTCGCGAGCGGATCTCCCGTGTACTTTCTGAACCGTGGACCCGGTCCGTGGTTCAGTGTCGTCGCCATGTAAAGGAAGAACGGCTTCTCCGTCTTACCCCAGGCGTCGAGGAATGCGAGCGCGCCGCTCGTAATCCAGTCCATGTTGTGGTACTCGAGCGCCCGACACGTGTGTCCAGGGAGATTCCCGGCGTAGAGGCTGGCGGCAAAGTCGAAACCGCACGCCTCGAACGCGCGGACCTGCTCGCGTTGCTTCTCGGCGTAGTGGGCCGCCACCTCGGGATCGCGCGGGTCGGCAGCGTCGTCCGGCGCCTGCGCTCGGCCCCGTTGGCGCGCGCGGATCACGTGGTTCTTCCCGACCGCACCGGTGAAGTACCCCGCCCGTCGCAGCGTGCGGGCGAGGTGGGGTGTGTCGGCGTCGATGTGGCTGTTCCAGGTGATGTTGATCTGCTCGTTGCGCGTGGCGGCGCGAGTGAAGCCGGGCGCCCGGCTGGCGTAGGTCCCCGTCAGAACTGAGTACCGCGACGGCGTGCACACGGGACTGCTGACGTACTGATTCAGGAGGACCACGCCCTCGCGAGCCAGACGGTCGATGGTCGGGCTCAGGTTCCGCGGCCTGCCGTTTTCGTCACGGCCTTCCGGCAGGAAGTTGAACTCGCTGCGCGCCTGGTCGTCCGTGACGATGAACAGGATGTTCGGACGCGGAGCGGGCGGACAGTCAGCCAGCGACGGATTGCCTGCCAGGAACAGAACGCCGAATCCGACGAGTCCCCAGAGCCACGACGACGAGGTGCGTCGTCGTGCCGCCCGAGGCCGTTTCCGCGCGTCGATCGCCGCTACATTCACTGTTTCGGACTCCCTCGGCTCTTCCGTCTGCTTGGCGATCCGCCTTCGGAAGCTGTTCAAGTCAACCTAACGCCTTCGAGGGCGCACCTCCAAGACAGGGATCGATCGCAGGAGCCGGATCGTCGGCTCTCCCCACGAGGCCCAGTCAGACGTCGAATTGTCTCGGGGGCCGACGTCGGCGACAAGGCGAATGCCGACGCGCTTGCCGCGGAACGGTGAGAGGTCTGCGGACAGCTCACGCCAAGATCGCTCGCCGGTGTTCACGCGCGCGATCTCGGTCCTTTCGCCACCTTCCGGGGTCGCCTCGACAATGAAGTCGACGCCGTCCGAGACGTGCCCGCCGTCCTTGATACCCACCCATACGTGCAGCTCGCACGGCTCGTCGGGAAGGGGGATCGGCTCGAAGTCGGCATAGCTGTAGCCGACGCCACCCTGGTACGGAGGATGACTGAAGAGCCCCGCACGCGTGACGCCGCCGCAGACGATGTCGTCCTGAGCGTGAAACGACGCGCCCGTCGTCACGTCTCCCGAACGCTCCTCGCCGCCTCGGAGGCGGTAGCCCCACGAGTAGCCCACTCCGCCCCGGCCGAGGCGGAACACGTCCCGCGTCGGCTTCCCCGGAGCGAGGTCGAAGACGATCTCCTGCCGCGCGTCCCCGGCCTGCGCTGTCGCGCGCAGCTCACCGCTTCGCGGTTCGGTCGCTTCGAGCGTGACCTCCTGTGCGATCGACCCCGTCGCCTCGAAGCGGCGCGGGTGGACAGTGTCCTTTCGGTGAGCATGCAGTCCGGCCACGATGATCGGCCCGACGACGCG
>CAYMRB010000174.1:0-18790 GCA_964392615.1 uncultured Planctomycetia bacterium | reverse complement strand
CGCCGACGCCGACGCCGACGCCGACGCCGACGCCGACGCCGACGCCGACTCCGACTCCGACGCCGACTCCGACGCCGAGTCCGACGAGCCCCCGCTCGACCCGAAGGTCGAGAAGGAGATCCGCGCCCAGATTCGCGAGCTGCAGCGTCAGCGCTCTCGCAACCGCGTGCGTGCGTCGCGGCGGCTTCAGTCGATCGGACTGCCCGCGCAGCGATTCCTGCTCGAGATCGCCACGCACGACTCGGCACAGGTGCGCGCGGTGGTGTTCGAGTTCCTTCGCAAGCACGGCGACGAGAACGCTATCGGCGCGTGTGTCGCGGCTCTGGACGACTCGAGCGAGTTCGTCCGGGACCAGGCGCATCGCGCGCTGCGCCGCATCACCGGAGAGGACTTCGGGTACCGTCCGCTGGCGAGCGCGACGCGGCGTTCGAGCGCTCAGTGGCGGTGGCGGATGTGGTGGAAGAAAGAGCAGCGCTTTCTGAAAGACCTGCGCCGTCGCGCCAGGGAATGACGCTTCCGCGCAGTCGTTCGCAGGTCGCCGGGTGACGCTTCTCCGGCGTCGCGTGCGGATGCTGGCGACCCCGTCGCGCGGTCGCACTTTTTTTTCGGCTGCGAACCTCGCGGCGCGAGCCGTCTTACGTGAGGCGGGGCGGTTGGCCGAACGCTACCTCGTTGACACTTCCCCGGAACGTTTGCTACGATCCGGCCGTCTTGCCGAGTCGGTCGAGTCGGCAAGATGGTAGGTTTCTCGGATCGATCTCCCGCGATCAACTAAGGTGGAAAGCTTCGGTGGTGCTCCGCACGCCTGCTCGGGTTGAATGCCTGGCAGGGTTCGGCGCGCAGCGTTGACGTGGGATGGTTTCTCGCAGCGCGATTTGCATTAGAGCAATTCGCTGTCTGATGGTGTGTCCAGTGTCGAAACTCTCTGGCGCGTTTCTCAGCGATGGGCTGGCGGCGGCGGTCTCCTGGCGAGGCCGGACGAGCCGACAGCGCGCTCTGATTTCGCGCGGGGCGCGGCGGCTCGGGATGCTTCGAGATTCGAGACCGAGCGGTCCCGCTGCGGACGGCTCGAATGCCCGCGGAAAGGACAGAGAGAGAAGCGAGGGCGGGTGTTGCGGCGCGAGCGGTGGAGGCGTAAGCCGTCGGAAGTGAGTGGCCGGGTGTGAGCGGCCGGGTTGAGCGGCGTCGGTAGAAGAGAACACGCCGTCAGAACGAGGAATCGCGAAGGGAGTTCGAGGAGTCGGGAAGAAGTGAAGGGGAGTCGGTGCGAGGATGGCCTGCCGCATTCGGGCGAGCGGGCTGCCTCGTGGTGGTGTAGCTAGCCGACCCCCCTTGCCGGTGATCGCGGCGTGAAGCCGAACGAGCGGGTGCGCTCGTGTCGGGGGCTCGTCGTGGGTTGTTCGATGTGGCCGTAGGCCATCGGGCGATCGAGCGGTGGACGGGGAGCGGCGGAGCTCTCGGCGGGACCCTGCGTGGGCCCCCGGGAAACTGGCCTGGAAGGTGGCCATGTCTGCCGAGCTCCAACTCTCCTGGTGGCGCGCCGTGCGCGAGCCGTTGGCGTCGCGGATCGGCCGCGGTCGATTCGAGCGCTGGCTCGACGGCCTGACCGTGCTCTCCGAGTCGGAGGGGGAGCTCTGTCTGGGCGTCGTGAACCGCTTCGTGCAGGAGTGGATCGAGGCGCGCTACCTCCCGGCGATTCGTGCGGCGCTGTGCGAGGTGGCGGGGCGAGAGGTCGACGTTCGGCTCGTCATCGATCCCGAGCTCTACCAGCGCCACCGCGCGGGGGAAGACGAGATCTGCCGCGCCACCATCGGCGCGGAGGCGCGGGCCTCGGTCGCGCGGAAAGCGACGGATGCGGAGAGTGTCGGCGGGCGCGCGGCGGCGCGGGCCGGAGCCGTTGGCGCGGCCGGTGCCGCTGGCACAGTGTCTCGGCCGGCTCGTGCGACGGGGCATCCGGCGACGAAGGGCGTCGACGCGCGCCGTGCATCGGGCCCGCGTTTCGACGACTTCGTCGAGGGCGGCGGCAATCGGCTGGCATTCCAGGTCATCGCCGACGCGCTCGCGCGGCCCGGCCGCTGTGTCTACAACCCGATCTTCATCCACGGAGCCAGCGGCGCGGGGAAGTCCCACCTCGTGCGGGGCTTCGCCACGGCGTTCGCGGAGCAGGGCGCGCCCGAGCGCAGCGATTTGCTTCGGGTCGGGCAGGCTCCTCCGGCCGGGCCTCGGGTGCGGGCTGTGAGCGCGGAGCGCTGGTTTCAGCACTTCGCGGCAAGCGCGCAGGATCGCACCTTGTCGCGGTTTCGCGAGTTCTACCGCTCTCTGGACGTGTTCGTGCTGGACGACATCCAGGCGCTGCGGGGCAAGGGCAAGACCCAGCTCGAGCTGCTGCACACGCTCGATGCGCTCATCGACGCCGGAAAGCAGGTCGTCGTCACGGCCGACGTCGCGCCGCGCGAGCTCGTCGATCTGGCGCCGGAGCTCGTCCGGCGGTTCGTCGGCGGCATGGTCGCGCGGATCGAGGGGCCCGACGCTGCGACGCGGCTGGAGATCCTGCGGCGCCGCGCGGATGGGCTGCACGGGCGAGTGCGGGACGACGTGCTGCGCTTTCTCGCCGAGAACCTCGGCGGCGATGGGCACGAGCTGGTCGGCGCGCTTCTGCGTATCGACGTGCACGCACGCGTGAGTCGGCTGGCGCTGACGGTCGACGACGCGCACGAGCTCGTCACCGATCTGCTGCGGGCGCGTCGGCGACGAGCGTCGGTCGAGCGCATCCGGGCGGAGGTCGCGCGGCACTTCGACATCGGCGAGGACGAGCTCGTCGGGGCGGCGCGCCAGCGGGCCGTCGTTCACGCACGGCACGTCGCGATCTGGCTGGCCCGCCGGTTCACGGGCCTGTCGCTCGTCGAGATCGGTCGGCGTTTCGGAGGGCGCAACCACTCGACGGTGCGCTCGGCGCAGAAGAAGGTCGCGGGGCTCCTGCAGGGCGGCGATGAGCGTACGATTCAAGAGGTCGCCGCGATCGTCGAGCGGCTGGCTATTCGCTGACGCGCCCGCGGCCAGCCTGCTCTCCGCGGTCGGCTTACGCGCTGTGTTCGGGTGTCGTCCGGGCCCTGTCGGGCGGCCCTGGGGGCCGTCTGGGGGCCGTCTGGAGAGGGGCCGCCAGGGGAGGTTTCCCGTTGGTCGGTTATCGGCCGTGTGATAAGATTGCGACTCCGTGTAGACGGGAGATAGGAGGCGTGTCTCAGCCTCCCGCACGGTTCTTGGGGTCGCTGCGCGTCGAGCGCTCGGGCCCTCGCCGTCAAGTCCCGCCGACGCGGAACGTCGAGATCCACGTAAGGATTGAACGGAACGGAACGCTTTGGCTCCGCGGGGCGCGCAGTTGGCGCTCTGGCGAAGAAAGGATATGGGGGTTTCATGCGGAATAAACTGACGATCGCTCTGCTGGCAGTTTGCGCGACGCTCTTGGCTGCGAATCTCGTTGTCAGTCTGCGGACGCCGGCCCCGACGGCCTTCGGTCAAGCGACGGGTGCAGAGGGTGGCGGATACGTTCTCGCGACCGGACAGTCGCAGGGCGGTAGCGATCAAGTCCTTTGGGTCTTCCAGATCGCGACCAAGAAGGTCGCTGCCTACAGCGTCAAGAGCCAGGGGATCGAGTACAAGGGCGTCCGCAACATCACTTGGGACCTCATACCCGATGAGCTGAAGCCGCGAAGCCGCATGTCGGTCGACGCGGTCCAGGACTTGCTCAAGAAGCAGAAGAAGTCGAAGTAAGACGAAGTAAGTCGGACGGCGACGAGCTGGCCTGTGCGCTGGCGGCCCGCCCCCGAGGATCGAGAACGGCCCAGAGATCGCCCACCAGACACTGCACCGAGGACGACGACCGTGAGTGAACGTGTTAGTTTCAACGAGGCTGCGAGCCAGCTAGGCCTCTCGCCGAAGCAGCTCGAGGAGCTGGTGGCGTCGGGTGGCATCGCGTGCGACAAGGACGGCGACGAGATCGTCTTCGCGCAGGCGGCTCTCGACGCGCATCGTGGCGGTGAGCCCGAGATCATCCTGTCGGATGGGGAGATCGATCTTCTCGAAGGCGATGACGACATCGACTTCGGTATCGATCTCGGCGATACGGACGCCGAGTCGACGACTCCCGAGCCGGTTGCCGAGCCGACCCCCGTCCGCTCCGGCGAGATCGAGCTGTCGCTGGACGACGATCTCGAGATCGACCTCGGCGGCGGCGACGATCTGGCCCCCGGCGGCGAGGATGAGACCGTCCTCAATCTCGAGGGCGTGCTCGACGACTCCGAGACGACGACGCCGCTGCCTGGCGGTGACCTCCTCGACGACACCGGGATGGGTGACGAGACGCTTCTCGACACCGACATTCTCGATCTCGGCGATGAGGACTCCGATACCTTCGAGCTCGACACGACCGAGGACACGCTCCTCGATCCGGCCGAGGAAGGGACCCTCCTGCGCGGCGGCGGTGCGCGCGTCATGCAGATGAAGCGCAAGAAGAGCCACGCGGCGTGGACGGCGGTTCTCGCCGTCGCGACCCTCCTGCTCTTCCTGCCTTTCGCCGTCACGCTGTCGGTGATCTACAGCAACGCTGGCGGTGCCGAGGGTCTCGGCGAGCGGAACCAGTGGATCTCGGAGTGGGGCGAGCCCTGCAAGGGCGTCGTCGACGCGCTGGCCGACCTGCTGCGCTAGCAGCCCGTTGAAACAGCCAATCCGGCGCGATGGCGGCCATTTCGCCCCGGCTCTTCGTTGTCAGAGCTCGACAATGCACCACATTGCCTGCGTTCTGACGCCTCGATCCTGGACGAAATGTCTCGCCCTCGCGCTCGGAGCCCTTTTTCAACGGACTGCCGACGAGCTTCCCCGAGACGATCGACTTTGTGAGAAGGGCGCGTTCCCGTGCGGAGCGCGCCCTTTTCGCATCTGCCGGCGCGGCTCGATCGCGACGCGACGGCAAAAGTGCTTTACAAGCTTTTCGCCGCTGCGCTATAGTCTCAACGTCTCCGTGGACCGCATCAGCGGATCGCGGGGGCGGTGGTGAGTGACGCGGTGGGTCCTGCGATCCTGCCCATCGATTCCCGTCGCCGCCACGAAAGGAAGTGTCGACGGGGTCTGTCGCAGACAGGCCCGCGTCGAAGAAGAAGTGCCGAAGAGTCCCTGAGCGCAGGGAAGTGTGGAAAGAAGGAAGGGAAGAGACATGATCTCGAAGATCCTCCGTCGTGGGCTCGTGCTGGCCTTGGTTTGTCCGTTCCTCGTCGGCTGCGTGTCGTACCAGCAATACCGCAAGACCGCGGAGGAGCTCGAGCGCGCCAAGGAGGTCAACCGCGACCTGATCGCGAAGTACAACCGCGACATCAACGGTCGGACTCCGACGACGACGACGTTCCAGGGAGTCTCGCCGGCCAAGTACGCCGCGCTGGAGTCGGACTACGCGAAGGTGCGGAAGGAGCTCGACGCGGCGAAGAACAAGCTGCAGGCCGGGTTCACGAGGGAAGAGGCCGAAGGCGTCATCGGCAGCCGGTTCGAGGAAGGCGGCATCGCGCTCACCACGGGCTTGCTGTTCAACGCCGGCGAGTCCCAGCTCAAGGAGCTGAGCGCGCTCGACTCCCTCGCGGGCGTGCTGCTGAGCGCGAACCATGCCGGCAGTCGCTTCCTGATCGAGGGGCACACCGACAACCAGCCACTCGTCAAGGTCAAGAAGCTCTACGAGTACAACATCAACCTCGGCTACAAGCGCGCCTACTCGGTCTTCAAGTACCTGACCGAGAAGCGCGGCATTCCGGAGGAGCGCTTCCGGATCGTGTCGTACGGCATGACGAAGCCCCTCAACCCGGCCGTCAACAGCGAATCGGGACGCGCCGAGAATCGCCGCGTCGTCATTCGGCCGGTCGTCGAGAGCATGTGATCGATTCGCCCGGAGCCGCGCGCGACGCGAAGCCCCGCTGAGCGCGCGCGGCCCCGGTCTCTTGTCTCTTCGCTTCTGGGCGCTATGGGGGAGCGCGTCGCGTCGCGTGTAGAATGGCGCCATGGATGACGCCGCGATCGACGCCGGGGGCGGCTCTGCGGGCCTCTTGCAGCGCCTTCGACAGGCGGGGCTGATGCCGCGCCGCTCGCAGGGGCAGCACTTCCTGCACGATCCGAGCATCCTCGCGGGGATCGTCGCGGCGGCCGAGCTGCCGGCGGACGCGCAGGTGTTCGAGGTCGGTACGGGGCCGGCGACGCTGACGCGACACCTCGCAGCGGCGGCCGCGCGGGTCGTCACGGTCGAGGTCGACGCGCGGTTCGCCGCGTTTGCGCGCCGCGAGCTGCGCGGTGTGGACCACGTCGAGATCCTGCTGCACGACGTCCTCGGAGCCGCAGCGTCGGGAATCCACCCGGAGGTTCTCGCGCGGCTGCGGGAGCTCTCCGAGAGCGGCGGGTTCCACTTCGTCGCGAATCTGCCGTACGGGGTCGCGACGACGCTCCTGATCGAGTTCCTCGCGCAGCGTCTGCGGTGGCGGCGCGCCGTGCTGATGGTCCAGGCGGAGGTCGCGGACCGCCTGTGCGCGACGCCGGCGGATCCGGGCGCGAAGTCGGCGAGCCGCCGGGGGGCGTACGGGCCCGCCACGCTGCTCGTCGGGTATTGGGCGGAAGTTCGGATCGTGCGCCGGATCCCGCCGGGCGCGTTCTGGCCGCCGCCGCGCGTCGACTCGGCCGTCGTTCGTCTCGAGCCGCGGAAGACGTTACCGCAAGCGGATTTCGGGGCCTACCGCGATTGGGTGCGCGGGCTTTTTCAGGGCCGCAGGAAGCAGCTCGGCCGCCTGCTGCGCGAGCTGCTCGGGGCGGAGGGGGCCGCCCGGGCCCTCGAGCTCGGCGGCTGGGACGAGCGGCTGCGGCCGGAGAATCTCGACAGCGACGACATCGCGCGGCTCGCCCGGATCGGTCTCCCGGGCCGGTAACGGCGCCCGGCCGAAAATGGCGGCGGAATGGTTGTTGATCACCGTCGGTTCAGGACTTAGCATAGCCTGCTTCAACTCTGATCCCGCGGACCACTCTCGACCCTACGAAGGGGTCACGAGCTCGGGTCGGGGCCGCGCGCCCGCCCGAACGCTCTCCCTGCCGACTAGGCGCCCGTCGAGAGTCCGATTCCGCGTGACAACTCGACGGCATGTGACGGTCTGCGGCGGCCCGGGACGGGAGGCCCTGCGACGCGCGATGCCGCCGAGCCGGGCTCCACGGTGGTGGAGCAACCCGCGAAGTGCGGTCAGCACGCTGCGGTCGTGATTCGAAGAGATCGAAGCGACCGCCGTCGACCGTATCGATCGGGAGGCGAGGCACGACGTCCGGATGCGGGTATACGGTCCCGGTCGGCCGTGCGGGAGCGAGTCGCGTTCGGTGACATCCAGGCCCCCTGGTTCGGGGGTTCGGCGTCCGCTGTGCGTTGTTGCGTACGGCGGCTGGGGTTGGCGGATAGAGCTTTGGTTTCGACACACGCACGCAAGGGTTTCGTCTCTCCGGAGGACCGGGAGCTCATCCGTGGCCGAGTGCCGCTCGAGGAGCTGATGCGGGACTACGGCGTGCATCTGGTGCAGTCCGGGCGCAAGTTCAAGGCGCTGTGCCCGTTTCACCAGGAAAAGACGCCATCCTTCTGGATCGATCCGGACAAGCAGCTCTACTACTGCTACGGCTGTCAGGCAGGCGGCGACCTGTTCCGGTTCGTGATGGAGGTCGAGCGCGTCGAGTTTCCCGAGGCGGTCGAGATGCTCGCGCGCCGTGCCGGCGTGGTCATCGAGTACACGGCCGCCGATCGGGCGCGCTCGGATCGACGCCAGGTCCTGTTCGACGTGCTCGAGGGTGCCACCGCGTACTACCATCGCGTGCTCATGGAGGACTCCCGGGGCGAGATCGCCCGCGAGTATCTGCGCGGGCGCGGCATCCGCGAGGACATGTGGAAGCACTTCCGCCTCGGCTATTCGCTGCCGGAGTGGGACGGGCTGCTGCGCCAGCTGCAGCGAGAGGCCTCGCGCGCCGGCGGTGCTCAGGACGAGGTGGAGGCCGCACGCCGAGCCGCCCTGGAGGCAGCGGAGCGCGTCGGCCTGGCGCGGCGCTCGGACGCTGGCGGTCGAGCCGGCGGCAGGATCTACGACTACTTCCGCGGGCGGCTGATGTTCCCGATCGACGACGCGCAGGGGCGCACGATCGGCTTCGGTGCGCGCACGTTGGGCGACGATGAGCCGAAGTACCTGAACACGCCGGCGACGCCGTTGTTCGACAAATCGCAGGTTCTGTACGGTCTGTCGCGCGCCAAGGCGGGCATCCGCCGCGACGGGCGTCTGGCGGTCGTCGAGGGCTATACGGACGCGATCGTCGCGCATCAGGAGGGCCTGGACTGGTTCGTCGCCAGCTTGGGCACCGCGTTTACCGCCGACAACGCGCGTTCTCTGCGACGGCTGGCACCGCGGATCTCGATGCTCTTCGACGGCGACGCGGCAGGGCAGGGCGCTTCGGAGCGCTCGTTGGACCTGCTGGTCGGCGAGGAGCTCGAGGTCGACGTCTACAGCGTCACGGCGGGCAAGGACCCGTGCGACGCGATTCAGGCGCTCGGCGCGGATGCGTTTCGTCAGTCGATGGAGTCGGAAGCCGTCGGCATCTTCGAGTTCAAGTGGCGCCGGACGGTCGGCGCCGCGGAGGCTGCAGGGGCGAGCCCGCAAGCTCGCGCGCAGGCGGTCGACGAGTTCCTGCGTCTCGTCAAGGGGGTTCCGAACGACGTGGCCCGTCGCTACGTGCTGCGGGACTACCTCGAGCGGCTCGAGCGGTACGGTGTTCGTGAGAAGGACATCGACCAGCGTCTCGCGCAGCTGCGGAACGACCGGCCCCCGCCGTCGGCGCCCGAGCGGGCCTCCGACAGCGGGCCTCCCGCGCCCGCCGACGCGTCGGAGGAGCGGGAAATGACGGCTGCCGATCGAGAGCTCGTCGTGGCCGTTCTGCGCTGCCTCGTCGGCCAGCCGGAGCAGGCCGCGGAGGTTTGGGCCGCCGTTCCCAAGGCGCTGTTCGCCGGAAGGACGGGGCGGGCGCTGTCGGACTCGATGGACGCGCAGCTCGCGGCTGGGGGGTTCTCCGGCGTGCAGTTGGCGCACGACGTGGCGGACTCGGACGCGAATCGGATCGTCATCCCGTTGCTCGACGAAGCCGGTGACAGCGACGACGACTCGGGCTCGCGAGACATCGAATGGGAGGCGATGTGGCGGATTTGTCGCCGCGACCTGCGGCGGTGGGAGACCCGTCAGCTTCCCGCGGACGAGATTCGGCGGCAGCGCCGCCAGAAGCTCGAGGAGGCGGCCCGCGCGGAGGCCGCTGGTGACAAGGAGCAGGCCCGTGCCCTGCGACTGGAGAGTCATCTTCTACTAAAGGAGTCGAAGCGACGCTGATTCGAGGATCAGCGTCGCCTGGGCCGGGTTCGGACGGTTCGAAACCCCGGCGGTGGAAACGTCAAGCACTGGAGGCAGAGCCTCGGCCAGCGGTGGCCGACGCGGCAGCGTCCGCACGATACCGGCGAGGCAACCTTCGAGGACTCATGGACGACAAGCTCAGGCAACTCATCGAAGAGGGGAAGCGCGACGGAGGGATCACCTACGAGCGCTTCAACGAGATCTTTCCCGAGGACTGCAACTCTCCGGAGAGAATCGACGAGATCTTCGCGACTCTCGACGCTCACGATATCGAGCTCCGCGACGATCCCGTCAGCGGGCCCGAGGAGGGCGGCGATTCGAGCCCGGACGAGCTTCCCGAGAAGATCGACGACCCGGTGCGCATGTACCTGACGCAGATGGGCGAGATTCCGCTGCTGACGCGCGCCGAGGAGCTCTTGCTGGCGAAGAAGATCGAAATATCTCGCCAGCGATACCAACGTCAGGTGTTCGGGAGCGGGTTGGCTCAGGGTAGCACAGTCAAGGTGATCGAGGACGTGCTGCGCGGCGACATCGCACTCGACAAGGCGGTCAAGGTGACGCCCTCCGGCAACGAGGAGATGGGCAAGGAGGACGTCTACGAGCTGATCAAGACGAACCTCGCCACCCTCGCGCGGCTTCACGAAGAAACCACGAAGGGCTTCGCGAAGTGCCTCGACGACGGTCTGTCGGCGCCGTATCGCAAGCGCGTCTACACCAAGGTCGAGAGCCGCACGAACAAGGGCGCGGTGCTGATTCAGGAGCTCAACCTGAAGAAGACCATCGTCAATCAGCTGCGCCAGGAGCTCGCGGGGATCTATCGCAAGATCACCAGCATCCACCTGGAGCTCGAGAAGATCGAGCAGGCTCGACGGCGTGGCAAGCGTCGGCTGCGAGTGGGCGAGCGCAACCGCGTCGCGGAGCTCGAAGCGCGTATCCAGGAGTACGAGCTCCAGGGTGTCGAGCCGTTCGACGATCTGCAGACGCGGATCCAGATGGTCGAGAAGTGGTACAACGAGTACGAGAACGCAAAGCGCAAGCTGTCGGGCGGCAACCTGCGTCTCGTCGTCAGCATCGCGAAGCGCTACCGCAATCGCGGGCTGACATTCCTCGACCTGATTCAGGAGGGGAATACCGGCCTGATGAAGGCGGTCGAGAAGTACGAGTACCGCCGCGGCTACAAGTTCTCGACGTACGCGACGTGGTGGATTCGCCAGGCGATCACGCGGTCGATCGCGGACCAGGCGCGGACGATCCGCATCCCGGTTCACATGATCGAGACGATGAGCAAGGTTCGCAACGCGACGAAGAAGCTCATCCAGAAGAACGGGCGCGAGCCGACGATCAAGGAGATCTCGCAGGAGCTGCAGATCACCGAGGAAGAGACCCGCAAGGTCATCAAGATCTCGAAGCATCCGATCTCGCTCGATCGCCCGATCGGCGATTCCGACGACGGCTTCTTCGGCGATTTTATCGAGGACAAGAGCACGGTGTCGCCGGTCAACGCCGCGACGCACGAGATGCTCAAGGAGAAGCTCGATCAGGTGCTCAACACCTTGACCTACCGCGAGCGTGAGATCATCAAGCTGCGGTACGGGCTCGGTGACGGGTACACGTACACGCTCGAGGAGGTCGGCAAGATCTTCAAGGTCACGCGCGAGCGCGTGCGGCAGATCGAGGCCAAGGCGATCCGCAAGCTTCAGCACCCGATCCGCAGCCGCATGCTCGAGGGCTTCCTCGAGTCGATGTCCGGCTGATCCGTGTGCGGGGTTGAGCTGCCGCAGCGGCCAGCTTCCAACTCCGCAGGCATGGGCTGCCGGGAGCCACCGGCGAAGGCTGCGTCGGGCGCGGCCAGCTCATGCCGGATTGGGCTCTTCCGCGGCGGGCCGATAAGAGGTATATTCGGCCCGTCATGTCTGCGAGATATTCACACATTCGCCGCGCGTTTCGATCGCAAGACCCGCTCCCCGTGACGGCCTCGTGCCCCGGTGGATCGGGGCGCGGCGCTTGGTACACGAGCCGGTCACGGAAGTGACCGGCTTTTTTTTGTGACGGAAGGAACAGCGCGATGGACGGTTCGGCCAGGTCCCTGCACCCTTCGATGCAGAAGCTGCTGGGGGTTCAGAAGCTCGACCGCGAGATCCGCTTCCTGAGCGAGGCCATGCGGTTGCGACCGCAGGAGCTCGAGGACGATCGGCGCAAGGTCGCCACATGCCAGGCGCTCGTCGCGAACGCGGAGGATGCGCTGCGAGAGTGTCGGCTGGAGATCGACCGCGGCGAACTCGAGATCAAGGGCTGTGACGGGGAGATCGAGAAGGCGAACGTCGCCCTCAACAGCGCCAAGACCAACCAGGAGTACGCGGTCTTGAAGGCGCAGATCGAGCGCCACGAGGATACCCGCGGCGAGGTCGAGGAGCGCGTGCTCGAAGCTCTGACCCGCCTCGACGGGATGCAGGCGGAGAAAGCCAAGATCGACACGAACCTCGCGGCACAGCAGCGGGCGTTCGCCCGCAAGGAAGGCGAGGTGCACGAGATCGTCGCCGGCCTTCGGAAGCAAGTCGCCGAGCTCCAGGCAACGCGCGCTCAACTCGTCGTCGACATCGAGCCGGACCACCTCGAGCTCTACGAGCGCATCCTCGCGCACGTCGGAGACGCGGCGATCGTGCAAGTCAAGGACTCGACCTGCCACGGCTGCTTCATGCAGGTAACGAAGCAGGACCGCGCGGTCATCCTCGTCGGCGAGAAGCTCGTGCAGTGCAAGAATTGCAGCCGGCTGCTCTTTCTCTGATCGCTGCGAGGAATCGCTCTGCGACGGGGGCTCGAGTCGGACGGCCCGCTACCAACGAAAAACCGGTCCCGTGGGGGACCGGTTCTTGTTTAACGTGTCAGCAGATCATAAGCCGGATTCTGTTGGCCGCGCCCGCTCGCGCGAGCTCGGCCCGCGACCATTCGTCTATGCGACCAACCCGGGAGTACGTGGACCCAGCGAGCCGGATCCACACGAGACGGGCAGCCTCTGCTCCCCTATTCGGTCTTGCTCCGTGTGGGGTTTACCCTGCCGAGGAGTGTCGCCACCCTCGCGGTGAGCTCTTACCTCACCTTTTCACCCTTACCGACACGGCAAGCCGTGAAGGCGGTTTGTTTTCTGTGGCACTTTCCCTGGGATCGCTCCCGGTGAATTGTTTCACCACACGGCCCTACGGAGTCCGGACTTTCCTCGGCCAGCTCGCTGGCCGCGATCGCGTCCTCTACTGACACGACGGCGATTATAGCAGCGGTCGGATGAAGATCCACTCGACCACGTAGACGACGCCCGCGAACAGTGTGATGCCGATGGTGATCGTCAGGAAGAACCGGATCGTCTCGCGCAGGATCGCGCGGTGCGAGCGCAGGCGGATCGCGGCGGTGACGAGCGCGGTGGCGAATGCGGTCAGCGCGAGGAACGCGATGTGGGTGCCGAGGTCGGTCATGCCGCATTCTCCCGTCCGCCCTGCTCGCGTGCGGCGGCCTCGGCTTCCCTCCACGTGCGTGGATCGAGGATGTGGAGCACGACGAGCACGTTCAGCAGGCCGCTGATCGTGCAGCAGAGGATGCCGAGGTTGATGTGCCGCGGCAGGTCGGTCTGGATGGTCCTGGTGGTGTCGGCCACGACGGGCGTGCCCCAGAGGTGGTCCGCCACGAACGCGCAGGCTCCATTTCCGGCCTGCAGCGAGAAGAAGACCCAGTGGACCTCACGGGTCACCGCCATGTTCTCGGCCAGGAGCGTCTCGCCGCACCAGAAGATGCCGAGAAGCGTCACGCCGATCACGATCGCGCGCACTCGGTAGCCGAGCAGCCAATGGCCGGCTCCCGGCACGAGCCAGCTCATCACGACGGTGAACAGGTAGTTCGGGGTCACGTGGAAGGTTGCGGAGGGCGGCGTTTTCTTCGGTTTCTTCATGTTCGTCAGTGTTGACCCTCGGGCTACATCGTGAAGCTCTCGCCGAGGTAGTACTTGCGCGCGTTCGGGTCGGCGAGGATCGCATCGCGGTCACCGTGCGCGATGATGCCGCCGTCGAGGATGATGAACGAGCGATTCGTCGTGTTCAGCGTCTCGCGGACGTTGTGGTCGGTCAGCAGAATGCCGATGCCGCGGTCGCGCAGGCCGAGGATGATCTGCTGGATGTCGTTGACGGCGATCGGATCGACGCCGCTGAACGGTTCGTCGAGCAGGATCAGGCTCGGCTCCATGATCAGCGCACGGGCGATTTCGAGGCGACGCTTCTCGCCGCCGGACAGGACGGCTGCCTTCGAATGGAGCAACTTGCCCAGACCGAACTCATCGACGAGCTCGTCGCGACGGCGGACGCGATCCTTTGGCGTGAGCTGCGTGAGCTCGAGGATCGCGTTGAGGTTCTGCTCGACCGTCAAGCCGCGGAACACGCTCGGCTCCTGCGACAGGTAGCCCATGCCGAGGCGAGCGCGCTTGTACATGGGCCAGCGCGTGATGTCGCGGTTCATGAAGCGGATCGTGCCCTCGTCGGGCGCGACCATGCCGATCGTCATGCGAAACGTCGTCGTCTTGCCGGCGCCGTTCTTGCCGAGCAGCCCGATGACCTCGCCGCGGTGGACGCTGAAGCCGACGCCGTGGACGACCGAGCGACCAGCGTAGGTTTTCGTCAGCCCCTCGACCTGCAGGAGCAGCGTCGAGGTGTCGGGGCCGTCGATCGTCGCCGTCGCCGTCGCCGCCGCCGTGGCTGGCTCGCTCGCCGGCTGACCTGCTGGTTTGCTCGCTGGCCTGCTCGCCGGCTGACTCGCCGGGCGGGCTCGGGCCGGCGCGGACCCGGAAGGGCTCGCGGCTGCCTTGCGGCTCGCCGCTGTCTTGCGTGGCGAGGACGCTTTGCGGGTCGAGGACGCCTTGCGGCGCGAGCCGCCGTCGCTGGCGGTGCCTTCCGTTCCCCCCTCGGGGCGCGCCGCGGCACGCGGTTCCGCGCGTGGCGAGGACGCCTTGCGGCGCGAGCCGCCGTCGGGGGCGGAGTCGGGAGAGCGGGGCTTCTTCGATTGGCTCACGGTTCGGTCCTCTCTGTCACTTCTCTTCGCCGCGCCTCTCTCGGCGCGCTCGGCTGCGCGGTCGGTCGCGCCCCGGGGATCAACGGATGAACTTGCACTCGAATTCGTACCACCACGCGGGCCAGAACACGAGCAGCGCCTTGCCCATCAGGTTCTTCTCGGGGACGGAGCCCCAATAGCGTCCATCGGATGACGACGGGCTGTTGTCGCCCAGGAACCAGTACTGGTCCGGGCCGAGTGTCGTGCCGCGGGCATGATTGGCTGTGTCCCCGAGGCCGCGGCTGCGGTAGTACGTATCCCGCCAGATGCGGATCGCGCCGACGTCGGCTTGCGCGTCGCCGGCGAGAATCCACAGGTAACGCGGCAGGTCGCTGGCCGGGCGCTGCCGTGTCGTGGCCGGATCCGGGCAGCTCGTGTACTGCAGCTGCAGGATCGTCGTGCCGTCCACGCGCGCCGTGACCGTGTCGTCGACGTTCTCGAACTCGACGTGCGCTATCCGGCTGACGGGCAGCGCGAACGT
This sequence comes from uncultured Planctomycetia bacterium, assembly GCA_964392615.1. Classification (GTDB taxonomy): domain Bacteria; phylum Planctomycetota; class UBA8108; order UBA8108; family UBA8108; genus CAYMRB01. Next base: position 3,784 of record CAYMRB010000174.1, on the reverse strand, counting down.
CGCGTCGGTCACGCGCAGCGGCTTTTCCGCCCTGTCGGCGTCCGGGTGCGACGGTCGCACCGGCACCGGTCGGGCGCCGTCCGGCAGGCTTCGCAGCCGCTCGATGGTCGCCGGGCGCTCCTCGGTCGCCTTGCCCAGCGGCAGGCGCAGCTGGAACGTGAAGTCGCCGTCGCGGATCTCGGCGCCGATCCAGCCTCCCGCGCGCGCGGGCTGGACGTCGAACGCCAGCTTTACATCGCCGACGCGCTCGCGGCCGACGAGCTGGCCCGCCGGGCCGAGCAGGTTGTAGGCCAGGTAGTCGTCGAGCGTCTCCCGCTCCCGGCCGTTCTTCCCGCGGGTCTTGCGGCTGTACACGAGCACGGCCGGGTTGTTGCCCGGCGGAACGTTGACGCTCCAGCGACCGTCCGGCAGCCTCTGCCACAGCTCGTTACGGCCCTGGGCCGGCTCGGACCACGCCGGGTTATCCTTCGTCAGGCCGTACTCGATGACGGTGCTGTCGGAGATCTGGCGCCACAGCGCGTCCTGGACGTCCGGATGCGTGATCGACTTGCGGACGATGTCGCCGTCGACGTACACGTCGCCGTCGAACAGGACGATGTGCTCACCGGGCAAGCCGATCAGTCGCTTGATGTAGTTCTTCCACTGATCGAAGCCGAAGACGCCGACATCGAAGCGCTCCGGCTTGCCGAGCTGGAACGCGAACTTGTTGACCAGGATCTTGTGTCCGCCGCTGTAGTTGCTGCTCTCGAACACCTGGTCCCAGACGACGTGCGTCAGCGGGCAGCGCACGGACTTGACGAATGCCGGGGTGCGGCGATAGCCGCTCGTGTCGCCGTGGAAGCGCGTGCCGCAGGCGGAGCATTCGACCACGCTGCCCTTCGTCAGCGAGGAGCGGCCGTTGCTCGAGTGGAGCTCGAGCCGGCAGCCTTCGTTGCCGCACAAGCCCTCGTACACCCACATCTCGCGATACCCGACGCTGACGGCATTCGTCGACGAGTTGCTCGGCAGGCCGACCGCGAACGGGGGGGCGTCGCAAGCCGGGCTGTCGACCAGCGCGTGCATGCCGTACAGGGTCGTCGCCATCGAGCCGGTCGGGATCTCGAACGCTTCGACCGCGAAGTGGCGGATGATGACCGCGAGGATGATCGCGACGACGAGTGCTTCCGCGTTCTCGCGAAAGCTGTCGAAGCCCGTGCGCTCGACCTCCGGCTCGTCCGCCTCGACCGCGGCGTCGCCCTTCGCGGCCGGCTGCGGCTTCCCTCCGTCGGCCTGCGGCTCCGCCGCCTCGTCGGCCGCGGCCTTTCCTCTTCGCTTCTTCCGACTGCGTTTGCTCATGCGCCGCATCCTACCACGCGTCCCAGTGGTCGTCCAATGACCGTAACGCTAGGCTGTCGCGGTGAGTAGGACGATCGCGGCCGGCTCCGAACGCGGGCCGCTAGACGTCTGTCGGAGGGGACGGCGGCGGCTTTCTCGCTTGGCCCTCGATCAGGGCGAGGAAGCGCGTGCGGAAGTCCTCGAGGGCCCGGCCGCGGTGGCTGATCGCGTTCTTCTCGTCGGCGGAGAGCTCGGCGAAGGTCCGGCCGCTCCCGAGGTCGATGAAGAGCGGGTCGTACCCGAAGCCGTCGGTTCCCGACAGCGTCTGGGCGATGCGGCCGGAGCACGTGCCGACCGACTCGAACAGGATCGTCGGCTCGTCGACCGGCCGTGCGGGCACGTCGGCGCACGCGATCGTGCACTCGAAGTGCGCGCCGCGGCGGTCGTCGCCGACGCCATCGAGCTCCGCGAGGAGCTTGCGGTTGTTGTCTGCGAACGTGCAACTCTCGCCGGCCCAGCGTGCGGAGTACACGCCGGGCGCGCCGTCGAGCGCGTCGACGCAGAGCCCCGAGTCGTCCGCGACGATCCACCGCGGCCGTTCGGGAGCCGGCAAGGTCGCGGCGCGGCGGGCGAACTCGAGCGCCTTGATGCGAGCGTTCTCGCGGAAGGTGGTGCCTGTCTCTTCGACGTCGGAGCTGCCGGTGGGCAGCACGTCGATTCCGACGACGGCGACGGGCAGCGCGCCGAGGATGGCGCGGATCTCATCGAGCTTGTGGCGGTTCCCGGTACCGACGAGGAGCATGGCGGTGTCCCGATTACGAGTAGGAGGTGTCTGGCGTGTCGTTCGAGGTGGAGGAGCGGCAAGACCCCGGCGCCCGGCGCGCTGCGGCGTCGCATCGTGGGGGAGATCAGGGGGAGTCGCGAAAGCGCGTCGAGTTCGCGGTCCACCAGGCGAGCCAGGCCCGGACGTCATAGCCGTGATCGACCTGGAAGATCCGCACGAGAAGCGCGCGGATCGCGGCGTGCTGCACGGTTCGGGTTGTTCCGCTCGGCGCCGAGCCAGCCGTTGCGGCGCGGCGGGTCACGAGCGCCCGGCACAGCGTCGGGACGAGGGACTTGACGAGCAAGCGCTCGGTTGCCTTGTCGGCCCGCTCGCGCTCTTCGACGATCGTCGTCGTCTGCAGCGTCTCGATGGCGCGGCGGAACGAGTCGGGCGGATCGAAGATGCGCAGGCACAGCTTCAGCCCCGCGAGCACCTTTGGGCTCGGCTCGCTGAGGTACAGCGTCCAGAGGCGACGGGCGACCGCCGCGGCCTCCTTCTTCGTGCCGGAGATGTTGTTGCGCGGGGGAAACTTCGACAGCGCGCTGACCGCGACGAGGCGAACGTTCTCGTGCGGCGCGTCGAGGTAGGGCAGGAACAGGTCGTAGGCGCGCTTGCCGCTGTAATCGAGGATCTTGCGCACCGCGAAGTCGGTCACGACGCGGTTGTCCGACTGTATGCTCTTCATCAGGCCCGCGAGCTCCTCGCGGTCGGCCTCGTGGACGCGTCGGTCGCGCTCGGCCGTCGTCATCCACTCGCCGAGATGCTTGACGAGCCCTAGCTCCTCGCGCTTCTTGCGGACCTCCTTCTCGAGGACCCACTCGTTCTGAAACACGATGTAGCCGAGTTCGCGCCGCGCCATCTCGTGGTTCGGGTCGATCACGAGAATCAGCTTGCAGACGGTCTTCTTCTCATCCGCCAGCCCCTTTTCGCGCGCGTAGGACACGAGCTTCGACAGGCCATCGAGGTCGTCCCTCTTCGTCTTGCGCAGCTGGCGACGGAACTGCTCCTCGGGCAGCGTGCACTTCTCGACGCGCAGGACCTCGGACGCGGGCTTCGTCACGGTGCCGCGCGGCGTCTCGATGCGGTAGTCGCCGGTGCGCGCATCGCGAGAGACCTTGCCCTCGATCGTCTTCCCGCCGCGCAGGTAGACGATATCCGCAGCGACGGGGGCGGCGGCGAGGATCAGTACGGCGGCGATCGTTACGCGGCGCATGCTGCGATCGTATCCGGGGGGGGGGGGCGCGTCCACCGGAGGTCTCGGTGTCGGTGTTCAAGGACCGGGTCTGGCGGAAGAGAGCCCGGCTGCGGCGGGTGCCGCAGCCGGGCTCAGTGCGCTCGACGGCGACGACGAGTGCCTTGAGCCCATGTTTGCGCTTGGCTTGCTGGACTGCTCTGATCGCTTCGGAGAGCGCTGCGCGATCATGGCGGACCTCGGTCGGTTCGACGAGGACCTTGCCTATAGAAACGTCGTGAGCATCCACTTCGAGCGGGCCTTCGCGACATCGACGGCCACAATGCCGAAGTGGCTGGCACCGACAGCCGAGACGCGATCCACGAAGACCTTGTCCGCGTTCTGAGCCGGATTTCGCTTTCCCATCTGGGCGTTCCTTTCGCGTTCAGGCGACAGACAGAACTAGCCCAGATGGG
>CAYMRB010000173.1:0-18950 GCA_964392615.1 uncultured Planctomycetia bacterium | reverse complement strand
CGGCCTGCAGCGGCAAGGACTCTGACAGACGATCGGGCGATACGCGATGTCATCGCCTACATCAAAACACTCGCCGAGTAGATTCTGAGGTGTTCGGAACGGGGCGCTGGAAGACCGCGAAGGGACAGCGTCGATTGCCAGGCCGCCTGCGTCCTACCTCGCCGCCCTCGTCAGGCGAACGGTCTCGCCGGCGACGGTGGAGAGCGTGAAGCGATCTCCGTCGACCCGTTCGGTGCGCCCGTCAGCACGGCGAACGATCGCCTCGGATCCCGGCCACGGGTTGACCATCGTGCAGGGGCGACCGCGCTCGCTGCGGATCTCGACATACCGCACCGCACCGTCCTTCAGCTCGGACGAGACGAGAAACGCGCCCCACGTGCGGATGGCGACGAAGCGCGCGTCGCGATCGCGCGGCCACACCGGAAAGACGCGCAGCACCTGCTCACCGGGGGCCTTCCCCGCTGGCACGTGACTCATGCAGAGCATCTCGTTGATCGTGTTCGGCACGGTGCTGAAGTTCTCGATGCCGTGCGGGTTGCCGCGCTGGAAGCCATTGGGATGCGTGTTTCCGGCGTAGCGCCGCAACTGTGTCAGGATCGTCTCCGCGTCGTAGCCGACTCGCACCGCGGCCGGGAAGAAGCTGTTCGAGCCGTTGAAGTCGATCCACCGTCCCATCACCTCGATCGTGTCGTGCGCGACGCGAAGCCACCGAGGATCGCTGTCCAGACCGATCGCGTTGCCGGGGTAGATGTGCTGAATCCCGAGCGTGTTGTCGCGCCACCACGCCGTGCCCTTCTCGGTGTAGCGGAAGACGGTCCTGCCGTCCCTCTCCTGTGTGCTCCACGTGCTCAGACGGTCGAGGATGTGGCGCCACCTCTCGTGCCGATCGACATCGACTCCGAGCTCGCGGCTCATATCGATCGCGACGTCGAAGACGTTGCGCACCAGCCCGAGCGACAGGATCGGGTTCCTGTTCTGCCCTGAGCCCTCGTGAATCGCGTCGCCGTAGATCACGTAGCGCCCGCCCTCGTACTTCAGATAGTCCTCCCAGAATTCGACGACGTCCCGTACGAAGGGGTAGACCCTCTCGCCGTACGCCCGGTCATACGTGGTACGCCAGCGCTGCGCGATGTTGACCAGACAGTACGCGCTGTTCGAACGCTGCTGAAACAGGAGGCCGCCCTCTTCGACGTTCGGGTCGCTCCTGTGTGGGCTGTACGTCGTCTCGATACCTCGCGGCCCGACGCCGACGGGGAACAGCACCCCGCGCGTCTCCGTCACGTTCTCGGCATACCAGCGCCCGCGATCTCGAAACGCGAGGATCGGCGCATCCTCCGGATCGCCCTGCTCGACCCGATTCGCCGCGTACAGCGCGTAGAACGGCGCCATGTGGTTGTAGTTCAGGTGATAGTCCCCGGCCCAGCGCGGCTTGTCCGTCGTCACCCAACCGAAGATGCCGGGCGGGAACGAGGGGTCCCGGCTGGCCGCGGCCATCGAGTAGAGCGATCGGTAGTACTGCGTCTCCAACGCCGCATCGCCCACGTCGACCCACGACCGCTCCCAGTAGCGCGCCCACCAATCGGCGTGCTCCTTCCTCGCGGCCTCGATGTCCGCCAAATCGAGCGCGGCGACGTCGCGCGCGACGTCCTCGGCGTACGTCGAGCTCTTGAAGAGACTGCTCATTCCGAGCACGACGAGCGCCGGCTGCCCGGCTCGCAGCTTCAAGCGATATCCGATCGGTTCGATTCTGGCGGATCCGGATTTTCCGGCAACACGCCCGTCGACCCATACCGAGAGATCGCCCGAGCGCGCAGCGACTCCTGCGACGTGAACCCACCGACCCGTCGGCAGAACGAGTGACTCGACGTGTTTTCCGTCGACTGCGAAACGCAGCTTGCCCGCCGACAGACCGAGACTGACGCCCGCGTTCCACTCGCCGCAACTGAGGATGTAGTTCGCCTGCTCGTCGATCGACTCGATGAAGATCCAGCCAGACACCGTCACTGGTGCGACGGGAATGTCGAGCGTACCGGCGTCGAAGAAGGCCTCGGCGCGTCCTGTCAGTCGCCACGCGTTGCCGATGCGACCATCGACCGACTCGACACATGCCGCAGCGGGCGCGGCATCCATCGACCACCGTCGGACCGCGCCGTCGGGCCCCTCACCGGTCGCGAGCGCCGCGATCTCCGCCCCGCGCAGCGCTCGCCCGTAGACGCGCAGCTCATCGAGATCGCCGTGGAAGTTCCAGCGACCACCGCCCCACTGCTCTCGTCCGATCTGGACGCGATACCGACGCGTCCGAGCGTGCGCCGCATCCCCCACTCCGTCCACATTCGCCGCTGTCAACGGCTCGGCCTCACAGCCGAGCGACTTCCAGGCGACGGCGACGCCACTCGGGATGTCGACGTCGTCGGCAAAGCCGCGAACGCCAGTGACGACGTTCCCGGCGCGACGCTTCGCCGCGCTCGTCGAGCCGCGACCCGCCGCGACATGCAGCACGGCGTCGACGTCGAGAGAGCGCCCGGAGGCCAGAAGCTCGACGACTAGCAGATTGCGGGTAGCTGCGACCCAACTCGTCATGCGAAGCGCGGCGTCGTCCCGACGGAAGCTCCCGACAGTCGCCGGTACATCCCAACGCTGCTCGATGCGGTACGTCGCGCCCCGCAACGCCGCGGCGTGCACCGAGAGGTGCCCGAAGCCGACGGGGCTCGATTTGCCGTACAGCGACTTCAAACGCCACAGGTCGTTCTTGCACAACCAGAACCGCTGCGCGTCCGCCGAGCCGCCGATCGCGACCTTCATGTCGCCATTGCCCATCAGCGGTCCGTCGACCGAGTGGTCAGCCGGCGTACGCCCAGGCGGCTTCTCCCAGACGGCGCGGTAGCGTGCGACATGCGCGACGGCCTCGTTCGCCTCGACGGCCTCGTTCGCCTCGACGGTACTCGCCGCGGCGGTCGCGGCCAGCAAGACGGTCAGGACAATCATGCCGGAAGTGGACACGCTCGAGCTCCTCTCTTCGTTCATCGCCTCGGCTTGACCTCGTAAACGCGCAGCAGATTCCCGAGGTCGTCGGGCTCCCCCGGCCACGTCGCCGTCGCGTACAGGAAGCGGTCGCCAGCGGGGCTCGCCGTCAGGGCGCTGAAGAGCGACAGGCCGTCGAGCTTCACGCCGCCGGCTTCGGCCCAACTCGCACCGCGATCGGAACTCAGCAGGAGCCGACTCGAGAACTCGCCCCGCGACCACGAGCCGCGAACCTCCAGGAAGCTGAAGGCCAGTCGATCACCCGCGGCGCCGAGCTTCACGAACATGGAGGGGTCGTCGACCTTGACGTCCGCGGTGATCGCCACGCCCTTGCCCCACGTCCTCCCCGCATCGATTGACCGCGCGTAGAAGTAGCGTCCGGTCCGGCCCGCGGCCGCCAGGTAGGCCATGCCCGCCCAGTCGTCGCCCTGAACGACCGCCAGAGGGCTGCGCTCCGCCGTCGCGCCGAGCTCGTCGGAGAGCTCGACCTCGTGTCGCTTCCAGGAGGCGCCGCCATCGGACGTGCGGTACAGCCAAACTCCTTTGCGACGCTCGACGACGAAACGCGCCAGCTCCCGATCCGACCACTGCAGACAACCCAGGCGACTGCCGTCCTCGTGCATCGAGGTCTTACCCATGCTCACCGGCGCGCCGAAGCTGACACCGCCGTCGCGCGACCGCGCGAAGAGCAGTTCGTTCTCGGTAGCACCGCTCGGCTCGCGAAGGAGAAACACCGTCACCGAGTGTCCCCGGGAGACAGCGCCACTGACCGTGATCCGTTCGGTCGGGCTCGACGGCTGCGCGATGGTGACGCTATCGGCCAGGCGACCGCCGGGCTTCCAGCGCAGGCACACGATCCTGTTCCCGTAGCCGCCGCGGGTGTTCTTGCCCTCGCTCGCGATGATCCCGACGTGCCCCGGCAAGGAAACCGTGACCGGCCAGCTGAGTCCGGAGCGCGCGAGGGTGACGCGCTGCCACTTCTTCCCCCCCCGCCAGGCCTCGACCGTCGGCGTCGAGCTCTTCTGTCCCTTGGCCACGACGAGGTAAGGGACGTCCTCCAGCCACACGAAGCCGCTCGGCATCGCGTGCAGCGGCTTCCGCACTCCCGGCGGTGCGGGCACGGTTTCGAGCTCCGTAGGCGATTGAAGCTCCCAGACCTGCGCGAGGAGCGTGCTCGAGCAGCACGCGAGAAACACACCCACCGACACCATCATGGTCGACACGGGCCTTGTCATTGCCGAATACCTGTTGCTTCTCTCGTTGAAGGGAGGATCGAAGAGCGATTCAACGTTCGACTCACAACGTGACGATCTCGTGTTCGACCATCGAGATCACCGACGGCGCGCGACTCCGCTTCTCTTCCAGCGGGCTCGACACCCAGGTGCACTTTCGTCGGTCGCTTCCAGCGCAGCACGTACGGACGAGCGACGCGATTCTGGCGTACTCGGTCATCGAAGGGGCTCCTTCACGACTTGCTGCGTCGAAATTTGAGGAAAGATGGTGGTTCTTGCCGCCGCCACTCTACCACGATGGCGCGTGGCGAGGTGCCGCCGGCACGCCGCGGTTTTTTTTCCGACACGACGCTCTGCGAAACGTCATCTCGGCGGAGGTGTCTCATGGCCGAAAGGGATCTCGCAAGTCCGAGACGCAGCGGAACGTCCCGCGCACGCCGGTTGACAGTCGCTGCCGGCGGACTGACGCTGATCGTCCTCGCGGTGGGCGCAGTCGCTTCGTTCGACTTCGTCCTCGAGCTCTGGCACCTCCGGCAGCTCGCTTCGGAGGAGGTGACGGAGCAGGAGTCGGCTGCGCGCTGGTTCGTCGACCATCCGTCGGCGAGGGCGATCGGTCGGCTCGTGGAGCTCGAGCTCGCTCGCATCGCTGCTGCCAGCGAGTCCGAGACGACCGGCACGGTCTACTCGACTCTCCAATTGCGGCTGGCGCCCACGGTCGAAGACTCGGCATGGGTCGCGCCCATTCGAGCCTGTGGGTCTCGCGCGATCGGACCGCTCCTCGAGTGTTACCGCCGCGTGGCGCGCGACGCGGTCGACGACGCGGAGCACGTCGCAGCGCTCGTCGAGTCGCTCGACTGGGACTCCGGAGCCGCGCGGCTGCTCGCCGCAGCCATCGCGGACGAGGAGCTCGCGCGCCTGCGCTCAGCTGCCGCCTACGCGCTCAATGACATCGGCCCTCGTGCGGAGCACGTCGTGCCGCAGCTCCTCGACGCGACGCGATCGACTTCGCCAGCGGTGCGCCAGCACGCGCTGATCGCGCTGCGCGGAGTCGCCGGTGCCGTGGCAGCTCGCGGGCGCTTGGTCGAGCTGCTCGCGGACGCGGACGCCCGAGTACGCGCCGAGGCCGTATTCTGTCTCGGCTACTACGGCAAGGACGCCGGCGACGTCATCCCGGCGCTCGAGCGTCTCTGTTCGGACGACAGCGTGATCGTGTCGATCGTCGCCGAGTGGGCGATCGAGCAGGTCCGCGGCGAGGCGACAAGATGAAGCATCGAATCCGCATATCGCTGGTCGCTACGGCGACGATCGTCATCCTGTCGCCTCCGGCCGATGCGTTCTTCCTGCCGTCGTTCCATCTGCCGACGAGCGCGTCACGCGCCACGCACATCGTCGTCGTCACCGAAGGCGATCGGATCGACGGCAAGGTCCGCGTCCTCGAGAGCTGGCTCGGCGACCTCGTGCGCGGCGACAAGCTCGAGTTGCCAGCGCTGGGGCGATTCGCGGCTCCGTCCGCGCGGCAGCTTCGCGATGCTCGCAACGCTCCACTGCGACAACGCGTCAACGGTCGACGGATTCTGCTCTTCCTGACGAAGACGGACGCCGGCTGGAATGGTGCTACCCGCGACACCCCGTCTTTCGGTGGCATTTCGGTGTCGAGCGTGTGGTTCATCGCGGGACAGGGGTACGCGCTGTCGCAGGTCGAGACGTCCGGGCCGCAGGTGTTCTGGCCTCGCGGCACCGAGACGTCGATGCGCGCCGAGGTGCTGAAGATCCTCGCCGAGCGCCGCAAGCTCGCGCGAGCGCGTGGTCGTACGGATGAGGAGAGTACTCGTGCGCTGCTCGAGCTCGTGCGCTCTGAGACGTACGAGATGTCGTCGAGCGCTGTCGCCGAGCTCGCTGCACGCGGCGAGTCGTCGGTCCCCCACCTGCGCGAGTCGCTGCGGGATGACGCCTTGCCGAGTCACGCGGTCTTCTCGCTCCTCGACTCGCTCGCCCGTTTCGACAGCGCTGTCGCGACAAGCGACGCGATCGCCCTCCTCGACGGCGAGCTCGCGTTCTGTGCCGCCTCGACGGACGGCCAGAGCGTCGTCAAGATCGGCTCGGATCGCACGCACAGGACCGAGTACCTGTGCAATTGGATGCAGAGCCGCAAGCGCCCCGAGTTCGCTCCGGTCCTGCAGCGCGTCGTCGTGTTCTGGGAGACGCACACGGGAACGCACGGTTACGCCGGTATCCTCCGCGGCGCAGCCGGCCGCGCGCTGAAGGCCTGCGCACCGCAAGAATGACCGCGAGCTCAGCGCTTCAGCAGCGCGTCGAGAGCAACGCTGCCGGATATTGGTGGGGTGCGGGTGAGAGGGCCTTGTCAGCGCCCGAATCCCGAAAGACACTGGACGGCGGACGGGTCCCAATCAAGAGGACCTCGTGGTCCCGGGTCTCGAATTCGACCACCACCCCCATGGAGGCTTGAGATGAAGCCGCAGATCGTCTTGAAGAAGCGTATCCTGGCCACCTCGATCGCACTGTTGCTGATCGTTGCGACACAGGTCCAGGCCCAATCCGAGCGCCGTGGGAGGGGACGTGGCCTCTACGGTGATTGGAACGTGACGATTCAGTTCGGCGAACGGCAGATGCAGTCGATCCTGTCGTTCTCGAGAAACGCGGAACGGCAGCTGACGGCGCAGTGGATCAGCTACTTCGGCGTCACCGAACTGCAGGATGTGAAGCTCGAGGAGAACAAGCTCACGTTCACGCAGGTGTTTCGACGTCGCGACACCGAGTACACATCCAAGTTCGCGGGGACGATCCAGGACGGCAAGCTCACGGGCACGTTGACGAGCGACCGAGGCGATGTCAAGGTCACCGGCGAGCGCCCGCCGCGAACGCCGCGGGTCGTCGGCAGCTGGGAGATGGCGATCCAAGTGGGCGAGCGCGAGTACAAGGGCACGCTCGACATCACGGCCGGCGAGAAGGGCGCGCTCAGCGGCGTCTGGAAGAGCCAACGAGGGGAGCGGAAGCTCACCGATCTGAAGTACGCAGACCGCAAACTCACGTTCAAGCGGGTGGTCGATACCGGCGAGCAGACATGGGAGACGACCTTCGAAGGAACCGTCGAGTGGAACTCGCTGACGGGCGTGTTCAAGTCCGAGCGGGGCGAGGCGAAGGCCGAGGGCAAGCGAGCGGGCACGGCCCTCATCGGACGCTGGGATCTCGAGATCGCGACGGACGACGGTACCCGCAAGCAGCGGCTCGTCGTCCAGCGCGATCTGAGCGCACTGTTCGGCTCGCTCCCCATCAAGAAGCTCGCGCTCGACGGCGACAAGATCAGCTTCAAGAGCGTCCTGGAGTTCGGCGACCGCAAGTTCGAGATGAGCTTCGCCGGGAAGGTCGAGGGCGACACCCTGACCGGCGAGCTGACGAGCTCTCGTGGCACGCGAAAGGTCACCGGCAAGAAGCGTCCGTGGAGGACCCGCGGCCGAGGCGGACGCGGCGCGCGACCTAGCCCCCCCAGTACAACAGGCGAGTAGCGAGGACCGCCCCCGGCGAAAGACCAAGAGGGACTCACCACAGAGTCACGGTGGTGAGTCCTCTTCTCCGGAGGCCCATTAGTCCCCCGCCGCGCGTAGCACCGCCACGTGCCCTCCCGGGCCGGGGGCCGCGATGGTCGCGCGGCGGCCGCCTTCGACATCGCTCTCGGCGCCCCACGCGCCGCGTTGAACGTCGACCCATCGCAGGCGAAACGTCCCGCCGTGCGCTGCGAGATCGAGATCGACCGCGCCACCATCGGTGAAGTACAGGACGTACGCGACGCCCGGCCGCGCGGCGAGGTAGGCCTCGTCCGTGTCCCGATTCGCGAGAAGCTCCATGCGCGGCTCGACGTCCCAGAATCGCACCAGGCTCTCGACCTTGCGCGCGGCGCCGATGCACGCCTTGGCGCGATGGTCGAGGCCGATGCCTCCCGTCGGCCGGTGAAAGCGGCACGAAGCCGAGCCCGCGATCAGATTGCGCCAGAACCGCTCGAGGCCGTCCTTCGGCGTGCCGGAGCCCCACTTCGTCTCGCCGTCCGAGTAGATCTTCGTATGGTTGAGCGGGCGCGGATGGGCCTTCAGTTGCCCGACGACCCATGCGAGGCGGTCCCATTGGGCCTGATCGAAGTTGCGGCAGTTGATCTGCGAGATCTCGATGAACTCGTACCGCCCGGGGCGATCGAAGGCCTGGCGCAGCTTCGGTGACCGCTCGGGTTTCCAGCCGTCGTCGAACATGTCGGTGACGAACACGTCGACGCCGTGCGCAGCCGCCGCCTTCTCGATGAACGCCATCCAGTAGAGCCCCCACCGCGGCGGCGTCGAGGTCTCGTTGTTCATGCAGTAGAGCACGTTGCCGTGGCGCAGACTGTACGAGAGCATCTTCGCGACGAACCGCTCCTGGTAGCCGCGCACGAGGTCGAGCTCCTTGCGATACCGCGGCATGCCCTCGATCGTGTGGAAGAACGGTTGGCGGTCGCGCCATGGCGGCACGGGATACGCATCGGCGAGGCCAGACTCCCGCTCGCCGTAGTTGATGTTGTTCCGCGGTCGCCACGGGCTGTCGCGCCAGTGCTCCTGGGAGAAATCGAAGCGGTCCCAGACTTCGATCTGCACGATGATCCGCCGCTTCGCGCACCATTTCAAACAGTTGGCGAATCGCGTCCAGTACGTCTCGTTCCAGCGCTCGAGGTCGAAGCGCCCATCGGGCAGGCGCGCGTGCGGCTTGAGATCCTGCCCCTCGCGCTGACTCATCGTGTTGCGGACGTAGTTCCCTCCGGCGCGGGCGATCTCGTCAAGATGCGGCTCCAGGTCGTCGAGCAGGAAGATGTGATCCGTCTTGCTGCCGCCGAGCAGAAGCACGGGACGCCCCTCGTACTGCCAGTAGCACGGATTCTCGCTCCATGGGCGGATCGCGTCGGCATTGCGAGCCGGCGTCTGCGCCGACAGCGCGACAGAGATGAGAAGTGCGAGCGACACTCCTACGAGCCAAGTTGCGTATCGCGTCATGCGAGAGCTCCCTTCGAGTTCCGATTCCGCACTCGTCCGCCGGCTGTCCAAGGCCTGGCTCCGTTTCCGCCGCCTTCAAGCGTAGGGACGTTATCGGCTTCCCATCGTAGTATAGAGCGTGCGGATTGATGTACCGCAGTGGGGAGAGAACCATGAGGGCTTTGTGCCTCATCACAGAACCGTATCGCCTGGATGGTCGCATCGCAACGCGATCGCGGTGCTGCGGGGTGACCTTGATCGAGTTCGCGGTCTACGCGTCGTTGGCCATCATCGTCGGCGCGCAGGTCGTTCAGGTCGCACGGACCTCGGCGCGAACGACCGCTGAGTCGGACGCGTATAGCCGGCTCGCCGAGCGCAACCGCGCCGTTCTCCACCGGATCGGGTCGGAGGTTCGCAGCAGCATTCGCACCAGCGTCGGCGTGGAGCAGGCAGGCTCGAGGCTCGTCCTCACCGAGGCCGCAGGCTTTGACGGCGTCGCGGTCGTTACCGGTGACACGATCGCCTACGAGCTGCAGACGGCGACGGGCGAGCAGGCCAACGGCGTCGACGACAACGGAAACGGCCTCGTCGACGAAGGCCGCCTCGTGCGCGTCAACCAAACGACTGGGGAGTCCGTGACGCTCTGCGAGTCGCTGGACTTGGCGCAGTGTGGGTTCACGCTGAACGGCAGTACCGTCGAATCGCAGCTCACGAGCCAAGGCTTCATTCACCAATCCGGCGAGGTGCTTCGTCGCAGCCGCACGGTGGCAATGACGCCCAGAAACTGACTTCGCAAACGACGAACGGACGACGAAAGTTCGAGCCATGAAGTGCCATACTGACTCGATGAAGAGACGCGACGGTAACGTCTTGGTGCTCTCCCTTCTCGTCGTATCACTGCTCGTCGCGTTCACGCTGGCTTTGTTCACCTCCGTCGAGAAGAACGTCGCCAGCGCCCGGTATTTCAACACGCGATCCGATCTGCGCAGGTACGCGGAGAGCGGCGTCTTCGTCGCCATCCACGACCTGCGATACAACATGACAGGGTCGAGCGGCAACATCGGGACGGATGCGTGGAGCGACGTCAACGACGTCGGAGCTGACGGTATCGCAGGAACGTCCGACGAGGGCGAAGACGACGGCCTGCCGACGATCGGCGAGCCGAACGTCGTGCCGCAGTCCACGGGCCCCGCAGCGTTGGGCGCCGAGCTCGTAACGCACATCTTTGACGGCGCCGGTGGATCGAAACGCATCGTGGCCACCGTGCGCAACCAGGACACGAGCGCCACTGTCGAGCGCGTGTACCGTGCGCGCCCTGTGACGATCCCGATGGTCTTGGCCGTCGTCGTAGACCCGAGTGCGGATCTCGACCTACGCGGCAACTCCTTTCTGATCGACGGGCGCGATCACGACTCGAACGGTGTCGTCGTCACGGGCAACGACCGCTACGGACTCGCGACGCTGGCCGGCGACATACCCGGCGAGAACCTCCTGTCGCTGCTGACCCAGATCCCCTCCAGGGCGTACGACCAGATCATCGGCAGCGGCAGCGACCCGTCGATCGGCGAAGTGTCGACTGACACCGTTCAGCCGCGAGAGCTGCTCGAGCAGATCCGCGCAGCGCACTCAGCGACGGTTTCGCCCGGGACCTATTCGGGATTCGATCTCGAGGCGGAGTCCGGCGAGACATTCCCGGTCACGTGGGTCGACGGCGACCTCCACCTCAGCGGTCGCGGCCGCGGCAACGGCGTGCTGGTCGTCGACGGATCACTGACCGTCAGCGGCCAGTTCGAGTTCAAGGGCCTGATCCTGGTCGGCGGCGACCTCCGCATGACCGGAGGTGGGACGTCGATGCACCTGATCGGCTCGGTCGTCGTCTGCGAGTCGATCTCCGCGGTCGAGGAGTCGCCTGAGGTCTCCGTGAGTGGGCACGCCGATTTGTTGTTCAGCAGCGTCCTGCTTCAGGACGTGCAGGACAGGGTCGCTCGACAACCCGAATGGGACCCGGTCCACTACCGCGATTGACAGGTACCATGAGAGTCTCACTGACAACCGCTCTCGCAGCTTTGCTGGCCGCCGGCCCTCTGGTCGCGGAAGGGCGAGACCAACGGCGTGGTGAACGCCCAGCGACGAAGAAGGCGGACGGGAAGAAACTCCGCGTGGATCCCGCGCACAAGGCTGCCGTCGCGACGCTGTCGGCGACGTCGTCGAGTCAGTCCTTTGTTCGAGCCATCCGCGTGCTTCGCGACGGGCTGCCGGAGTCGCGCCCGCTGCTACACGAGACCGTACGCCACGGCACGCGCGTGGCCCGAGCGGCGGCGTTGCGCATCCTCGCCGATGCCGGAGATGGCGAGAACGACCGCGGAATCGCCGTCGAAGCGACGCGAGACCGCAACGCCATGGTGCGCAAGGCAGCGCTCGTCACCCTGCGTCGCTTCGGACCTGAGGGTCTCGACGCCGTCGCCGCACTCCTTCGCCGGGAGCCCGAGGCCAAGGTGCGCAAGGTCGCGATCAAGACACTCGAGTCCTGGCGCGATGCGAAGGCTCTGGCTCCACTGATCGATCGACTGCGCATCGAGAAGGACGCCGCCGTCCGGAAGTTTCTCGTGTCGGCCCTGTGTCGAATCTCCGGGCAGCGCGCCGGCGACAATCTCGCGGCATGGGAGCGCATAGAGCAGGAGAGAGTCGATCACCTCGAGGCGAAGCGCATCCTGAGCGAGGACAGCGCGCGGGAGGACGAATAGCGATGAGACGACGCGGTACACGAATCGAGGACGGGGCCCTGCTCGTCGAGCTCCTCGTCGCCCTGATCCTGTTGACGATCGGCTCGCTGGCGGTACTCGGATCGTTCAGCGTCGCCTTTCGCGGCATCCAGGAGACAGAAGAGCTCGACATCGCCGACGTCGCGATCGAGAACGTCTCGGAGATCCTCTGGGCGCAGCCCGTCGACACGGTCTACGCCGGATTCCACGGTGCGACGTTTCCCGTCGAGGACCTCGAGAGTCCCGACGGTGGAACCGCGATGGTGACGGTGAACTGCTTCGTCAATGAGGGGACGATCCCTGCGGAGTTCGGTCCACTGACGGACCTCGACGGTAACCCGACAGCGACGAGCGCGGACGTCTCGACCTCGTATCGTCTGCTGCCGACGCGAGTGAGCGTCGACTACCTCACCTCTCGCGGGTTGATGACTCGCGAGGTCTTCCTCGTTCTGGGCGGAGGAATCTGACCCCTACTCCTCGACCATCGGTCCCGTGCAGACGACCCGAAATCCGACGTCGTGCACGCCCTGCCACCAATGGTAGTCGAGCCGGTAGCCGGCGCGATGGCCATCGCGCCTGCCGACTCCGGCGGCGCCCCGAACGACCTTGCGACCGGCCGCCTTGCCGTCGTCGCGGCCATCGTCCGTGCGGTATGGGTACGGCCGGTACGCCGTGCGAGTCCACTCGCCGACGTTGTCGAGCATGCCGTCGACGCCCCATGCGCTGCGCTTCGATCTGGCCGCCTCGCTTCCGGCGCGGCATGCGTACTCCCACTGGGTCTCGGTCGGTAGCGTGAACGTCCGCCCGGTCTCTTCCGAGAGCCAGCGGCAGAACGCCATCGCCCTCTCCCACGATATGCGGATTACCGGTTGTTCCGGTCGATTGAGAGGATCTCCGCGCCGGCTGTGATCCTTGCCGCGCAAGTCGCGATAGCGGCTGTCGTGCGTCGGGTCGAAGCGGCCGTAGAGCTCGTTGGTGATCACGGTCGTCGACATCCAGAACGGCTCGTCGATCGACACGCGGCACAGCGGCCGCTCATCGAACTCGCCGCGAGCATCACCCATGACGAACTCTCCCGCAGGGATGCGGACCATCGACAGCTCGATCGGCTTGCTGCCGTCGCGGTCGATGCGGACGGTGCGGCGAGCGTCGGGGCCCTGTCGGCGCTGTGCTTCGCGGGCGTCGAACGGCCAGCCATCGACGTCGACGATCTTGCTGCGCGCGGACGTCAGGGGCGGCTTCGGCACGATCGGTACGATCGGGTCGCCGGACGGTTGCGGGAACTCCTCGTAGTCGGTGTCGTGTCCTTCGTACAGTCGTCGCATCTCGCGACGACGCTCTCGCTGGCCGCGCGGGATCTCGCGGAACTCGTGCCACGTGCCGTGATCCGGCAGGTTCAGATCGATCCACGTGAAGAGGCGCTCCCACGCTTCGCGATCGAGCTCGACGCCGTAGTGGCCCTTGCGAAGCATCTGAACGAGCGGACTGCTGTCGGCGTGGTACTCGGCCGGCGGCATCATGTGATAGTCGCTCTCCGGCCCTGGCCGGCGGACGTACGGCTGCAACGCGACGTACGCCTGCGTGAAGCTGCCCTTGCCCCGGTTGCGCCGACGTAGGTTCGGTGACGCTTTGACGCCATGCGAGAGATCCGGCGACGCTTCGCGCTCACTCGACAGCTCGTCGTCGTGGCAACCGACGCAGTATCGATCGAGCACCGGCTGGACCTCGCGCTTGAAGCTGAAGCCTCGCGCCGGGCCGTACCACGGCCGAATCGTCTGTGGCTCTCGCTTCGTCGCGCGTTCGCGTTGCGCTGGCGGCAGATCCGTCTGGCGGTCGTGGCAGCCGACGCACGAGACGTTCTCACCGGGCATCGCGACGAACCAGCTGCGCATCAGCTGCAGCGCCTTGCCCTCGTCATCGAGCGGCTGCACCGCGAGCGGAGTGTTCGCGGGCACCCGGAACGCGGCGGAGCCATCCTCGTCGACGTCGACGGTGCCGAGGATGCGGTGGACGTCCCACGGCCCCTCGATGCCGATGTAGGTGTGGTTCGCGAGCCCCTGGTAGCCGTAGTCGAACCCGAATACGCGCAGCGATTTCACCGTGCCTCGCGGAATGCCGGCAAGCCCATCGCCCGCGTAGATGTCGGACAGAAACACCACCGCGTCTCTGCGTTGCGGGTCGACCTTGTCCGGAATCAGCCGCGGCCGCTTCACCTTGCGCAGCGGAACCGGCTCGAGCATCGCCGCGCTCGGGTCCGCGCAGAGGAGCAGCCTGTTGTCGAACACGTCGACGAGGTAGATGCCCCACTTCGACCGCTGGTCCGGCTGACACGACACGAGGAAGTACTTGTCGCTCAGCGGATACGGGTGAAGGAATCGCGGCCACGAGTCGTTGACGAGCTGGTCGCGGATGATCGGCTCGACCTTCTTGCCGTAGCCGGGAACGCGCTGCACGGCGCCGTCGGCCTCGTGCTCGCCCTGCGCCGGATCGAAGACCACCAGCTCGCCCATGCGCGGCACGCCGTGATGTCCGGAGATGACCCCGACGAAGCGCGACGGGTGCCCCGGCAACGATCGCGCGTAGAACGTCGAGTTGGGCCAGTACGAGTTGCTCCCGTAGACGGCCGCCTGCTCGGTGCCGTCGGGGTTCATGCTCATCACGACGCGGGTGAAGTAGTGCGGCGTGTCGCTGTACTCCCAGCGCGTGAACATGACGCGGCCGTCGTTCGTGACCGCCGGGTACCAATCGTGGTCCTGATCGAAACACAGCCGGCGGATGCCGCTGCCGTCCGCGTTCATGCGGTACAGGTTGGCGACCTGGCTGCCGCCGCCGACGCACGGCACCCCTTGGAAGCACGCCGTGGAGCCGTAGATGATCTTGTCGTCGACCAGGTAGCACGCGTCGTAGTTGTCGACGTCGGGCAGGCTCTCGGTGACCTGGCGCAGGTTCTCGCCGTCGACGCCGACCTCCCAGATCTGGAACCGCCCGCGATCGTCACGCATCGAGAAGAGCATGCGACCGGCGTCCCAGTGGAGGTCGACATCGCCGACGAAGCGCCCCTTCGGCGGTCGATACAGGGTCGTCAGGGTGCCGGTCGGAGCGACCGGCGAGAGCACGGCAATCTCGTTGTCGTACCTTCCTCGCCCCAACGCGCAATTGCCCTGCCAGTTCTGTGGCAAGCCGAGGTTGCCGCGACGCTTGATCAGCAGCAGCCGGTCGAAATCGACAAGCGGGTTGGCGAGCAGAGCCTCCGTGCGCAGTGTTTCGTACTCGTCGCCCAGCTCGATCCAGCGATCGTCCGATCGCCCGCCGTCGGCTGCTTCCTCGAGGATGGAGTCGCGCTTCGTCTCGAGGCGCATCAGGCGCGCGAGGTACGCGTCGCCGTCAGGGTACCGCTCGCCGAACGTCGCGGTCAGATCCTCGACGGCGCGACGCAACGCCGGGAGGTCGATCTCTCGCGCCGATCGCAGGAGGGTCTCCGCGCGACAGGACCGCGAGTAGAGCTTCCTGACGGCTGCGAGGCCCCGCGACGACACCGCCCGCGCGGCGAGCCGCGACGCCTCGTCGCGCAGAGACGCGACCGAGCGCGTCGCCTCGGCGTAGCGCAACGCGAGCGTGCGAATGTCACCCGGTTCCCAATCGCCCGTCCAGATGCCGTCGTCGCGCTCCTGGCGCATCTCGGCTCGCGCCGAGGCGCTGCCGAAATCCCGCTCGACGAAACGCCAGACGGTGTCGAGCTCCTCGTCCGACGCATGGATCTCGCCACGGGCCTTCGGCGACGTGTGGAAGAAATAGGCACTCTCACCGCCAGCGTTGTAGATCGTCGTCAGCAGGTGGTTCTCGCCGGCGTCAAGCTGCAGGGCGACCTTGTTCGCGCGCGGTGGGAGGAGATCGTCCTCCTGCGACAGCACCTGCTCTCCGTTGAGCCACACCCGGACACCGTCGTCGCTGCCGAAATAGCAGATGAGCGTCGTCGCCCGCTTCGCGATGATGCGGCGGTACCAGCACATCGAGTGCCCGGCGCGAAGGCCGAGGTCCCTGCGTACCCAACCGTCCGGGCGCATCTCGCGCTGCCACTGCTGGCGACCATGGCGCTGGTCGAGATCGATGCCCTTCGTGCGGCCCCTCTTCCTGGCCCAGTCCTTCTCCGGAGAGACGACGGACTCGAAGCCGTGTCGCGCACGAAACGGACCGATCACGTACGGTCGAGAGAGAACGACGCCCGCCGGGACCGTCGCTGCCTCGCCCTGCCTGGTCGCGGACAGTCTCGCGCGCGCGTCGAGTGACCGGCGCACGGTCTCCTGCCAGGTATCGACGCGGACGTACCACTCGGGGTCGGCGGGATCGGCCGCGCCGAGCCACGGGCAGAAGACGACAACCAGGACGAATCGCGCCATCGTGAGGCCAGCTCGAGTTCTCTTCATGCGCACCTCGGGAAGACGAGTGTCGTAGAGCATCGTCTCCTCGACGGAGTTATCGCACCAGTGTGCTCTCCTGAGGGCGTGCTATTCCGGGCGACGCCGTCCGACAGGACAAGAGCGCGCTACTTGCCCTGCCCGACGCAGTACAGCGCCCGCTTGCCACGCAGGAACAGCTTGCCGTCCGCTACCGCTGGGGACGCGTAGAACGCATCGTCGAGGCGATTCTCCGCGAGCTTCTCGAACTTCCCCGTCGGCCGGATCACGGTGCAGACACCGGTCGTGTTCAGGATGTACACGCGCTCCGGCGTCGCGAAGAGCGACGCGCGGTAATTGCCGGAGAGCCGCTCGACCCAGCGCTCGGCTCCGCTCTGCGCATCGAGGCAGCGGGCGAACCCGTTGTCGCTGACCATGAACAGAAGATCGTTCACGATCACCGGGCATGGCGTGTCCGGCGTGCCCTTGCGATGCTTCCACGCGGTCGCGCTTTCGAGCGTCTTCTCGCCCTCGCTCGGAGGCCGAATCGCCAGAAGTGGGCCGCGCATACCGACGGTCGTGTAGACGAACTCACCCGAGGACAGGGGCCCGGTGATGACGCGGTTGCCGCCGAGTCCGCGCACGACCCAGTTCCGCTGTCCCGTCGTCGGGTCGTAGGCGTCGAGCCACGTGCCGCCCGAGACGACGACCTCGGCGCCTCGCGCGCCGCGTCGCAAGATCGGCGTCGTGTACGAATCGCACGGCTCCGAGTTCGCGCCGGTCATGCGCGGTGTCTTCCAACGCTCCTTGCCGGTGCGTTTGTCGTGGGCGATCACGTAGCTCGGCGACGGGGTCTCCAAGATGTCCCGCAGCGCGTCCTGCATGCAGACGGAGATCACGACGTCGCCGCAGAGGACGGGGCTGTTCGCATGCCCCCACCAGATCGTGTACTCGCCGTGCTCCTTCTGCAGATCCCGTCTCCATTCGAGCGCGCCGTCGAACGTGTACGACGCGAGCAAACCGTTGCCGTAGTGGACGATCACGCGCTCGCCGTCGACGATCGGCGACGGACTCGCGAGGTTGTTGTCGCGGTGGAACTTCTGGTGTCGACGCTCGTCCTTCGTCTTGCCGCGCAGTTTCATGCGCTCGGCTTCGCCTTCGCCGACCTTCTTCGTCCACACGATGCGTCCCGACGTCCGCTCGATGCGCAGGAGAAGCAGGTCGGGCTCTCGATGCGACGTGACGAAGATCGCGTCGTCCCAGATCGCCGGGGTGCTCATCGACCAACCGGGCAGCGGGCAGGTCCAGACAATGCCCGCGTCGTCTCCCCAGCGCAGCGGAATGTCGACGTCACTCGCCATTCCGTCGCCTGCCCTGCCTCGCCACTGTGGCCAGCGAGGGCTCGGATCCGCGAACGCGCGAGGAAACGACAGAGGGGCGATGCAGAGAGCGATCAGTGTGACGTGAATGCGCATGGTGGTTCTCGAACAAGGGCATGGGCGGCGCGGGAACAGCACCGGCCGTGACACCATGTTCGGAATTCGCTCCCGCGGATTCCACCTTTCGTTTGGCGGAGCCGCTCGAGAACCGCCGCGCCCCGCGCGGCCGACAGAGCGACGCCCCCGACGCCCGACTCCTGCGAGGAGACGAACGACGGGGGCGCAACAGCCGTCACCGTCAAGTTGCTGACGGTTCACCACGCGATCACTGACAGGCCGCTGGCGGCGTGACGCAACCGAGGTCGACATCGGTCGCGAGGTCCGACACGGCGCAATCCGGGAACGGTGCCACCGGCGGTGGCCCGCCGAGGAAGTTGAAGTTCAACGTGAAGACCGCGTCGCCAACCTGGCCGACGACCGCGCCGTCGCCGTTGGCATCGCACGCAGCCATGCACGGCGGCTCGCCGCCGCCGAGGAAGTTGTAGTTCAGCGTGAAGACCGCGTCACCGACCTGGCCGACGACCGCGCCGTCGCCGTTGCAGTCGCCGCGAATGAAGCTCGGCCCCGCGTCCTCGCACGCATCGCCGATGTCGAGATCGTCGAACTCGGCGTGGGTCGTGTTGCAGTACGTCCAGTAGCCGACGTAACCCTCGCGGTAGGTCGGATCGACGACGTCGAAGATCACGACTCCGTCGACGGAGAACAGGATCCTCTCGCCGTCGAACTCGACGAGCCACTCGGTGCCGAGATCGAACTCCTCGAAGGTCGGCCCCGCGACGGGCGAGGCGACGCCGTTGTCCCAGCGCTGGAAGCGGTAGCCGCGGTCCTCGGCGCGATCGATCCAGTCGATCACGTAGCCGCTCGAGATCCAGCGCCGCGTCGGATCGGCCGCGCAGAACGAAATACCACCGTGGCGGCCGACGCCGTCCGGCGTGATCTGCGTCAGGTCGACCGTGACGCCGATGGTCTCGGTCTCGACGATCTGGGGCGGATCGCCCAGCCAGATCCAGGCCTCGTTGCCCGGGACGCCGGCCCCGCACTCCGACACGAGCTTCTCGCCGACGACCTGCCAGTCGCTCGTGTAGATCGTCCA
>CAYMRB010000172.1:4555-18958 GCA_964392615.1 uncultured Planctomycetia bacterium | reverse complement strand
GCGTCGCGTGGGGCGGGGGGTTGTGGGTCGGCGTCGGTGGCGGCTTCGGCGTCGGTGGCGGAGGCGGATTCGGAGTGGGAGTCGGGCTCGGTCGCGGAGTCGGATTCGGACTCAGAATCCGCCCGGAGATCAGCCCGGCCCCGCGGCCGTAGCTCCGCCGGTGCGTCCCACGAGGACACACCACTTGTCCCAGATCCGCGACCTTCTACAATGGCTCGTTTTCGGCCCCGCCGATCAACGAGCACGGTATCGATCGAAGAAGGACCAGCGAGCATGTCAGACGAGAACAAGAACCCCCTCGGACTTCGCGACGACGCCGCGTTCGATATGCTGGTCGCGACGAGCATGGGCGTGCGCATCACTCCGGTCGGGCGGCAGCCCGTCTTCCGCGCCAAGCAGTTCGAGCTGCAGGTGACGAGCGCCGAGTCCAATGTGGCGAGCGTCTCGTCGTACCTCGGCCTGCCGGTCAAAGTGCTCACCGCAATCGTCAAGACGTCGCCTATCGGCAAGACGATTCGCTACGACCTTCTCGGCCGCGGCATGACGGTCGAGGCGAAGGAGGTCGAGCAGGACGGGCCGTGGGGTGCCCGGCACCAGATCAATATCGCGGACGCCGGCTTCGGTATGCGCGCGCCACGAGTGCTCAACGATCGGGCTGGCGAGGTCGGTCGCTCGCTCGGGCCGGGAGACTTCGACCTCGAGAGGATCTTCGGTCAGGAGGGCGTGAAGATCGTCCACCTGTCGGGCCTGTTCGCCGCGCTGTCGCCGTCGACCGGTGCTCTGTGCCGCGAGATCGCGACGAAGGCCGCCGCCAACGGCACGCTGGTCTCGTTCGACCTCAACCACCGCGCGTCGTTCTGGAAGAACCGCGAGGAGGAGCTCGGCGAGCTGTTCCGCGAGATCGCGGGGCTGTCGCAGATCCTGATCGGCAACGAAGAGGACTACCAGCTCTGTCTCGGCATCAAGGGCCCGCCGCCGGGCGGCGAGAGTCTGGCTGAGGAGATCAAGAGCTTCAAGGCGATGATCGACCGAGCGGGCGAGGCGTATCCCGGCGCTCGACTCTTCGCGACGACGCTGCGCGACGTGCAGGACGCGAACTGCCACCACTGGGGCGCGATCACGCGATTCGACGGCAAGTGGTCGATCGAGGAGCCGCGCGAGATCGCCGTGATCGACCGCATCGGCGGCGGCGACGGCTTCGTCGGCGGCCTGCTGTACGCCGTGCTGTCCGGCATGCCGCCGCAGAAGTGGATCCAGTTCGGCTGGGCGAGCGGCGCCGCGACCGTCACGCGCGACGTCGACTACAACGCGCCGTTCGACGAGGGCGAGATCTGGAGCGTCTACGAGGGGAACGCACGCGTCGTGCGATGACCGAGACGTTCGAGGAGTATCGCGATCGAGTCCTCGGCTATCTCGGCGATCTCGACCCGATCGCCGTGCAGGAGCAAACCGCTGCGCGGCTCGTGAGCCTGCTCGACGGAGTCTCGAGCGAGGCCCTCGCATTCCGTCCGGGCTCGGGCGAGTGGTGCATCGCCGAGGTCGTCGTCCACATGGCCGACGCCGAACTCGCCATGGGCTGGCGTCTCCGCAGCATGCTGGCGACGCCCGGTGTCGAGCTCGCCTGGTTCGATCAGGACGAGTGGGCGCAAGCGCTGGACTACTGCGGCAGGGACCTCGATCACGCTCTCGACCTATTCGCGACCCTGCGCAGGAGCCACCTCGAGCTGCTCCGCTCCGTTCCGCGGGCCGACTGGGACTCGTGCTACGGCGTGCACTCGTTCAGAGGACGCCAGACGGTGGCGGATTTCGTCCGCCTCGAGGCCGCTCACGACCTCAGCCATCTGCGGCAGATCGAGCGGATCTTGGGCGCCTGGAGCCTCAGGTGACCCCACGCCCGATCGCGCTCGGTGTCGTGTCTCCCGGCCTCGCCGCTCAGAAGCTGAACGGCAGAACCGGACAGACCTCCGCGAACCAGAACACGGTGAACGCTGCGAGCAGCAGCTGCACGAGAACCGCGACGGCGTTCGAGAGCCTTCCGTGCCAGGTGACGCGAGCGGTCGCGACGAGCAGCGCGAGACCGCCGATCCAGAACTCGTAGGAGTACGCCTCGCGTACCAAGACGTCGACGTACTCGGCGGCGTCCGGGTCATACTCGGGCGCCGTTCTGCCGAATCCCCACGCCATGAGGCCGAGAAGGCCGGCGACGAGGGCCGTCCCGAGGATCGAACGCGCGCTCATCCGACGCCGCGGTCGCTCCAGCACGCGCACCTCGTCTTCCCAGAGCGCGTAGAGTCCCGGGGCGAACGGCGGAGCCAGACGCGAGACACCGGACCGAAGCTCGAGCCAGTCCTCGGCATCGATCGACGCGAGGCACCGCGCGATGTCCTTCGCGTCTCGGACCGCGAGGGCAGCCGGGACGGGATAGAACCGTTCCCATCGAGGACGCCCCGCGACTCCGCCGTAGATGGCCACCGCGGGGAAGCGGGTTCCGACCGCGGCGGTCCGAAGACCGCGCGGCGCGGCGGCCACCAGGACAACCGAAAACGACCCGTCTTCGGTCTGGGTCAGATCCGTCGACACGGCGATCCGTCGCGGGTCCTCGTGAATCACGACTCCGGGCACGACGTTGCCGTGACGAAAATGCTCCGACCAGCGCAGCCAGTACCAGGCGAATGCGATGATTCCCCCCGCCGCTGGAATCCAGTGCAGCCAGCTCACGAACACCGCGCCGCCGACAAACGCCGAGGTCAGGAAGCCGAGCAGGATCGGCACCCTCGGCGCGTTCAGAAACCACCACCAAGCGACGAGGCGCAGGCCCCCGGGATGCGAGGCGCGGTACTCGTCGTCCATCGTCCAGCTGCTCTGCTCGTCATCGGCCATCGCGGCACTCATGATATCCGAGAGGGCGCGATCTGCGGACAGTGCATCGCGCGAATCACATGTGACGGTGACACGAACCCTCGTGTACGTCGCCCCGTGACAGTATGCTCTACGGTCTGTTCCGCCGTTGTCCGAAGGGGGGCGGCGGAGACACCGGAATTCAGCCAAGAACAGCCAGAGGGAGACACCCCGGAACGAGCATGCCTCTCGTCGCCAACTCAGACCTGCCGACCTTCGATCGACTGCGGCGTGAAGGACGCACCGTTCTCACGCGCGACCACGCGCTGCACCAGGACATCCGCGAGCTGCACATCGGCCTGCTCAACATGATGCCGGACGCGGCGCTGACGGCCACGGAGCGACAGTTCCTTCGACTCGTCGGCGAGAGCAACCCGATCGCGCAGTTCTACATCCATCTCTTCACCTTGAAGGAGCTCGAACGCGGCCCCGAGGCATCGGCGCACATCGCGAAGTACTACCGGACGCTAGAGCAGATTCGCGCTGCAGGTCTCGACGCGCTGATCATCACCGGCGCGAACGTCACTCAGCCGGACCTGTCGGCGGAGCCCTTCTGGCAGCCGCTGCGCGAGGTCATCGACTGGGCGCAGGAGAACGTGACGTCGGTCCTCTGCTCCTGCCTCGCCACTCATGCCGCGCTGCAGTTTCAGCACGGTCAAAAGCGACGCCCGCTCGATGAGAAACGATGGGGCGTGTTCGGACACCGCGTCGTCGACCGGAGCCATCCGCTCGTCCACGACGTCAATACGCGTTTCGACGTGCCCCACTCGCGCTTCAACGACGTCGGCCGCGATCAGTTCGAGCAGGCGGGCTTGCACGTCCTGGTCGAGAGCGACGAGGTCGGCGTCCACCTGGCGGTCAGCGCGGACGGCTTCCGCGTCGTCTACTTCCAGGGCCATCCCGAGTACGACATGATCAGCCTCCTCAAGGAATACAAGCGCGAGGTCACTCGCTTCTCGGCGGGCGAGCGCGAGGACTACCCGCCGTTCCCGGACAACTACTTCGACGCTGAAACCCGTAGCCGACTCGAGGCGTTCCGCGAGCGCGTCGTGAGCGCGAAGCACGCTGGCGAAGAGGCGCCGGAGTTGCCCGAGGGCTCCCTCGCCCCACGGCTCGACAATACTTGGCACGACACGGCGGAAGCTATCGTCGGCAATTGGATCGGGGCGGTGTACCAGACCACGCATCCGGATCGGAAGCGCCCGTTCATGGACCATGTCGATCCTGCCGATCCGCTCGGTTGGCTCGCCACGAGAGGGCAGCGCGCTTCGAGGTAGGACATCGAGCCGCCGTGCGCTCGTCCCATTCTGGCCACGAAGAGCTCGGACGAAACGGCCGCTTCTGCGCCGGATTGACTTCTTCGACGGGCTGACCGGTAGAATGCGGACCGTGAGCACTCCGCACGAGAAACCCGAGACACCAGCGATCCTCCCGCTCGGGACCGCGGTCGTCATCCGCTCCGATGTCGACGCGCCGAGCGGCAAGGCGCGTACCCCGCGCGGTGCGGTCGGCGTTGTCACACGAGTGCCGGCCGACCCGGAACACCGCTATCGCGTTCGCTTTCCCGGTGGCGAGGAGGCGTCGTTCCGCAGACCGGAGCTCGCGATCCTCAAGCATGTGCAGCGCGAGGGCTTCGAACGCGGTCTCGACCCGCTCGCCGAGCACGATCTCCACCGCCACGTGATCCTGCGCTGCGTGATCGGATCGCGCGCGTATGGCCTCGAGCACGCGGACTCCGACACCGATCGGCGCGGCGTCTACCTGCCGCCGGCGGATATGCAGTGGTCGCTCTACGGCGTGCCGGAGCAGCTCGAGAACCAGGCGACGGAGGAGTGCTATTGGGAGATCGGCAAGTTTCTCAAACTGGCGCTCAAGGCAAACCCGAACGTCCTCGAGGTCCTGTATTCGCCGATCGTCGAAACGGCGACGCCGCTTGCGCGCGAGCTCCTCGACACGCGAGACATGTTCCTTTCGCGTCTCGTCTACCAGACGTACAACGGCTACGTGCTGTCGCAGTTCAAGAAGCTCGGGCAGGATCTGCGCAATCGCGGCACGATCAAGTGGAAGCACGCGATGCACCTCGTCCGGCTGCTGCTGTCGGGCATCACGGTGCTGCGGGAGGGCTTCGTGCCGGTCGAGGTCGGCGCGTGTCGCGACCGACTCCTGGCGATCCGGGACGGCGAGACGCCGTGGACCGAGATCGACGCGTGGCGGCTCGAGCTGCACGACGCGTTCGACGCGGCGTATGCCGCGACGACGCTGCCCGAGCACCCGGACTACGAGAGAGCCAACGCGTTTCTCGTTCGCGCGCGAAGGGCGATGGTGGAGTGATGGCGTGATGGAATTCGATCCACGTCTCGAGAAGATCACGGCGAGCCAGCCGTACCCGCTGGTGTTCGCGACCGTCAGCGGCGCTCACCTCTACGGCTTCGCGTCCGCCGACTCCGATTGGGACCTGCGCGGCGTCCACATCCTGCCGATCGAGCAAGTCGCCGGGCTGGGCGAACGCGAGGAGACGATCGAGGTCTCTCCCGAGGTGACCGATGACGGCTTCGAACTCGACCTGGTCACACACGACCTCGAGAAGTTCATGCGCCTGATGCTGAAGCGCAACGGCTACGTACTCGAACAGCTCTACTCGCCGCTGGTCGTCGCGTCGTCGCCCGAGCACGAGAAGCTCAAGGCGCTCGGAAGCGATTGCATCACCCGGCATCACGCACACCACTACCTCGGCTTCGCGCGAACGCAGTGGAACTTGTTCGCGAAGGAGTCTCCCCCACGCGTCAAGCCGCTCCTGTACGTGTACCGCGTCCTGCTGACGGGCATCCACCTGATGCGTACGGGCCGCATCGAGGCGAACCTACGCCGGCTGACCGAAGCCATCCCGATGCCGTACGTCGACGAACTCATCGAGTGCAAGACGAAGGGCAAGGAGAAGCAGACGTTGCCCGACGGCGACCTCGACTTCCACCGCGGCGAGTACGAGCGGCTCGTCGGTCTCCTCGAAATCGAGCGCGACCGATCGACGCTTCCCGATGCGCCGACGGCCCGAGGTGGTCTGGACGACCTGTTGTTGCGCGTCAGGTTGGCGGCACGCTGACCGCGAGCCCCTACTTCGCCGGTACCTCGAACACCGACACGATCGCCAGGTGGTCCGACAGCGGGCTCTGGAGCGCTCGGTTCTCGATCAGCTTCCAGCTCTGCGGCGCGAGAACGAAATCGATCGTCTGCACCGGCTTGTCGGCCGGGAAGCTCTTCGGCCCGTCGAGCGAGCCGCTGAAGCGCCCGCTGGCGCGAAGGGCCTCGATCGACGGCTCGCCGGGATTCGCGTTGAAGTCGCCGGCGATGACGGCCGGCCGCGTGCCGATTCGATCGAGGATCTGCTGCGTCTGCGCGAGGTTGTTCTTCGGCGAAAACGAGTCGGCGTGGATCGAGCCGAGAAGGACCGACTCGCCGCCGATCTCGGTGGAGCACCAGAGCACACGCCGGTTGTTCTTCGTGACCCAGAACGGCTGGCGGCCGGCGAGAGATTCGTTCTCGACGCCCTCCAAGGGCAATCGCGACAGAATCGCGTTGCCGCCGACGATGCGATAGAACGGCAGGCCGAAGCAGTAGTTCTCGCCGAACGCCCACGCGTGCATGCCGCACTGCTGCGCGAGAACCTCCACCTGATTGACGGCACAGGGCGAGCACTCGAGCAGGGCCTCGCTGAGGAATATCAGGTCGGGCTCCTCCGCACGGATGACCTCGGCCATGCGCTCCATGCGCTTGCCGACGGCCTCAGCGTCCGCGAAGCTCAACCCGCCGCGGTGCGCGAAGCCCTTGGCGATATTCCAGGCCAGCACCTTGACCCGCGCTGCGCTGTCAGCGGCTTCGATCGACCCTGCCGGCGCGTCGGTCGTGACGACGAGCGGCGTCTCTCCGTACGACAGCACCGTACCGTTGAGTACGAACAGCGCCGGCGGCGTGAGGATGACGACGCCCAACGCGAGGACGATCCGCCGGAGGCGGCGTCGACGCGGCTTCTTCTCAGTTTCCATCGACCTTCTCCAGCGCGCGAATCCGTGAGTCTCTCACTTCTTCGGCGCGTGGAGCTTCGAGAACTCGACATCGATCGGAACTTTCGTCGCTGCGACGGGCGCTCTGAACACGAGCGGCAGCGCCACGGGCTTCTTGCCGAGATCCTCCACGCTGTACTGCCGCGTCACCCGACGCACGCCCTCGTTCACCGACGAGGATCCGCCACGCGCGTCGAGAGGCTCGCCTTGCGGGCCGATAAGCTGGAAGTTCTGCCACGTGACGAACGGGCCCTCGACCTCGAGCCTGAGAACGAGAAGCTGCTCTCCGTCCTCCGTCTCCTTCTCCGTCTCCTTGAGCCGGACCTTCGCCAGGCCGACCGTCATCGGCTTCTTCGCGGCGAGAAGCTTGCTGATCGATCCAAGGCGCTTCTTCTCGTACCGCACCCGCGACACGTATCCCGCGAGCTTCAGGCTCTTGATGGAATCGAGCGGGATCTTGTCGCGCTTCTGCTTGAACTCGAACTGCAGGTCGAGGAAGCCGGTGATGCCGTTCGGACCGCTGAAGCTGTGCCGCTCGAGCTCGAGCGGCTTTCCCTTCTTCGGCACGACGGTGAGAGTCACGTCGCCCGGCTCGAACCGGCCAAGTCGGGGCTCGGGCTGAATCGTCACGACCAGATGGTGGAAGAACTTCTTGAAGCATGGCGTGATGCGGAGAGCTCCGACCGTGACCGACGCACCGATCGCCGGCTCTCGGCCGATGCGGTTGAAGTCGGTCAGCTTGCCCAGGTGCAACACGCCGTCGTCCAGCTTGACGAAGTCCGTCTCGGTCTGCTCCGCGATGTCGGCGATCACCTCCCAAAACGGCGTCTTCTTCGCCGTCAGAGAGACCTTCCGCGCCAGGATCGCGTTGTCGGGCCGTCCGAAGTCGTCCAACGCGGTGACTCGATTCGCGGTCTTCTTCTCGATGTACTCGAGCACATCAGAGACCTTGCGGTTCTTCGCGCGAAGCGAGAGCGTCGTCGGCTTGACCGCGTCCTTGTCGTCCTTCGCGAACGCGACGGACGAGGCGCTGAGCAGAGCGACGACGACGATCGACGACCAGCTCTGTGGTCGGCGTGGATGCGACATGGAAGTCCTCATGCAGATAACGGATACGGCTACTTCCTCGGCAACAGCTCGACCATGCTGTCGCCGAACGCCTTGCCCATGCGGTAATAGATCCGCGCGCTGCCGAGGTAGTGATAACCGCGCTCGGAACCGACGTTGTAGAACTTGACCCAGTCCGGGCCCTTCCAGACGCCCGCGCGGACCATCTCCGCGACGTCCGGCTCCCAGAAGTCCGCGGTCTTCGCGAACTTCACGGTGCCCTCTAGCTCCGGCAGCTCGGCCACCGCCGCCTGCGCCGCCTGGAAATCACCGCGCTCGCCGTTCGCGCCGAGCTCGCCGATGACCACGGGCAGCTTCGGCGCGTCGAGGTCCTTCCGCACGTCCTGGATCAGCTTCCCGAGGCGCCGCGTGTACGTCGCGTACTTCTCGGCGCGCTGCGCACCGTCGATCATGTCGTTCCAGCCCTGGAAGAACACGAAGCCGGCGAGCTCCCAACCGCGCTTCTCGTCGTACTTCGGGAAGTGTTGCTTCAGATTGCCGAGCACGTCCTTCACGTGCGCGATCGTGTCGCGATAGGCCTTGCCGTATCGCGCCTTCACTTCGTCCATCGTCGCTTCCGGATTGCGTCGACGCGCGCCCTCGAGCTCCTTCTCGAGCTGCTCCTGCGGCGGCATCTCGGCGCTCGGCGGCAGGAAGTCGCGCTTGACGCTGCGACCGCCCCAGCAGGTCTTGATCAGGAGCACCTGCTCGTCGACGTGCTTGCCGATGACCCAGCCGAAGCCGAGCTCGGGCCCCATCTTCATCTCACCGACGCCGAAGCCGGGCTTCAGGTTGCCGCTGCGCTCGCCGTCCGTCGTCCAGATCCACACGTCGCGCCGCTCGGTCCAGCGGCCGTCGCGATCCTTCCAGTGCTGGTACTCCGCGGCGGTCTCCTCGTTGTAGATCAAGTGCTCGAGCGTGCGGAGCGCGGCGTGCCCCTGCATGTTCGATTGGCCGCAGAGGATGAAGACCTTGACCGGTCCTTCTTTCGCCATCGGCCACGGATCCTTGTTGAACGCCGATTCCGGCACGTCGGCCGAACAGTAGGCACCCGCGGCAAGCACGGCGAGTGCGACGATCATCGATGCCAGTCGTGTCATGAGATTCGGTGCTCCTCGTAGAATTCGTGCCCCTCATGCTAACTCGAGTTCAGCGGCTTCACGGGCGATTCTCGACAGAACACGCGTTGACGCCGACGCTGCACTCGGCCACGCTGACACGGGCACACCGTTGCGTCCGAGGAGGAACCGCGAAATGCTCGATGCGAAGCGACGAATCGGCATGGCAGCAGCAGGCGTCCTGATGCTCGTGGCATCCGCTGCGGGCGGCGAGATTCTGTTCGAGTCCGGCCCGCAGAACTACGCAGAGCGCAACTACTACTGGCTGGCCGAGTGGAAGCTCGAGGTCACGCTGCCGGATGATGTCGCGGCGAGCGATGAGGTCGAGGTGCTGTTCGGATCGAAGGGGACGACGCCGCGCGCGATGTTCGTCACGTACGACGGCAAGACGACGCGCTTCGCCGACGTCGGCGCCGACGGGTACCAGTGGCGCAAGATCACTCCCGCGCCATTGCGCGCCGGCGCTGAGCTCGTTCTGTTCGGCAGGGGCCGCGAACGCGTCGCGTTCCTCGCGGGCGTTCGCATCACCGGCGCCGCGAAGAAAGCGCCTCGCGTCGTTCCGGTGCGCGTCGCGAACCACTCCACGGGACGCAGCTCGCGCCTCGAATGGGCCGACATTTCCGGATTCGTTCTCGACGACGCGGCGCGCAAGCGATGGAACCCGACGCCCGATGAGCCGGACTGGGAGCGCGCGCGGCGCTCGGCTCGCTATGCGGGCATCGCGCTCACCAAGGTGCAGCGCTGGCTTCGCGAGCGCTGCTTGCCGATCCGCGATGAGAAGACGGGCCTGTTCCGCGCCACCGGCGGTCAGTGGAATTACCGCGACACCGCCGCGGACTGCTACCCGTTCTACATCTGGGCCGCGCACTTCACCGACGAAGAGGTGCTGCGCACGATCATGGTCGACACGCTCGAAGCGGAGCAGCGACTGTGCAACCGGATCGGCCGCCTTCCCGTGCCTTACGACATGGACAAGGGAGCGCAGATCGATCGTCCGTTCGACGCGATCATCTTCGGAGCGAGCGAGTACGCGAAGGACGGCCTGACGCCGATCGTCGAGATCCTCGGCCCGGACTCGCCGTGGTTCGCGCGGCTGCGCGGCATCGTCGACGACATCTTCGCGCACGCGCGAATCGACACGCCGTACGGCAAGATCCCGTCGACGAACATCGAGGTCAACGGCGAGCTCCTGCAGATCCTGCCGCGGCTCTTCCGCATGACCGGCGAAGAGAAGTACCTCGACTGGGCGCACCGCTTGGCCGACTACTACCTGCTGCCGGGGAAGTTCGTGCCGGGCCGGCTGTCCGACCACGGTTGCGAAATCATCGGCGGGCTCGGCCTCCTGTTCGCCGTCGACTCGAGGGCCCGGCCGGCCAAGTGCGCGCAGTACCGGCCGCATCTCGAGTACCTGTTCGACGAGGTGCTCCGTCGCGGTAGGAACTCCGACGGTGTCATCGTCCGCCAGCTGCACGCGACTCCCGGACCGCACGACGACGTCACGACGGGAGACGGCTGGGGCTACGATCTCGTCGGCTTCTTCGACTACGACCTCGCTCTCGGCACGAAGCACTACCGCGACGCGATCCGCCTCCCCCTCGGCAACCTGCTGAAGCCGCGCTACGAGCGGTTCGACTGGAGCCACGGATCGCGCGACAACGTGGCCGACTCGGTCGAGGGCGGCCTGTATCTGCTCTACCGCGAGCCGGTGACCGCGGCGTTCGTGTGGGCCGACCGCGAGATCGCGACGCTCCTCGTCGATCACACCCAGCCTGACCGTCTGTGGGGCACGCACAAGCTCGAGGCGAATACCGTGCGCACGGTGCTGATCCACACGATGCTGCACACGCGCAACACGATCGCGCGTCCGTGGCGCCGTGGCCTCGAACTCGGCGGAGCGCCGTGTGGCGACGGCGTCTGCCTCTGGATCGCGTCGCCCGAGACTTACGAGGGACGGCTGCAGTTCGACATCCCGCGGCACCGTCTGTACATGGGCTTCACGCGGGACTGGCCGCGCATGAACACGGTTCCGGAGTGGTTCACCGTCGAGCCGACCGCGGACGCGAAGTACGACGTCCTCGACGTCGACGCACGGACGGCGAGAGTGATGACGGGACGAACGCTTCGCGACGGACTGCCGATTCGCATCGAGCCCGATCGGCCGCTCCGCCTGATCGTGCGACCGCGGCACTGAGCCGGCGGCTCGTCAGGCCGCTCGCCCGCTGGCCTTCTGCGCGGCGAGCTCGGCCGTGGTGGGAGCCGTCAGGACACCGATTCCGTCACTCGCCAGGCCCAGGCGTCAACGCCGGTGCAAGGAGCTGGAATTCCCAGATCGTCGGTCCCTCGATCGCTTCGAGAATGCTCAGACGAAACCGGCGCGCCGAGACCGGTGTGAAGGCCTTCGAGCAGCCGTGGCCGATCGTCGTGCCGCTCAGGGCCGTCTTCCACGTCTCACCCTCTTGGTATTCACACCTCGGGCACGTCGACCCAGCGATCCTCACGGCTCGACTGGACTGCGGCCTCGAGCACGGCCTGCGTGCGCGCGCCGTCGAGCAGACTCGGGTCCGCGGGGCACCCCTCGACGATCGCGCGTACGAAGCTCCACAGGCAGTGCACGTGGAAACGTTCCCACCCGATCGTCGACTTCGGGCCCGGCAACGCAGCCGGCGCCGGGTAGCGCTGGACGCACTCGATCTCCTGAAAGCCCCGATCGCCTCCGTAGTCGCCGCCCGACGCGGTCGCGTCGTAGAAGCGCAGGTAGTTCGGCTGCATGAGGTCGAAGCGAATCGCGCCGCGGCTCCCGTGCGCCTCGAAGCGAAGCTCGTCCTGAACGCCCGTCGCCAGCCGCGAGGACTCGAGCGTCCCGATCGCCCCGCCCGCGAGGCGGAAGAGGAGGATCGAGATGTCGTCCACCTCGACGGGCTCCAGTCGATCGGACCCGTCTGTCGCCGGTCGCTCGTGGATGAACGTCTCGCCGAGATGCTGCACGGAGGCGAACTCGCCGAGCAGCCACCGGCTGAGGTCGATCACATGACTCGACAGATCGAAGAGCGCACCGCCGGGCCCGCTGCGTGACGCGTCGAGGCGCCAAGCGCGCGGGCGGTTCGGATCGACGTAGCCCGCGTGCAGATAGGCGACGCGCGCCGACCAGATCTCGCCGAGCGCGCCCTGCTCAACGAGCTGCTTGGCTCGCATCAGCGCCGGGACGAAACGGTATTGGAAAGTCATGCCCGCCGCCTGGGCGTCGCGACCGTCGGCGGCGGCGAGGATCTCCCGCGCTTGCGACAGGCTTGTCGTGAGCGGCTTGTCACAGTAGACGTGCTTGCCGGCTTCGAGGGCAGCGATGACGACGTCGCGGTGCATGTCGTTCGGAACGCTGACATCGATGATGTCGATGTCGTCGCGAGCGCAGAGCTCGCGCCAATCACTCGTGCCGAACTCGTACCCGAAGTCGCGCACGGCACGCTCGGCGCTCGAAGCGCTCGACGTCGCTACACCCGCGAGCACGCAGCGTGCCGGAGACGGGTCGTAGTAGAAGCCGAGCGAACGATACGCGTGCCCGTGGACCTTGCCCATGAAGCCGTGGCCCACCATTCCGATCCGCAGTGTCGGCAGCATGTGTCTCTTGAGTCCTGACCGAGAGAGCGAGCCGCCGAGCGTACCGGATCGTTGTCGCGGCTGGAAGCGGGCAGGCCGACCCGATCAGCGCCGCGGTGCCGGATCGCCCAGCCCGGAATCGGCGCGATCGTCCAGCTTGGCCCGCAGCTTCTTGACGAACGCCCGGGACTTCTCGACGCGGGCGTTCAGCCGCTCGACGAGGTCGTACGCCTCGGAATCGCTGAAGTTGCCGGTGATGATCGCCTCGCCGCCGCCGATCGTGTCGCGAATCGTCGGTGCGGAGACGACGCGTCCGTCGGCGACGATCGCGAGCTTCTTGCCGATGTTCTCCTTCGACGCTCGCTTCAGAATCTGCGCGCCGAACTCGGTCAACGACACCGAGACCGAGGGTGATGCGTCGCTCGGATCCACCGTGACGGTCGCGTTCGCGACGTCCTCGGCGGTCAGACAGGGAAGTTGCTCGGCGGCGAACGTCTCGACCTTGCCATGCCACGCGATCGCGCGAACGGCCTTCGACTCCGATGCCTCGAGGTAGAACGCGAGGAGGAAGTCCTTCGGCGAACCGATGTCACCGAAATGGGTCCGCGCGTCCGCCAGCGACAGCGCTTCGATCTCCCGCCACTCGAGACCCGCGAGCCGCTCCTGATCCGCCAGCTGCTTCTCGATCGCATCCGCGGCTTGGCCGTACCCCCCCAGACCGTACGGCGGCGCGGCGAGCGCCCTATGAGCCGCGACGGTGGCGCGCTGAATCGCGATGCGCTCCTTCCAGGTCGTCGTCCCGAAGCGCAAGTCGATCACGCGCCGCAGCAGAACTTGACGTCCAAAGTCCTCGGGAGACATCTCGCGCGCCTTGTACACCGCGCGAACGGACGCCAGAGGACGCGTACGCCAGCTCTTCTCGTGATACTCGAAGTACTCGAAGATCGGCGACGCCTCGTCGCTGAAGGGCGGCAACGGCCCGAGGAGGTAGCAAGCGAGCAGGCGATCCCCGACGCGCGCGCTGTGGACGAGGTCGATCTGCAGCCCGCTGCCCGTATCGCGAGCGGCCTGGCGAATCGCCGCGAGGAGTAGGTCCGCGATGTCCCGGTCCAGCGCGTCTTCGAGCTTCCAGAACGTCCGGAGCACGGCCTCGTCGGCGGTGGCCAACGCACGACCGTAGCGACGCGCCACCGCGTGCGAATCCGAATCCTCGAGCGTCCTCGTCAGGAAGTCGAGCTTCGCGGCCTTCGGGTAGCTCTTCAGGAAGCCGTCGACGAACTTCTTCGGCCCGTCGGGAAGCGGCAAGAAGTCGATGTCCCGGATGCGCCACGACCGCGCTCGCTTGACGAGCCCGAAGCCGAGCGCCGCGGGCTGCTCGCGTTCGCGAACGCCGAACGTCGTGGTGATCGCGCAGCCCGTGTCGTGCGTCGCCCAGACCTTGTCGATCTCCACCTTCGAGAGATCGCTCACGGCCCGCAGCTGCCCGAGGCCGCTCGCTTCGATGCCGTCCGAGTACTCGAGAGCCTCGTCGTCACGTGCCCCAACCACGGCCTTGAGAAACGCGATCGCCGTCGCGCGAGCGTCGCGCGCGGAAGCTGTCTTCGCGGCCGCGGGAGCTGTCTTCGCGG
>CAYMRB010000172.1:0-4545 GCA_964392615.1 uncultured Planctomycetia bacterium | reverse complement strand
CGCCCAACGTCTACGCACCCGGACCGCCCGCGGCGCCCAGCGGCGGCGGGAACGGGCGGTGTCGCCGGATCGAGCTCGAACGTCACCCGCGTGATCTTGCCGCCGCGAATCACGACGGAGCGCTGGCCCTTGCCGTACCCGTCGAGCTCGACCTCGACGACCATCTTCGTCGCCCCCGGCGGCACGACGAACAGGTGAGGTGACGAGCCGACCTCGTCGCCGTCGACCGTGACCTTCGCCCCCTTCGGCGTCGTCGTGATAAAGAGCTGTGTGTCGGCCTTCTTCTCCGCGCGGACTGAGCCGGGCTTGACGGTCTTCGCGTCCTGCGCGACGCCGGGGACAGCCGCGAGAAGAAAAGCGATGGCGAGCAACAGGCGCATGATTCGTTCCTTTCGCCGGGCGAGAAGGCCGCCACGGCATCCTTCCCGGTTCGATCGTTCGAAGATACACTGCACTCGAGGAGTGCGTCCGTTTCCACCGGTAGATACGCACGACCTGAGGGCCATCGGCCCGGTTTCTGCGGTTTTTTTCGAGTGCCTTCGAAGACCAGGGTCACACTGCTGGCGCAGCTCCGCGATGGGACCGGCCCCGTGGCGTGGGAGGAGTTCTTCCAACGCTACTGGCCGGTGATCTACGGCTTTGCGGTCCGACGCGGCTGTTCTCCCAACACGGCCGAGGACGTCGTCCAGGACGTCATGCTGAAGGTCTTCGAAAAGCGCGAGATCTTCCGCTACGACCCGGAGCGCGGCCGCTTCCGCGACTGGCTCGGGACGATCGTGCGGCACAGGGTGGCCGACCTTCGCCGCCGCCCGTCGGAGCGCGTCCGCCCCGGCGCTCAGAACGACGCGGCCGAGTATGCAGGAGAATCGGCGCAGCCCGGACCGGAGGCCTTGTGGGAGACCGTGTTCGAGCAAGCCGTCCTGATGGCCGTCCTCGACGTCGTGCGACGCGAGACGGAGCCGCGCGACTTCGTCGCCTTCGAGCTGACGATGCTCGCCAGCGTGCCGCCAGCGGAGGCGGCAGCCGCGCTCGGCTCGACGCGCAACGCGGTGTACATGGCGCGACGCCGCGTCTTGAGGCGTCTCGAGGATCTGACCCGGGGATACTCCGACGACGGGCGACTTCCCGAGCGCGTGCGCGAGGCGCTGCTGTTGAGACCCGCCCCGGCGGACGAGCGAACACTGTCCCTCCGCGTCGGCGAGACTATGCGACGCGCGCTGGAGAGCTCATCGTGAGCGACGACGATCGAACGCCTGACAGCCCGGAAGCGGACACACCCGTCGTCCCCGACTTCACGCTGATCCGCAAGATCGGCAGCGGAGGCTTCGGCACGGTCTGGCTCGCGAAGAACGACGCGACAGGACGGCTCGCCGCGGTCAAGCTCATACCGCGTCTCGGATCCGGTGCGAGCCGCGAGCTGACATCGCTCACTCGCCTGGAAGACCACGCGCGACGCCAGAGCCCGGACCTCCTTCCGGTGCGACATGTCGGCAAGACGAGGGAACACCTGTTCTACGTCATGGATCTCGCCGACGACCTCTCGGGCGAGCCGCCGACCGCCGACGCGGAGTATCGGCCAGCGACTCTGGATAGCAGGCTGCAGCGGAGCGCGCTGGAATCGAAGACCTGCTTGGAGTACTCCCGGCAGCTGCTTCGAGGGCTGACATCGCTACACGACGCCGGCATGGTGCACCGCGACGTCAAGCCGGCGAACTGCCTGTTCGTCGCCGGAGAGCTCAAGCTCGCGGACTTCGGCCTACTCACCGATGCGGGCCCCGAGGTGTCGCGTCTCGGTACCGTGACGTACATGCCGCCGGACGGCCGCATGGATACGCGCGCCGACGTCTACGCGGCAGGCCTGGTGGTCTACGAGATGCTCACGGGCTGCGCGGCCGATCGCTTTCCGAGCCTGGGGCCCGAGCCGCGACGGATCCTCGAAGACCCGACCCTGCGGGCTCTGCTTCGCCTCAGCCTGACCGCGTGCAGCTCGAAGCGCGACGAGCGCTACCGCGATGCACAGGAGATGGCGAGCGCGCTCGAACAGCTCCTGGTCGACGGCGGTGAGACAGCGCGACCGCGATCGAGGCGCACCGTCATCGCTATGGGAGTAGCGGTGATCGCCCTCGCGGCCGTCGGCGTCGGCATCGGTCTCTCATCGCTCTTCGACGAAGTGACGCCGTCGTCGGTCGACGTCAGCTTCATCACGCTGCCGCACTTCGGCGCCGAGGTCTACCTCGACGGCAAGCCGACTCTCGACGACAGGGGCGAGCCTCACACGACGCCGTGCACGGTCGAGGGCGTTTCCGCGCGAGCACACCACGTTGAGTTCCGGCTGGCGGGCCAACCGCGGCTCGACGCCGGCGAGTTCGACTTCGCCGAGATCCGCCAGATCACGGCGACGTGGCCGGACGGTGAGGATCCGTAGGCATGCCGAACTCGAGATCGCAGCCGAGCCCGTCGACGAGTCGATTGGCATACGCGAAGAAACCGACGACGTGCGCGAGATCGAGGATCGCGCGGTCGTCGAGCCCTTGCGCGCGCAGCGGCTCGAGGTCGGCCTCCTGCGTCGCTCCCGGCGTCTCGGTCAGCTTGGCCGCGTACTCGCACAGCGCGCGTTCGCGCGGCGACAGCTCGGCACTGCGCCAATCGTCACGGATCGCGGCGACCCATTCGGCACGATCGGGAGCCTCCGACCGGAGGCTCATGGCGTGCGCATGCACTCAGTAGTGGCAGGAGTTTTCGTGGGAGACGACGACCGCCACCATCTCGCGCTCGGCACGCGATAGCGGCGACGGGCCGAACATGACGCGCTGGTAGATCTCGATCCACGCCGACAGGACCGGTGAGTTGAGGCTCGAAAGGCGGACGACGTTGAAGACGCGTCCGGAACGGCGGACGGCCTCGTCGTAGAGCTCGCGCAGCTCACCCTGCGCCTGCTTCGGACCGATGGTCTCTATCCAGGCCATGACGTCACCTCTGACTGAAAAGAATCGCGACAAGGTCCCGCGCCTCGTCGAACGTCATCCAAGCGCCGAAATCGTCGGGCTCGGCGCAGAAGAGATCCAAGCGCAGGCGAGGTCCATGCGCCGGAACGCGACTCGTCGACGTATCCCGCGCAGGTCGGACAGCGACGACTCACGCGACTCACGCGAGCGCCTGATCGATGACCGCACGCGTCTTCGCGAGGGCCGTCTTCGCGACCGCGAGTGGCTCTTGCTTCCAGTACTCCGGATTGAAGAGCTCGATCGACAGGGGGCCGCGGTAACCGGTCGCCCAGAGGTCGCGGAAGAACTTCTTCAAGTCGGCGACGCCGTCGCCGGGGTAGACGCGGTCGCGGTCGTTGATCTTGTCGGGCGGGATGTCCGGATAGTCGTTCAGATGACAGCCGGCGAGGATCTTCGCCGACAGCAGACCGATGCCGTCGAGCCCCGAGCCGCCCTTGTAGAGGTGGTAGACGTCCGGCAGCACGCACGCACGCGGATGGCCCGCCTCGATGGCCACGAGCGCCGCTTGACCGAGACGGTTGAGGTTGTTCTGAAAGCCCCAGATCTCGATGGCGGGAATGACCGGAAAGGCCTCGGACGCGACGAGGAGATCGCGATAGCGCTCGGCTGCCGCGAGCAGATCGACGCCCTTCACGTTGCCGGCCGGCGGTGCCGCGATGTGGGTCGCGCCGATCTGCGCGAGCTGATCCATCTGGCGCTTGGCGCTCTCCAACGCGCGGACCCGCTGGGCCTTGTCATCGACCATCCAGGGAAAGAACGCGATGGCGCCGGTGACGGCGAGCCCGTTGTCCTCGAGCATCTTGCGCAGGTCGCGCAGCTTGCCGCCCGCCTTGACGTAGTCGCCCACTTCGTTGGGCCACGGCTCGATGCCGACGTACCCTGCCGCCGCGGCGACGCGGATCGTCTCGGCGATCGGCAACTTCTGGCCGCGCAGCGTGCTCGTGTTGAGGCTGATCGCCCAGCCCTTCTTCTTCGCATCGTCGGCAGCGCGAACGTCGGTCGCTGCGGTCGTGCCGAGCGTTGCGGCGCCGAGCGCCAGAGCGCTGCGACCGATCAGGTCGCGACGGGTCATCGATTCGCTCATGGTCCCTCCTGAATCTCGCGGATCGACTCCAGCGTAGCCGGCCGCCTGGCAACAGTCCACAGGTGGAGACGGTCGCGAGATGGCACGACGTGTTCGCCAGGGTCGGTAGATGGCAGGGAGCGACGATCTACCTTGAGGTCGGCCGCCCGCGTGTCCTCGACGACATCGCGTGGGATGTCGACTGGACGCAGCCGGTCGGCCTGAACGGAGGCCGCGAACGTCGAGCCGCCCGCCGACCATCTTTCCCGAGTCGACTCTCGAGGAGCGAGCGCGGGGAACAAATAGCCTGAGACGAACCGGCTGGATGCCGGTGAGAATCGGGACGGGGCGGGGTGCACCCGCGGAGTTGCGCAGCCGCGTCTCTGCTCTGAAGCTGGCCCTCAGGCGTCGTCGGACCGGGAGGGAAAAACCCGGGCCACCACGCCCCGGCAGCGGGGGAACCGGCCAAGGGTTGCC
>CAYMRB010000171.1:0-18990 GCA_964392615.1 uncultured Planctomycetia bacterium | reverse complement strand
GGGGGGCGCCCCCCCCCCGCCCCCACACACCCCGGCGGCCGCCCCCCACCCTGCCGCGCCCCCCGAACCCGGCGACCCGGCCGACTACGACGACGACGCTGCCGCACCCGACGGAACGCGCGCGATCGGACCGGGTGACGCGGACGCGGATCGACGATTCCCGAGCCGCCACCACCTGCGGGGTCAGCCGATCTACATCACCGAAGGCGACATTCCGGTCGACGAGTTCCTGCGCTTCCTCGCCGACTACACCGGCCTCGACGTGATCCAAGCCTCTGCGTCGGTCGGAACGACCCCGACGTCCTCCCGCGCGAGGGCCGGGCGCTCGATCCACATCACGGCGCCCATCGCGTCCGCGGACGCCGAGATCGTCAAGGCCATCCTGGAGGCCAACGGCTACAAGATCGAGCAGCGCACGCTGCCGAACGGCCAGGACATCCTCCAGGTCTCGACCGCGACCGCGACGGCCGCCGGCGGCGTCCGGCCAAAGGAGGTCATCAAGGTCGCGTCGAACGGCGAGGCGAGCGTGCTGCCGTCGACGATCGATGAGGGCGCCCTCGACGTGCCCGACGACGAACTCGCGACGATGGTCTTCACGCTCAAGCACGTCGAGCCGAAGGACGCGATCCAGAGCCTGACGAACCTCGCGACCGGCACGCAAGCGAAGACGCCGGCGCGCGGCTCCGACTTCACCGCGACCGAGGTGTCGAACACGCAGACGATCATCGTCACCGCGAAGTTCGGCCTGCTCGACTACATCCTCAAGCTGCTGCACCTCATCGACGTCCCCGGAGAGGACCCGCAGCGCTACGTGCACATCATCGAGGTCAAGGAAGCCGAGGCCGGCGAGCTCGTCTCGCTCATCGAGGAGTTCCTCGCGCAGAAGGCGCAGCGCAGCGGCTTGCGTCGAGGCTCGACCGCGACGCCGACGCGGTCGAGCTCGGCAACGCGATCGACCTCGACGTCGTCGCTGCGCCGAAGCGGTACCAATGAGCTCGAGACGCAGATCATCGCTGACGAACGTACGCAGAAGCTCATCGTCACGACCTACGACCTGC
Organism: uncultured Planctomycetia bacterium; assembly: GCA_964392615.1. Taxonomy (GTDB): domain Bacteria; phylum Planctomycetota; class UBA8108; order UBA8108; family UBA8108; genus CAYMRB01. Next base: position 17,932 of record CAYMRB010000171.1, on the reverse strand, counting down.
GCGACCTCGAGGACATCAACTTCCTGGTCCGCGAGCTCGACATCCGCTTCGATATCCGCCGCCTGAAGACGCGGATCTACCGCATGAAGTTCCTCAAGGCGGTCGAGGTCGCGCCGGTCATCGGCGACATCATCGGCTCGTCGACGGGATCGCGTTCCGGCACGCGTGGCCTCGGCACCTCGCGGGGCTCGACGCGCAGCCCGGTGTCCAACCGAGGCTCCGGCATCACGTCGCCGCGCTCGACGACCGGCACCGGCCAGGGAACGCTGCCGACGATGATCGTGCCGCACGAAGAGACGAACTCGCTGATTATCCAGGCCGAGCCGGAAGAGTACGGCGAGGTCATCCACATCCTCCAGCAGATCGACGTCAAGAAGCGCCAGGTCTTCCTCGAGGCCGCGCTGGTGCAAGTCTCGCAGTCGAGCGCGCTCAACTACACGATCGAGCTCCTGGCGGGCAACCCGGATGACCGCGACACGCGGGTGCTGTTCGAGCAGTCGTTCGGCCTGACCGGCATCGACACCGAGAACTTCAACCGCATCTTCGATCTGACGACGCCCCCGTCCGGCGGCGTTCTCGCGATCATGGACCGCGGCAAGTTCCCGCTGCTCGTCAGCTTCCTGAAGAGCAATCAGGACTCCGAGGTGCTCGCGACGCCGTTCATCCTCGCGGACGACAACGTCGGCTCGATCATCAACATCACGGAGACGCGGTTCGTCCAGAACACGTCGACCGTCAACACCGCGACGACGACGTCGCAGCAGGGCGAGGACGCGGGCATCACGCTGGACATCCTGCCGACGATCAACTCGGAGAACTCCGTGTTCCTCGAGGTCTCGCTCGAGGTTTCGGAGTTCGGACAGGCGGCCGTCGACGGCGTGTTGCCGCCGAAGACGACGAACTCGATCACGTCGATGGTGACGATCCCCGGCGACGACATCTACGTGATCGGCGGCCTGACGCGCCAGTCGAAGTCGAAGGTCGTGTCGAAGCTGCCGATCATCGGCGACATCCCGTTCCTCGGTAAGCTGTTCCGCAGCGAGGGAACGTCGAGCTCGGTGACCAACCTGTACATCTTCCTGCGCGCTCACATCCTGACCGACGTGAAGTGGCGCGATCTGAAGATCCTCACCGATCAGGCTGAGGGGAAGGTCGAGGAGATGGGAGGCGGCACGAGCCTCGAACCGCAGTTCACGACGCCCGACATTCCGGACGACGGCATCAAGGATCAGACCGATCCGGACGACCCGCGCGTGATCACCCGCGAGCCGCTGACGCGCCGCGCGACCGCACCGGGCCGCCGCCCGGACTACCGGCGCGACCCCGAGAGCCCCGAGCTGTCGGCAGCCGGAGGCCTCGGCCGACCGGGCACGATCCCCGACGACGACGCCCTGCCGCCGTTCGACGACGACCAGCCGCGCCCGCACGTCGGCGCACCGCCGACCGGCGCCCGCACGTCCGCACGCGACACCGGAACGGACGACGACATGGCACCCCCGACGCGGAAGCACGGCGACATTCCCGACGACTGGAAGGCGCGCGGGCTCGAGGTCGACCCCGACTCTGAAAGCTGGTTCGTGCCGCTGCGACGGACCGCTGCGCCCGAAGGCGTGACGAAGAACGAGTAGCCGACGCGAAGCACCACGAACTCGAACGCGACACAGCGATGAAACTCAGCCTGGTCGACACGTTGATCTCCGAGGGCCTCATCGACGAGCGACAGCTCGAGGAGTGCCGGGAGGTCGAGAAAGAGAGCGGTCAGCCGATTGACCGCGTGCTGAAGACGAAAGGCTACGTGTCGGAGGAGAGCCTCCTCGACATCCTCTCGCGTACGCTGCGGCTACCGATGCGAACGGAGCTCGACGAGATCGAGGTCCCGAAGGAGTTCACGCAGAAGGTCCCGGCCCAGTTCGCGCGCGCGTACAACCTCGTCGCCGTCGGTCGTCGGAACGGGACGTTCGAGATCGCCACGTGCGACCCGCTCGACATCCACCCGATGGACGACCTCGCCGCCATGCTCGGCGCCGAGGTCACGCCGGTCCTGTCGCCGCGCGCGGAGATCACCGTGCTCGTCAACAGGGCCTATCAGCAGGCCTCGACCGATGTCGACGAGTTGCTCGACGGCATCGAAGACGACGACATGATCAGCCTGACGAAGGTGATCGACGAGTCCGAGGACGTCCTCGACATCGCGAACAAGCCTCCGATCATCCGGCTGATGAACACGATCCTGTTCGAGGCCCTCAAGATTCGAGCGAGCGATATCCACCTGCAGCCGTACGACGATCGCATGCAGGTGCGATACAGGATCGACGGCATCCTGTACGACGCGAAGGTCATCCCGAAGAAGTTCCAGGACGCGATCATTAGCCGCGTCAAGGTCATGGGCAAGATGGACATCGCCGAGCGCCGCCTGCCGCAGGACGGCCGCACGACGATCAAGGTCGGCGACGGCGAGGTCGACGTGCGTATCTCGTCGGTGCCGACATCGCGCGGCGAGCGCGTCGTCTTCCGTCTGCTCGACAAGACCGCGCGCCTGTACCAGCTCGACGAGATCGGCCTCAGCGATCGCAACCTCGAACTGACGCGCCACTACATCAGCTACTCGCACGGAATCGTCCTGATCACCGGACCGACCGGTAGCGGCAAGACGACGACGCTCTACGCAGCGCTCGCGGAGATCAACTCCGACGAGAAGAACGTCATCACGATCGAAGACCCGATCGAGTACAACATCGACGGCATCTCGCAGATCCAGGTCTCGAACAAGAAGGGCCTGACGTTCGCGTCGGGACTGCGCTCTCTGATGCGCCAGGACCCGGACGTCATGATGGTCGGCGAGATCCGCGACGGCGAGACGGCCGGCATCGCCGTGCAGGCCGCGAATACCGGGCACCTCGTATTCTCGACGCTGCATACGAACGACTCGGCCGGTGCCGTTACCCGTATGGTGAACCTCGGCGTCGAGCCGTATCTGGTCGCCTCGGCGGTCATCACGGTCGTCGCCCAGCGCCTCGTCCGCTTGATCTGCCCGCACTGCAAGGAGGGCTTCGAGCCGACAGACGCGCAAGTCCGCGAGCTCGGCGTGACGCGAGACGAGATGCCGCACCAGCTGCTCTACCACGGCAAGGGCTGCGAGGCCTGCCTCGGTCGCGGTCTCTACGACCGGACGGCGATCTACGAGCTGTTCGAGATCGACGAGGACGCGCGCGACGAGATCATCCAGCGCACGAGCGCGTCGGTCATGAAGCAGCACGCCGTCGCTCGCGGCCTACGTACGCTCCGCATGGACGGCGCGCGCAAGGTGCTCGAGGGCGACACGACGATCGAGGAGGTGTTCCGCGTCACGCAGCTCGACGTGTTCTGATACTGAGCGACGCAGACCGAACCGAACCCCGATGCCGATCTTCGAGTACCGAGCCCTGAACCCCGCCGGCAAGTCCCGCAAGGGGATCATCGACGCCGACACGGCGCGAGATGCCCGGGGCAAGCTGCGCTCCGACCACATGCACGTGACCGACATCTGGGAGGTCACGAAGAAGAAGAAAAAGGGCGGCAAGGTCGCGAAGCGCGGCGGGGGTGGCAGGTCGGCCGGCAAGCCGGGCGGCCTGCTCGCGATGGAGGTCAAGCTTCCGGAGATCCTCCAGCGCAAGGTCAAGACGCGCGACCTGGCGACGTTCACGCGCCAGTTCAGCACGCTGCTGAAGAGCGGCATCCAGCTCGCAGACGCGATGAAAGCGCTCGTCGAGCAATGCGTCGACCGCGACATGGAGCAGGTGCTCCGGAACATCAAGGAGGAGATCACCGCGGGTAACAACCTCGCCGAGGCGATGGCGAAGCATCCGCGGTACTTCAGCGACCTCTACGTCAACATGGTCCGCGCCGGCGAGGCGAGCGGCCATCTCGACGTCGTCCTCGTGCGCATCGCGGACTACCTGCAGAAGCAGGCGAGCCTGAAGGGCAAGATCGTCGCGGCGATCACCTACCCGATCATCATGGTCGTCGTCGGCCTCGCCGTGGTCATCTTCCTGATGTCCTTCGTCGTGCCGAGAATCACCGACATCCTCGAGGACCGCGGCCAGCCGCTGCCGCTCCTCACCGAGATCCTGATGAATATCTCGCACGTCGTCCGAGATTTCTGGTGGGTCCTGCTGATCGGCGTCTTGGCCGGCTTCTGCATGCTCAAGGCCGCACTCGCCACCGAGGCCGGCCGACTGCGGTGGGACTCGCTCCTGCTGCGACTGCCGATTTTCGGGCCGCTGTTCGCGAAGCAGGCGATTTCGCGCTTCGCGCTGACGTTCGCGACTCTCCTGAAGAGTGGTCTGCCCGCGCTCGATTCGCTGAAAATCGTGGCGCTGGTCGTCAACAACGCCCGGCTGACGCAGATCATCAACGATATCCACGCCCGCATCATCGAGGGCGCCGATATCGCGACCCCGATCCGCCGATCGAAGGTGTTCCCGCCGATGGTGGGCTACATGGTGTCGGTCGGCGAGCAGAGCGGCCAGCTCGAGGAGATCCTCGACCGCATCGCCGAGTCGTACGAAGAGGAGCTCGACCTGACGATCCAGCGGCTGACCGCGCTGATCGAGCCCGTGATCATCATCGTGCTCGCCGTCGTGGTCGCCGTGATCATCGCCGCGGTCCTGCTGCCCATGCTCGACTTCTCGGGCATGTAACGTGCCGCGCGGCCTGCGCTGGCGCCGTGGCGCGGAAAGAGGCCAGAATGCCGAACACACGACCGGGTTGTGGTAAAGTCAGGGAATCGTCCAGGAAATGGCCGGTCAACGACCGTCGCCACGCCGCCGTGCCCTCCCGATGACCCAGTTTTCCCGAAGAAGGAATCGACCCGTGACCCTCCTCCAGTTCCACCGCACCGACACCCACAAGAAGCGGTCCGCCGCGTTCACGCTGCTCGAGCTCATCGTCGTCATCACGATCATCGGTCTTCTCGGCACGCTCGTCGTCACGAAGGTCGCGCCGATGCTGTTCAAGGCGAACAAGACCAAGATCATGTACGACATGCAGAAGATCTACGAAGCGGCGAAGATGATCCACGCGAGCACCGGATCCTACCCCGAGTCGCTCGACGAGATGGTCGGCGCCACCGACGACGAGGGCCGCGAGACCGTCGGCCTCGAGAACATGCCGAAGGATCCGTGGCAGAACGAGTACGGATACGAGCTCCGCGACGGCAAGCCGTTCGTCAGCTGCCTCGGCAAGGACGGCGGCGAGGGCGGCGAGAACGACGATCAGGACTACTACTATCCGGAAGAGGAAAGCTACTAGCGTGACCGATGCCGCCGGCGAGCCCATCGACGAGACGGCGGACGAGCCGCGGAGACCGTTTCCGGTCCTCGGCGTTGTGATCGCCTGTGTGGCCGCCGTGGTCGTCCTCGGCGTCGTTGCTTTCGGCGTCTTCGTGGGGTTCTTTGTCACGAAGTTCGAGCCGATCCTCTCCAAAGCGAACGAGACCGAGATCACGCACGACATGACGGTGGTCTACCAAACAGCGAGCATGATCCACGCGATGACGGGAGAGTACCCCGAGTCGATCGAGGAGATGGTCGGCGCCACCGACGAGAACGGCCACGAGACCATCGGTCTCGAGGAAATGCCGAAGGATCCGTGGCAGGGCGAGTACCTCTACGAGCTCCGCGACGACGGGCCGATCGTCCGCTGCTTGGGCCGCGACGGAGTCGAGGGCGGCGAGGGCGACGATCAGGACTACCAAGTTCCCGACGCTGACGAAATCGACTATTAGCTGACGACCGATGCGAACGATCCGCGCGAACCACGACCGACGAGCGACGACGACCGAGGGCTTCACGTTCCTCGAGCTCATCGTCGTGCTGTCGATCCTCGCGCTGATGTTCACGTTCGGCGCGATCAAGCTGACGAGCTCGCTGCCGAAGTACGCGCTGCGGACGTCGGCGGGCAACATCGGCACCGAGATCGAGCGCATGCGCATGATCGCGATCAGCCGCGGCTCGTGGACCGGCATCCGCTACCACTTCGAGGACGAAAGCGGCCGATCGGCGTGGCAGGCGCTGCCGCCCGCGCCGCTCGACTATCCGAACGAGCCGATCAGCGAGCGCGAGCCGTACCCGCGGGAGACCGTCGAGACCCACGTGAGCATCGTCGCCGTCCAGATGCGCGGCACCGGCGAGATCTCCGAATCGGGCCCGGTCGACGTGTACTTCTCCCCCACCGGCACCGTCGGCAGCCACGCGGTGTCGCTCGAGACGAAGGACGGCCGGCAGCTCTCGCTGAGCTTCAACGCGATCACCGGGACGGTCGACTTCTTCGAGGGCGAGCATCTCGAGTTCGACGACTTCGAGGGCTGAGACATGCGACCCGTTGCGACGACAACAGGGGCGACGAGACGACGAGCTGCCAAAGGCGGCTTCACCCTTCTCGAGCTGATCGTCGCGGTCACGATTCTCGCCAGCTTCGTGCTGCCGATCCTCGAGGTCCTCGCGCAATCGCGCGGGCGCGCGATCCGCTACACGCAGCTGCGACAGGTGCGCGATCTGGCCCAGCAGAAGCTCCACGACCGCATCCACTTCATCGTCGAGGAGGACGAGGGCACCTTCGAGGAGGAGGGGCGCCCGAAGTGGAATTGGATCGTCCATCCGCCCGAGCTGCGCAGCCAGGGCGAGCAGGTGCTCCTCGAGTACACGATCTCGGTCGAAGTGCCGTTCAAGCTGCCGGGAGGGGCGGAGTCCGAATTCGGCGGCTCGACGTACGAGTACACCGCGTGGACGTTCCCGAGCGAACTCTGGTACGAGGAGCAGGACCTTCTCTACGACGCGGGCCAGCCATCGCTCCTGTGGGGAGATCCGGCCCTGGACGGCGAGGTGGGCTTGCCGGGGGGCACGACGGGAGGGAGCTTCCGATGAACCAGCCGAACCGCACGAACCGCTCAGTCGCCCGACGCACTCGACGCATCCGACGCATCCGTCGCAACCGTGGCTCCGGACGGTCGGGGTTCACGCTGATCGAGGTCATCATCGTGCTCGCGATGCTGGTCATCGTGCTCGTCGCGGCGTACGAGATCTTCAGCAACATTCTGACGACCGAGCGCACCATCGTCCGCATGACGATGCCGGAGAAGGTGGGCGAGGGACTCGTCAGCCTGATCCGCCGCGATCTCGCCGGCTGCTTCTTCAAGGGCTCGACGGAGCAGCTCCAGAACCAAGTGTTCCTGGGCATCGACCAGGAAGGCTCGGAGGGGCCGGAAGACCGGATCTTCTTTCTGACGACGGTCGATCCGACGCCGCGGGAGGACCTGCTCGAATACGACAGCCTGCGCGGCGTGATGATCGTCGTGTACTTCCTCGAGCCGAACAACGTCTCGCGCGACTATCAGACGTACACGCTGTACCGCAAGGAGATCACCGACTTCTCGGGCGGCAGCGTGCTCGACGCGCCGGGCATGAACTACGCCGTGTACGACAAGGTCCGCGCGCTCAACTTCGAGTACTACGACGGCTACTACTGGGACGACGAGTGGAGCTCGGAGGAGAAGATCGAGCTCGAGGCCGAGTTTGCCCGCCAGCAGGCCCAAGAGGAGGCCGCGCGCACGAGCGGCGTCGAACGCGTCAGCGCCCCGAACGACCCGGCCCTCGGTGAAGACCCCAACGCGTTGAGGACTCTCCCTGCAGCGCCCGTGCCGACCGCGGTGCGCATCTCGATCGAGGTCTACGCGGCCGTCGGCACGGAGATCTTCGAGAAGCCGGATCGGACGGCCGTCACGCGCACGTTCACGAGCATCGTGCCGATCCTCGCGTCGCGGCGCGTCGCGCTGGAGATCGAGGACCTCACCGAAGAGGGCATGGCCGGGGGCGGTGGCGGCCTCGCCGACGCGGACGGCAACGCCCGCGTCGAGACGTTCGGCGCGCCGACGCCGGGCGGGCCGAGCGGTCGAACCCGCGGGGGCGGCAAGGACGGGGGGCGGACGAGAGGCCTCCCTGGCGGCAGCGCGGGGCGGGGCGCGGCCGGCGGACGCGGCGCTCGTGGCGGACGCTCCCGCAGCGCGCTCAGCGACTCGATCCGCGGCCGAGCGGGCGGGCGAGGTGGCGGCGCGATCCCCAGCGGCGCGCGAGGCGCCCTACCCGGCGGGCTCTCGGGTGGCGGCAGCGGCGGTGGCGGACGGCGCTGACGATCCTCCGCCGGCTGATAGCGACCGTTCGACGCGTGGAGCAGCGTTCCGCGGCGTAAGAGCGCGCCGATCTGCGGCGTTGAGCCGCCGCGAAGCGAGCCGCCGCGAAGCGGTCGGCTCCAGCGCCGCGCGCAGGGGTTGCCGGCCGAGAGACCTCGGCCTCGGTGCGGCTGCCGCGCCGGCCAGCCCTGGCGCATTTTCGACCTGCCGATAAAACACGCTCCCGCTGACGCCCCCGGGCTGTAAAATCGAGGCGCCGGGTGTTTCGCTAGCGCCCACCCTCCGTGACGCGCATGCGGCCCGGCTCAGCGTCCGCAGTGCCCTCCCGACGGCCCGCCGCCACAAAAGCCTTTGTGGCGAAGCACTTTAGGTGCTGCCGAGAGAGCGCCCGCAAAGGCGAGTCCTGGCGATTGCCCTGTGGTATGCGGCTTGCTAAAATTGTTCGATACCGGTCCTTCCCGGATTCCTGGTCCTCACAATACGCTTCGAGAAATGGGGGTGCGTCCCGCCGCGCGGCGAGTCGCACCGTCGGGTGTTGCCCGGCTTCCGGCCCTTCACCTCAAGGTCTCCTTCGCGCCCCACTCACTGTGGAGGGCTGGTGGCGCGAAGACGGGGGGCTGGCCGGCACCGTAAGGAACAAGGCTAAGAAATGAAGCATCATTCCCTGCCCGCGGACACCTGGATGGTCAAGCTCTCTCAGGGTCTCTTGTGCGGCGTCTGTGCGCTTTGGCTCCTGGCACTCGTCGGGGGCTGCGACATGGGCACGCCGACCTCTCAAATCTCGGGCGTTCTGCAGTCCGCAGAGCCGCTCCCGGAATACGACGAGAACGGTCGGTACACGCCGTACTACAAGTCGGTCGACATGAAGACGCCGCGCTACCTCCACGAGGGCTTCACGCACTCGACCGGCTACGTGGTAGCGATCGGCGGCTCCGACGAGCGCGGTCTCTCGGCGCTCGACACGATGGAGCTCTACGACCAGTCCATCCTCGATCCCGACGAGCCCCCGGTCGACACGGTGACCGGCATCTGGCTCGACACCGACTTCGAGGGCGAGCCGATCATCCTGATCAACGGCCCGCGGCTGTACTTCTCCGCCACCGAGCTGGAGAGCAACCAGATCATCGCCGTCGGCGGCTCGACGAACGTCGGCGCCGGCGCGGTCTACGACGGCGCCGAGATGTTCGACTTCGAGACTCGGCGGTTCTCGAACGTCGAGAACAATTTGGAGCAGCCGCGGTTCCGTCACGACGCGACGGTCCTGCCGAGCGGCGACCTCCTGATCAGCGGCGGCCAGATCCTGACGACGGTCACCGTCATCGACGAGGAGATCCCCGAGGGTCAGCCGGGGCGCGAGCGCCAGGAGCAGCGCTTCCCGTCGACCGAGCACGTCGAGTACTTCTCGCCGACCGACCAAACGTTCTACACGCTGCGCCTCCAGGACAACTCGAATCGCGTCTCCGTGCTGCAGACCCGTCGCGGCCGATCCGGCCATACGCTCGGGCGACTCGCCGGTCCGGACGACCGGCTCGGCGGAGGTGACGATCTCTACATCGCGACCGCCGGCTTCCAGACTCTGAGTGCGGTCTCCGGCCTGGCGCCGCAGGTCAAGCGCCCCGGCGCGGTCGGACGCGGCGAGGCGGACGCGCAGACGAGCGTCGAGATCTTCGACCCCTCGACGAACATCTTCACGCTGCTCGCGAGCGTCAAGCTCGACAAGCCGCGCGTCAACGATCCGTATCTGGTCAACCTGGGCGAGTTCAACGGCTTCACGCCGGACGGCGTGCTCGGCATGGCCAACGCGCTCCTGGTCACACATGGCAACTCCGACGCCTCGTGCCCGACGACTCCTCTCGGCGACAAGATCATCATCGCCGACTACACGCCCGGCGCCGGCCCCGGCGGCGGCATTCGGTTCTACGAGGTCGTCGAGGAGCAGTACTTCAGTCTGTACCAGAACACCGAGTACCAGGGACTGATCATCCCGCCGGACGGCCAGCGCCTCGGCCCCTTGGGCGGCGGGCGTTTCATGCACCAGCGCTGCGCGACGAACCCGGTGTCGATGCCGCGGCCGCTGCAGACCGTGCTCGGCGTTCCCGATCAGTCGATTTGGGTGTACTCCCTCGCGGGCGTCGACATCTTCCCGACGCCGGCTGGTTGCGCGTACAACTCGACGAGCACGTATATGCTCGCCGGTGGAGTGTTCGAGCCGTTCTACAACCTGCGCCAGGCGCTCAACAACGGCATCGACCCGCTCGATCTCGTCAACGAGCGTCGCGTGCATCCGCAGAACTACCTCGGCATTCTCGGCTTCTGGTTCACGATCGATGGCCAGCTGAGCAAGTCGCTGGCGGATATCGGCACGACGCCGGAGAACCGCTGGCCGACGAACGCCGGACGCTCGCGCGTCTACGGTATCTGCTCGCCAATCGGAGGTGTTGACGGCGTCGTCGGTACCTTCGACGACCGCATTCTGCTCTTCGGTGGCGGCCAGGCCTACGCCAGCGACGGCGGTGAGCCGACGTCTCCGTCGACGGAGGTCTTCCTGCAGCCGGGCTCGGACGATTTCAATTGATCCGAGAAAGCCGGATCAGCCCGAAACGCCACGAAGTTCGCACGGGAGCCCCGCAGAAGCCGGGAGCGCTCATCCGATAGATTGAGAAGAGCCGGCATGAGCTCGATGCGCCTCTCACGAGTCCTCGCATCACCTGCGCCAGCCGGCTCTTCGCCCGCAGCGGCCGCGCTCTACCGAAGCGCGTGCGAATCTGCGTGCTCCAAACGCACCAGCATTTGTGGAAGATAGGGCTGCCATGAACCAACGGCTCCGAATCGCCATCCCGCTCGTCCTCGCCGCCGTGCTGAGCGCGCTCTTCGTCGTGATGCTGATGCGTCAGGTCGATCGCGCCGATCACGAGCAGCCCCTGACGCCGAAAGCGCCAGTTGCGGTGGCCCACGGCAAGGACAGGACGATTCCTGTCGGTCCCGTCGAAGCCCCGCGGACGGCCCCGAAGGTCGTTCGCCATGCGCGCGACGACGGACTGCATCGGTGGGGCCTGTCGGAGTACCCGGACGGCTGGGATCCGGAGATCGCCGCGTCGATCCACGCCTACTTCGAAAAGATGGCGGACCTCGAGAAGAACCGCCGCGGCCTGCCCCTCGACGATCTGCGCGAGGAGGTGCGCAACTTCCTCGCGGGGCTCGGCCCCGAAGCGCTGCCGACCCTCGCGGCCATTCTCGACGCCGAGCCCGACTTCGTGTACCGGCGCTTCCTGCTGTACGCGATCGGCGATCTCGGTCGGGAGTCCGATCTGGCGACCTGGATCCTCAAGGACTACCTGATGGCGCGCAAGGACAACCCGCAGGCCGTGTCCGAGGTCAAGCACGTGATCCGGGCGATGGGCAACCTGCAGAACGACACGTCGTTCGAGACGCTCCGCGAGCTCGTCTGGCACCCGGACCCGCGCATGCAGTCCTTCCGCAAGGACATCATCGAGCAGCTCGGCTTGCACGACCGCCGCGCCGAAGCGGTCGACACGATGGTCGAGGGGCTGCGCGAGGACACTCTGACCTCGAACCGCAACAAGTGGGCGCAGGCCCTCAAGCGCGTCGCCGACCCAACGACGCTGGACGACCTGTACATCGCGTTCAACAAGGAGCGCTATTGGGCCACGAAGCAGACGATCCTCGGCGCGATCGGCGGCATCGGCAGCCCCGCCGCGATCCCGTTCCTCGAAGACAAGGCGCGCAGCGACCCCACCCCGGCCGTGCGCCTCAGCGCCGCGCGAGCGCTTTGGCGCATCGCGACCCCGTACGCCCTCGACCTGCTCCAGGGCATCATCGAACGCGAGAAAGACGCGAAGATGAAGCAGCTCATGGAGTCCTGGGCGGAGGAGAAGCGGGAGTGAGCCGAACCCGCACAGCGTCTCGGCCCCTGCCGAGTGTGCTGTTCGCGGTGGTCGCGGTCGGCACCGTGATCGCCAGTCTCGGTTGCGGGCAGCAGCCCGACATCGCCGTGACGGTCGCCGAGTTCCGCGATGAGTCGACGGACGGCGAGCCACAGACCGGCGAGACCATCGTGCTGCGGCTGAACCGCGACCTGCCCGACGGCTTCGATCCGGCCATCGTCGAGGTCGACACGATTCCGTCGTCGACGTGGACTCCGAGAGTCCGCCTCGTCGAGGGGACGCGGCGCGCGCTGTCGGTCGAGATCTTCCAGGGCTCGCCGGATTTCCGCTACGACGGCTTGTTCGGAGAGGACGAGGGGGCAACCGGTGTTCGCGTCGCGCTCGGCGACGGAGTCCACCAGCAGGTCGATCTGCAGATTCGACGCCCCGTGCCCCTTCTCGAGAGCGCGACATGGGTCGACAGCTCGGTCGACGGCGGCAACGGCGTCGTCGACGAAAGCGACCGACTGCAGCTGCGCTTCAGCCTTCCGGTACGTCTGCGCGAGGCGGCTGACAGCGAAGCCAGGGCAGGCGATGCCGAGAGCGAACGCGCGCGCGTTCCGCTGCACGTGCTGCTGAGCAAGGAGCTCGATCGGCTCGACGACGGCAACGTGCCGGCACGATTCGTCGCTCCCGCGTCTCGCGACGATCGCGCCATCGACGTCGTGCTCGGCTCCAATCCCGTCCTGACGATCGAGGGCGACCTGCCGGACGACGCGGCTCGGATCGACCGCACCGACCCGGAGGCGCCGTCGGGTCTGTCGATCAACGGCACCGAGATCATCCCGATGGATCGAATCGTCGCCGCGAACGGCGGCAGCGGTGTCGCAGCGCATAGCGAGATCGATATCGAGTTCGCGAGACGCGGGTTCGCGCCCATCGAGCGCTTCCGCGAGCCCGAGTTCTTCCCGGACGGCATCGCGCGGACGTTTCACACGGTGACGGCGTTTCAGGAAGCGGTCGGTGTCGTGGCGATCATCGCGGGCGGCCGAACGCTCGACGGAGTCGCTCTCGACGACGTGCTCGAGTATCGCCCGGTGCGCGCCAACGGCAACCTGACGGCGTTCGAGAGGATCGGATCCTTGGCGGCTCCGTCGTACCTGCACAGCGCGACGCTGCTGCCGGGTGCGGACGGCAAGCCGGGGAACGAGGATGACGTGCTCATCATCGCTGGCGGGGTCGACGAGCGCGGCCAGACGACCGGCAGCTTGACCGCCGTCTTCGTCACGCTCGACGACATCAACCGGAACATCGTCGTCCAACCGCTGGCGACCGGGCTGCACATTCCGCGCGCCGAACATGCCGCGGTCGCGGTGACGTCCGACCGCATCCTCTTCGACGGCGGCTGGAACAGCCTCTCTCCTTCGGGTGAGGACTTCGTCGACGTGGTGAAATGGGGCGGGCTCCACCGCGCCGGCGACGTGATCCGTGTCGACAGCGCGGAGCACCGACTGTTTCGATCGGTCGGTCGCATCGGTCACTCGCTCACGCTGCTCGGGTCCAACACTAAGGGCGCCGCGGACGCCTCCGCAGCCACAGCCGGAAGGTGGGTCCTCGCGTTCGGCGGTCTCGGCCGCAACCGCTACCGCCCGCCGTACCCACCGGCGTCATGGTACGGCCGCGAAATCGACCCGGGCGAGACCGCGATCTTCCACGACCGTTCGAAGGCCTGCGTGATGCGCTGGCCCGTGCTGATCGACATCGCCGATCCGGCGCGCTCGATCACGGACCTCGAGGCGGAGCTCGAGATCGGCTTCGCGCGCTATCACCACAGCGCGTTCGGCTTCGGCGAGCTCGACAGCGAGGGCCTGCTGGCCGCGCGCCGAGTGCTGATTCTCGGCGGCACGCTTCGACCGCCGCGCTCGGGCCTCGACGATGCGTGGGTCTGGAACTGGGACATGAGCCGCGAGTACCTCCGTCGCACCGGAGGCCGCATGCCGATGCCCGAGGAGGCGATCAACGCGATATCCTTCGACCTCGACGGCAGGATGCCGGCGGCGAGCTCGTTCGCGCGGATCGCCCACCCCGCGCGCGCGCCGGACAAGATGCCGACGCGGGTTTACTACTCCTCGACCGCAGTCCCCGGATTCGGGCTCGTGCTCGCCGGCGGCGAAGTGCCCGGCATCGACCGCGACGACCCGATCCCGCTGGCGAGCATCGGCGTCTACCTGACGCGCGAGGAGCGCCTCGCCGAGCTCGCGACGAGACTCGCCACGCCGCGCACGCGCCACGGCGCGATCCTGGTGCACGACGAAGGCAATCGTCGCTCGCTGTTCCTGATCGGCGGTCGCGTCGAGAAGGGCGTGCCGGACGTCGAGGAGTTCCCGCTCCCGCCCGCACGCTGACTCACTCGCCGTCGCTGACCGCGCCCCTGAACCCCGTGCCGTCGAGCACCGTGCCGTCGAGTACCAGCAACGCGGCGATGTCGCGGCGGTTGTGCTCGATCACGGGATCGACCCAGCGCCGCTCGCCACCGTGGACGAAGTCCCAATAGCGCTCGGGAACCTCGCGGCCCGGCACGTCGCCCGGCAGACGCCGCAGCCCCAGGAGCCGTTCTTCGACGGTCGACAGCCGGCAATTCGGCAGGTCCTTCTTCCACCGCCGCCGCACGGCGAGGAGCAGGTCGACGTGATCGTCGCACTCCGGAAACGCGATGCTGTGCAGATGGGCGCGGCGACGCAGACGCGGCACATCGAAGCTGCGACCGTTGAAGCTCACCCAACGCCGGCGGTGAGCTTCCAGAGCCGCGATGCTCGCGCGCAGCATCTCGGGTTCGGCGCTGGGATCGGGCGCGAAAAACTGCTGCAGCTCGATGCGAGCGCCGCTCGTTCCGCTGGCCGCCGAGGTCGTCAGGACGCCGACTAGGAAGATCGGCTCGTTCCCGAGACCGCAGGTTTCGATGTCGACCCATACCGAATCGTCGGGATCGATGCCGTGCGTCACGAGTCGCTCGCGCAGCGCGCTCGCACTGCCCGCATCGTCTCCGAAGACCGCCGCGGCGCCGTCGTCGCTCCAGGCCGCGTCGCAGAACGACTCGCGCCAGACGAGAAGGCGCCCCTCCCGGACCGGCTCGGGCGTCGGCAGCGCGAGCGTTGTCGCGAGCGCGCTGCCGTCCCGTGGCGATGTTTCTCGAGGCAGTGCGACTCGCGACGGCGACAGCTTCGGCGCCGTCGCCGCGAGCGCGCGCCGCATCCGCGCCTTCAGGCGATCGCGCATTCGGTCTTCGGGAGGCGTCGTGGGACGATCCGACATGGATCAGATGTTCCGCAGCGCCCGCCGCACCTTGCGCGCGACTTTCGGGTCGAGCTCCACGTGCGGCTCGACGGCGCGATGCGGTGCGCCGAGCTCGGTCGGTTCCAGACGCGGCTTGTACGGCTCCTTTTCGAGCAGCGCGTGCAGCAGGAAGCGCGTCGCCTCCTTCGGGAACGGATACTCGAGGACGTTCGACTCCGAGTGGATTTCGTAGCGCGACGACGCGGGAAGCACGCAGCTGGGACAACCGGCGTCGCACTCGCACTCGACCGTGTGCTCGAGCGTCGCTTCGAGCACGGTTTCGAAGATCTCGTGTCCCTTCTCCGCGTAGCCGATGCCGCCCTGGTACAGGTCGTAGACGTAGATCCGCCGGCCGTCGATGAAGTAGTCGACATCGCCGGGGTCGGCCATGACGAAGAACGGCATGAGCTGCGAGAACACGCGGCCGATGCCCTGGATGCCGCTGTGGAAGAAGTCGGCGCCGTACTGCATCGCCACCTCGACGAGATCGTCGGGCAGATCGAGCCACAGCGACACGGTCTCGAGCACGATCGGCGGCAGCTCGACATCGCCGTAGCCGATGTTCTCGACGGTGTGAAACCGGACCTTCTTGAAGCCGGTGATGCGCGTCTCGACGGTGATGTCGCCGACCGACAGCCGCGCGATGCGCCACTCGGCGGACTCGACCTCCTCGTCGACCGTAACGCGCTTCTGCTCGAGCGCCTGGGTGTAGTAGCCCGTGTCCTGCTTGCGAATGCGCGCGATCTGATTCTCGACGTCGAGCTCCTCGACGACCGCGGTCTCGGAACGGTGGATGTAAACCGCGCCCTCGTAGAGGCTCAACAACGCCGCGACGTAGTCGAGCTCGCCGACGATCTTCGCCTCGTTGAGCTCGTAGATCGTGAAGTTCTCCTCCCCCACCGTTCGCAGGCGGACGCGCTTGGCGGGGAAGTCGCGGTCGGAGTGGTACCACTTGCCGTCGGCTTCGCGCAGACGGTCCGCCTCGGCGAGAAGACGCAGGATGCCGCCGAGGTCGTCGCCGAAGTACGCCGCGTCGTCCTCGCCGAGCGGCAGCTCGTACGCGGCGCAGATGAGGTGCTTCGTCAGGATGTAGGGGTTCTCGGACTCGATGATCGCGCGTTCGGGAGAGCGCTCGAAGAACGTCTCGGGATGGCGCATGAAGTACTGATCGATCGGCGCCTGACTCGCGATGTAGACGACGAGCGAGCTCTGTGCGCGGCGGCCCGCTCGACCGGAGCGCTGCAGGAAGCTCGCAACGCTGCCCGGATAGCCGACGAGCAGACACGCGTCGAGACCGCCGATGTCGATGCCGAGCTCGAGGGCGTTCGTCGACACGACGCCCAGGAGATCGCCACGGAACAGTCGGCCTTCGATCTCGCGACGCTCCTGCGGCAGGTAGCCGCCGCGGTACGCCTCGAGCTTCGCGGCGAGCGGCCGCGTCGTGCGGTTCGACTTCAGACGATCCCACGTGTAGCGCAGGATGAGCTCGACCGTGTTGCGCGCTCCGGCGAAGCAGATCGTGCGCACCCCGCGACGCAGCAAGTCGGGCAGGACGCGAGTCGCGACCGACACCGGCCCCTTGCGCCCCTGCGAGCCATCCGGCCGTCGGAAGAGCGGCGGGTTCCACAGCACGAAGCGCTTCGCGCCGCTCGGTGCGCCGTCTTGCGAGACAACGCGTACCGGCTCTCCGAGAAGCCGCTGGGCGTGCTCCTGCGGGTTGGCGACGGTCGCCGATGCGCACAGGAAGCGCGGTCGTGCGCCGTAGTGAGCGGCGATGCGGCGCAAGCGACGCAGCACGCACGCGACGTTCGATCCGAAGATGCCGCGCAGCGAGTGGATCTCGTCGACGACGATCCACTCGAGCCCCGCGAACAGGCCGGCCCAGCCGCCATGGTGCGGCAGGATCGACTGGTGGAGCATGTCGGGATTCGTCAGGATCAACCGACCGCGCTGTCGCAGCTTGCGACGCATCGGCGGCGGCGTGTCGCCATCGAAGACACCGGCCTCGATGCCGAGCTCGAGCTCCGACAGCATCTGCGACAGCACGCGCATTTGGTCCTGCGCGAGAGCCTTCGTCGGAAACAGGTAGAGGGCGTAGCCACCCGGCCGCTGTGGTGCCGGTCGCGCGTCGGCGTCGCCAACGGATTCCGACGGCACCGCTTCGCGCGTCATGAACCCGTCGAGCACCGGCATGTTGTAGCACAGCGTCTTGCCGCTCGCGGTGCCGGTGACGACGAGGACGTTCTCGCCATCGAGCGCCAGGTCGATCGCCTCGGCCTGATGGCTGTAGAGCTCGCGAATGCCGTGACGCTCGAGATACGGACGCCAGCGCGGATGGAGCCGCGCGGGCAGAGGACGGAATTGCGCGTCGCGCGCCGGTTGATCGTGGACGAGCCGGATCCGGTCGGAACGCGAGGGACGCCAGACCGCTCGACTCCGGCCGACGGAGCAGACGCTGGCCACGGCGCGAAGGGATCGTCGCCTTGGATCATCGTTCCCGTACTTCCTTTCGATCCTCCTCACCGGCAGACAGCAATGTACCAAGAGCCGG
>CAYMRB010000170.1:0-19002 GCA_964392615.1 uncultured Planctomycetia bacterium | reverse complement strand
CGGCGGCTTGCCGAGCCACCAGCAGACGAGATCGATCTCATCGACGAGCTCGACCGCGCTGCACTCCCAGCGGTGAATGCGCGCGAGCACCGGCTCGCCGAGTTCGCCCGCGTCGAGGCTCGCCTTCACCTCGATCGCGGACGGCTTGCGTCGGGCGGGCAGCTCGACCTCGCAGCAGAGTCCGGCGCGTCGGCAAGCCTCGACGATGCGTTCGCCCTGCGCGGTCGACTCCGCGAGCGGCGCCGTCATGACGATGTGCTTGCCCGCAGCCGCGGCGAGTTCGCAGTCCGTCGCGTGCTCCGAGGGGGGCGAGCCCACGAGCACGGCGTCGCTCGTCCCCACGGTGTCGACGATCTCGACGCCATCGAGTCGCGACGCGCAGTCGACGAGCGTCTCGCGTCGCTCGTCGTCGCAGATCAGTGCCAGTCGGATCATCCGTCGTCGCTCAACGTGCTTTTCGTGGTGTCCGGCGCGAACCAGATCGCGACGATGCCGATCGCGAAGATCCAGCTCGACGTCCGGCCGATCGATGCGTAGTCGCCTCCGAAGAGGTCGATCAGCGCGGCGGTTGCCAATACGGCGACCGCGGTCAGAATGCGTCCGAAGTTGAAGCTGACGCCCGCGCCGGTCGCGCGAATGCGCGTGGGAAACAGCTCGGGGAGGAACAGCGGCAGCCAGCCGAAGTAGACGCCGCTGAAGAAGCCGAGCGCCGCGACCCAGTACAGGAACGACGCGTCGGTCGGGATCGTGAACCAGAAAGCGTACTCGGCGCACGCGAACGAGCCGAGGCTCATGAGCGCGTAGGAGCGCCGACGACCGAGCCACGCCGCGCTCCAACCGCCGAGCAGGGCGCCGATGGTGCCGGCGAGCGATCGATACAGCCCCACGGATCCCTTGAGGTGCGGAGCCGGGGGATCGGCCGCCTGGCCTACCTCGTCCGCCCAGGGGATCATCCAGTTGACGCTGCCCCAGCCGCCGAGAAGCGGCACGGTCGCCAGCAGGATACCGACGAGCGTCAGTCGTAGGAAAGGCGAGCGGAAGAGCTCTCCCGCATGCGACGCTTCCACCTCGCTATCGCGCACTGCGAGCCAGCGCGGCGATTCGCGCAATAGAAAGAACGCGAGGATCGCCAGCGCGGCGGGCGCGGTCGAGATCAGGAACACCCAGCGCCAGTCCGTCTCCGTGATCGCCCACAGCGACGCGACGAGGCCCATGACGAGGAGGCCGACGTTGGCGGACGCGCCCATGATGCCCGCGACCATCGGCCGTGACAGCTTCGACCAGACCTCCGAGACGAGCGACACGCCGTTCGGCCAGGTGCCGCCGATGCCGAGGCTCGACAGGAACCAGAGCGCGAGCAGCACGTAGAGATTCGGCGCGAGGTAGCAACAGAGCGCGACCGAGGAGTACCAGAGCACGCTGCACGCCAGCGCCTTCGATCGCCCGATCGCGTCGCCGAGTCGCCCGAAGAGCCAGCCGCCGGCTGCCCCTCCGAACAGGAACGCGACGACGAACCAGCCGACCCACTTCGCGAGCTGGGAGTTCCAGGCCTTCAGCTGCTCTCGATCGACTTCGGAGAGCTCCGCGGCCTTACCGTTGCGCGCGCGGGTGTCGGACTTGGTGAGCTCGTGGTAGCGATCGAGATCGATCTCGCCCGCTTGCGACAGGAGATCGAGCGACGCGCTGCGCATGGTCAGCGCCGTCGTGTTCATCTGCATGCCGGCGAAGAACCAGCCGAGCACGGGGATCGCCAGGACGATGCAGCGTGCGCCCAACGTCATCGGGGCACCCGGAGGTGAGGATTCGGTCATCGCGATCGCGTTCCGTGCTGCGCTGCGAGCGAGAACCGGCTCTGCACAGTCCTCGCTCTGTCCCTGGCTCTGCGAGCCAGGGCGAGCAGTGCGGCGCGTTCCCAACGTCGTCCGCCCGTCGACTGTGGCATTTCGCTGTGTTCTCCGACTGCAAGGTGGCGGTCGCAGTCTAACCCGGCTGCAGGGCCGATTCGAGGCACTTCGCGCGTGCGTGTTCGCTGCACGTTCGCGTGCGCCGTGTGGTAGATTCGATCCCGCTGGCCTTTCCTCCTCGGGTGGTGTAAATGAGACGCAGGCTGGGAGTCGGTGCTCTTTCACCGTTTGGACCGAAAAGAAGCAGGTAGCCCGCATGTGCCCTCCGAGCCGATCGCAGCAGTTGTCAGCGTGGATTCTCGTCCTCGCCGTGTTCCTCGGGCCGATCGGTTGCGGCGGCGGTTCGTCCGGCGGCGGCGCGGCATCGGCCGTGCAAACCGGCGAGGTGGCCGTGCTCATCGCCGACGGGCCGGCGGATGAGTACGACGCGATTCTCATCGACGTGTCGGAGGTGTCGCTGCTGCCGGCGGGGGGCGGTGATCCGATCGTCCTCTTCCGCGCCGATCCGCCGGTCGAGCTCGATCTGCTCGACCTTCGCGACGAGGACTTCGTTCTCGCGGTGCGTGACGACATCCCCGCAGGGACCTACGCCAAGGTCCGCCTGCGCGTCGACGACGTCCGTCCGGTCGGCGGTCCGTGCGAGGATCTCGTCACACGGCTGCCGTCCGGCAAGATCGATCTTCAGCCCGATGGACCCATCGTCGTGGGCGCGGGCGAGACGATCTTCCTGCGGCTCGACATCGACGCCGACAAATCGATCCACCTGCATCCGGCGGGAGCGTCCGGCCGCTGCAACTTCCGTCCGGTCGTCTTCGTCGAGGTCGACGACACGGAGCCGCGCGATCGTTGCCCGCGCAGCATCGGCGGCACGATCGTGTCGATCGACGTCGATGAGGACGGCGACAGTGATCGTGACGACGATGACCGACTCGCCACGCTGCGGATCCGCCTCCCCGACGATCGCGGCACGCTCCAGGTGCGCGTCGACACATCGACCACGATATTCGACGTCGACGGAGAGGTCGGCGATCTCGACGCGCTGGACGTCGGGGATGTCGTCCGTGTGCGCGGTCGCCTCGACGGGGCCGGCGTGCTGCGAGCCGCGCTGATCGTCGCCGGCGAGGTCGTGATCTTCGAAGGCGCGGCGCTCGGAGCCGTCGTCGACGGGCGATTCCCCTTGCGTCCGGACGCGGGCCAGATCGTCGTCGGAGATGTCGACATCGCGCTCTCGCCGGAGACCGCCATGCTGGCGGACTGCGACACGCCGATCGATCCGGCGCGAATCGGCGCGGGATACCGCATTCGCGTCGTCGGCAAGATCGATGTCGCGGACCGTGCCGTGCGCGCGTTCCTGGTCATCGCCCGGGCTCCTGCTGTCGCGCCGTCCACCGAGCTCGAGGCGCTGCGCTCGGTCGACGATGGCCTCGAGGTCGACGTCGTCTATCACGAACGCGGCGGCGATCGACGCGCGACGCTCTTCGTACCGGATGACGTGACGGTACGACTCGAGGGCGACGGACCGGTGCCGCTCGACTTGCTCGGTGCCCTGCTCGAGTGTCGCACGGTGCCGGTGCGTGTCGTTCTCGACGACGAGGACGACACCGTCGTGCGGTCGCTGATCGTCCTCGCCGAGCGGATCGATGGACGCTTGGCGTCGGTTGACGCGCCCGCGGGCTATCTCGATCTGGAGGGCGGTGAGCGAGTCGATGTTCTCGAGGACGCGACGATCCTCGATCTGCGCGCGGACGAGGATGGACCGATCGCCTTCGAGGATCTGGAGCCCGGCTCATCGCTGCGCCTCTTCGGCCTCGCGTCGTGCGAAGACGGCGACATCGCCTTCCACGCGTTCGTCGTTCTCTCGCTGCGCGCTCCCGAGCCGCCCGAGCCCGAGTGCGACGTCGGCGAGTTCGCCGCTCACGGCCATGGAGGCTGGGGGACGCGTTGCGAGGGCGGCAATCCCGGCTGCTACCGTGACGAGTGGTTCGCGACCGCGTTCCCCGACGGGCTCGTCATCGGCTGCGACGACGGCCACACGGCGCGTTTTACCTCGAGCGCCGCGATCGAGGCGTTCCTGCCGAACGGCGGGCGCTCCCGGCCTCTCGGCGGCGACTTTGTCGATCCGGAAGAGCTCGACGCCGGCACGCTCGCGAGCCACACCGTGGCCCTCGCGCTCAACATCGGTTTCGGCGACGCCGACCCGACGTTCCGCTCGGGCGTCCACCGACTCGGCGAGCTCGTCATCGCAGATCGCCTGAGCCCGTGTCACGGCTTGACGGTCGACGAGCTGCTCATCGAGGCGAACGCCGCGCTGGGCGGATGTCCGTCGCCCGCGG
The DNA here is from genome assembly GCA_964392615.1 of uncultured Planctomycetia bacterium. Classification (GTDB taxonomy): domain Bacteria; phylum Planctomycetota; class UBA8108; order UBA8108; family UBA8108; genus CAYMRB01. Next base: position 14,765 of record CAYMRB010000170.1, on the reverse strand, counting down.
GCCTGTCGCTCGCTCGGGTCAAAGACTGCGTCACGGCAGTGAACGGCGCGATCGACGACGACGGAGGCGACGGAGCGCGGCTCTTCTGCCCGTCCGAGGCCATCGCGGACGACTCGCACTCGCACTCGAGTTCGAACTGACCGCGCGGTAGGCTACGGCGTGAGCGCGTCGCGCGTCGGCAGTCGTTCGAGCTCGTCGGCATCGAGTGTCAGATGCAACGCGCGTTTCCAGCGGTGCGGAACGAAGATCTGAAACGTGCCGTCGTCGGTGAACGCATCGAGGTACGAGCATTGATGGTCATGCCACGCGCTCTTCGACGTGGCCGCCAGAGCGTTCGCGAAGACGAAGCGCGGCTCGCTCCAGGTGCGGCCGTCGTCCGCTGACAGCGACGCCCAGATCTCGCTGCGGTCCTCCGATTTGAAGTGGCGACCGGAGTGACGGTTGTGATGGAACGCGACCAGCCGCTTGCCGTCGGGGTGACGGAAGAGCATCGGCGGCGCGTCAGGATGGACGAGTGACGTCGGTCGTGGCTGGGTCCACGTCTTGCCGTCGTCCTCGCTCCACGCTGCCCAGAGATGGCCCTCGGGCGTTCGCGACATCATCAGGACCTTGGCGCCGCCGAGGTCGATGGGACGGCCCTCATCCATGCGCTCGAATCCGTCGGCGTGCCAGCCGCCGGGTCGCGGTGCCGGATGGACCGTCCACGTCTTTCCGCGGTCTTCGCTGCGCAGCATGTACTGGCGCGTGATGACGGGGATTCCCGGTTTGCCGGTCCAGCGGCCCTCGTGCGACCCCACGAGCCACGTGCCGGCTTCGGTTTCGCACATGCGCATCACGGACATGCCGAGGAAGCCCGGATCGTTCACGGGGCGGATGAGCGTGATGTCGGACCACGTGTGCCCGTCGTCGTCGGAGTAGCGGTATCCGATCGGACAGTTCTCGCGTCCCTCGCGCTTGCCTTCGATCGGCTGGGTTCCGAACGCGTAGATTCGCTTCGTGCCGCGCGGGGTCAGCGGGATGAAGCCGTGCTGGCTGTATTCGATGTCGAACGCGACCGTCGGTCCCGACCACGTCTTGCCGCGGTCGGATGAGCGGTACGCGGTCATCGTGTTGACCTTGCCCTTCCTGCCGCCGTAGTGGGCGCCGTCGGGGAATAGCAGCAAGTAGTCGCCGCCGGGAGTTTTCGTCGCTCGTGTCTCGAAGAGGTTCTTCTTCGCCTCGTGCACTATTTGGCCGTTGACCGCCGGCACGGTCACGAGGCCGAGGTCGCGCTCGAGGACGAGAGGCGTCGGCGGCGACCTGGGATCGAACTCGACACCGCCGACGCGAATCGTCTTGGCGAGCGCGTCGGGCGGTGACGCAGGGGAGGTGCCCGACTCGACGAAGGCGGCTTCCTCTGGCGCGAACGCCAGCCATAGCGCGATCGCGCCGATCCAAGCGGTTGTCATCGTTCTACTCGTAGGTGGTGTTCATCTGCCAGGCGTCGAGCGACTTGATCGTGGCGTCGCGATTTTGCTGTCGTCGTCGGGGCGTCATGGGGAGTCCTTTCGCGTTGACGGGTACTGCTCGGGCGGCGCGATTCCACCTGCGCGCGACGCCGCGGGAGATCGCCTCGCATTGTAGCGCGTCGCGTGATCGCGGCGGAAGGTGGGAGGACATTACTCCCGACTCGCAGGACGGTGTAGAGTGTTCGCGGAGGACCTGCCATGCGATTCCTCATCGTCCTGCCCTTGATCCTCGCCGTCGAGGCGCTGTTCGCCACCGAAGTCGACGATCGTGACCCGGCTCCTCTCGAGCTCGACGGACCGATTCTCCAGGCCCCGCGCGATCCCGCTCGCTGGCCGGAGTTTCGCAGCGCGCTTCACGACTGGCGCGAGAAGAAGCGGCGAGAGCTCGCGTACGACGACTCGCTGTACGAGCGTCTGGACTTCGCATGGACGCCGTCCGCGTTCTCGTGCTGTTTCCTGATGGTCTACGACGAGCTGTTCTATGACCATCGCGGCAGCCGGTACACCGTGGACGCGTATCTCGATCATGGCCAGCGGGAGTTCGGCGGTTTCGACGCGGTCGTGCTGTGGCAGGCCTATCCGCGCATCGGCTTCGATGGGCGCAACCAGTTCGACTTCTACCGCGACATGCCAGGAGGACTGGCCGGCGTACGCGATGTGAGCCGGCGCTTCCATGCGCTCGGTGTCAAGGTGTTCGTCGACTACAACCCGTGGGACATCGGCACGCGGCGCGAAGGTGTGTCCGACGTCGAAGCGCTCGCCGAGCTCGTGCGATCGGTCGAGGCCGACGGCATCTTCCTCGACACGTTGCGGCAGGGTTCCGGCAAGCTGCGCGCGAGTCTCGATGCCGTGAGGCGGGGAGTGGCGCTCGAGAGCGAGCTCGAGCTGCCGCTTGCGGGCGTGCACGACCATCACATGTCGTGGGCGCAGTGGTTCCGCGACAGCCACGCGCCGGGCGTCCTGCGCAATAAGTGGCTCGAGCGCCGCCATCTGCAGCACCAGATTCACCGCTGGAACCGCGACCACACCGGGGAGCTGCACTCGGCCTGGATGAACGGCTCCGGGATGATGGTGTGGGAGAACGTCTTCGGATCGTGGGTCGGATGGTGCGAGCGCGATCGATCGATCCTGCGCGCGATGCTGCCGATCCAGCGCCGCTACGCCGATCTGTTCGCAGGCGAGGGCTGGACCCCGCTCGTGTCGACGGCGGCTTCCGACGTCTTCGCGTCGCTCTGGGAGCGCGACGGGCTGAGGCTCTGGTCCGTCGTGAATCGCGGCGAGCGAGCGGTTCGAGGCGGTGTGCTCGACGTCGTCGCAGTCGACGGCGCGCGGTATTTCGATCTGGTCGCGGGGCGCGAAGTCCATCCGCGAGTCGTGGACGGTGCGATCTCGCTGACCGGCGAGATCCGACCGCGCGGGATCGGAGCATTCCTCGCCGCGTCGACGAGCGCGCTGCGCGGAGGATTCGACGAGTTTCTTCGTTCGCAGGCACGGACGGATGCGCGCGCGCGTTTCGACACACGGTTTCCGGCGCGCGCAGCGAAGCTGCGACTGCCGGACGGTCGACGTTTCGTCTCGGCCATCGACCTCCCGCGCGGCATGGTGGCGATCCGACCGCAGGCGACGCGTCAGAAGGTCGAGTTTCGCATGCGCGAGTGCGGGCTCTACGAGCCGCAGAGCGACCTCGGTCGCGGCGGTCCGCGTCTGCACTCGACCGTGCAGGTCGAGCGCGACGTCCTTCTCGCGCCGTACGCGATCGATCTGACGCCCGTGACGAACGCGGAGTTCGCCGCGTTCCTCCGCGCAAGCGGGTATCGTCCAGCGCATCCCGAGAATTTCCTGAGGCACTGGGTCGACGGCGCGCCGCCGTCGGGTGCGCACGAACATCCGGTCGTGTGTGTCGATCTCGACGACGCGCGCGCGTACGCCCGCTGGGCCGGCAAGCGGTTGCCGACCGAGGAGGAGTGGCAGTACGCGGCCCTCGGCGAGCGCGCTGCGGGTTACCCGTGGGGTGAGGGCAAGCCGGAAGGCCGCTGCAACACGCGGACGGACGGAACGACGACGAGCGTCACGGCGTACCCTGACGGTCGCTCCTCGTTCGGCTGCTACGATATGTGCGGAAACGCTTGGGAGTGGACCGAGAGCGAACGCAGCGACGGTCGCACGCGGTTCTGCATCCTCAAGGGCGGCGCGTCGTACCATGCGAAGGGGTCGCACTGGTATGCCGACGGCGGTCCGCGGCCCGCGCACTTCGCCGCGAAGTTCCTGCTGATGTGGCCCGGCCTCGATCGCTGCGCGACGATCGGGTTTCGCTGCGCCGTCGATGTGAAGCCGTAATCTCTCGAGATCGGAGGAGTCCATGCCGACACGTGCTTTCATCTTCGCGTGCTGGTTCGCAGCCCTCGCATCGAGTCCGGCCGCCGCCGAAGACAAGGATGACAAGCGGGTTGGAGCTGTCTGGACGGTCGATGCGACCGAGACGATCACGTATCCGGATTGGCTACACGGCGGACCGCAGGTGCGGCCAGATGTGAGGAGCATCCTGTCGAGCGAGGTGGGCAACCTGCAGTACTGGATCCGTGCGACGAAGGGCGCCAAGGGCCAGGTCGTCGTCGCGGTGGGGGAGTCGCATTGGTCCGAGGCCGGCCATCGCGTCATGGACATCCTGATCGACGGACGGCGGCGTGCCCTGCGCATCGATCCGATCGTTCAGGCGGGAGGAAAGCACCGCGTCGGGGTCGTCCTGTGCGAAGCGGAGGATCTCGACCGCGACGGGCGACTGCACGTGCAGATCGTCGCCAGCGAGGGCTCGCCGGACCACGTGACGCTCGCAGCCGGGTTGTGGTGGTTCGCCGGCGGGAAGCTCACGCAGGAGCAGGCGGCCGAGCTGACGAAGCCCCAGTGCGAGATCGAGGCCGACGTCTTCATCCCGGGCGGCAAGACCACTCCAGCGGCACGATATCGGCTCGCCGGTCACGTCGAGACCGAGAGCGCCGAGCTGAACGCGCTCGTCGAGAAGCTCTACGCCGACTGCGTGCTCGGCAAGCTCTACCCGCCGCGGCTGCCCGCGATTCCGAACCAGTGGTTCTCGCCGGGAGGCGGCTACGTCGGGCAGTGGGTCTGGGACACGATGTTCGTCGGCATCGCCTACGCGCCGCTAGACGATGACGAGACGCTTCGCGGCGTGTTCGAGAACTACTGGTACACGATCGACAACAACCCCGAAGCGCCGAAGGGCTCGTATCGCTTCGGGATGGTTCCGAACTTCCTCAAGGACTGGCCGCCGCTCGGATACTCGCAGATTCCGATCCTCGCGTGGGGCTGTGAGCTGATCTGGCGCCAGACCGACGATCGTGCCCTGATCGAGCGCAGCCTGCCGTATCTCGTGATCTTCGACGAGTGGTACTCGACCGAGCGCGACACGGACGGCGACGGCCTCATCGAGTACGGCGCCTACAAGGAGATCGGCCGTGCGGGCATGCTCCAGACCGCGCGGTACGAGACGTTTGACCTCCAGGTCACGCTCGACGACATGAAGATGACCGCGCATCCGAAGCGTCAGAGCGGCGGCGAGTGGTACGGCAATGTCGAAGGGGTCGAGCAGACGTGTTTCCTGCTGATGAGCGAGGAGTCGATCGTGCGGATGGCGCGCGAGCTCGGGCAGGAGGAGCTCGCGCAGCGCTACGAGAAGATCCTCGCGCGACGGATCGATGCTCTGCAGCGCAAGATGTGGGACGCTGAGAACGAGTTCTTCTACAGCCTGGACCGCGACAGCGACCGCAAGATCCCCGTGCGGACGATCCAGGGATTCCTGACCATGGCGTGTGGTGCGGCGACGAAGGCGCAGGCCGCGAAGCTGGCCGAGCAGCTGAAGGACACGGAGCGCTGGTGGAGCGCGACGCCTGTTCCCACGTGCGCGATGGATGAGGCGAAGTTCGATCCGCGCGGCTTCTGGCGTGGCGACATGTGGCCGCCGACGACGTATCTCGTCTCGTACGGCTTGAACCGCTACGGCTACCACGACCTCGCGCGGCAGCTCACGGAGAAGACGTGGCGACTCGCCGTCGAGCGCGGCATCAACGAACGCTACGAGAGCACGACCGGCAAGCCGCTGGGCGTGCCGTGGCTCGGCATGTCGTGCAGCATCTGGAGCATGATCGTCCAGAACGTCTACGGCGTGCAGGAGGACTTCCGAACGATCCGCGTGCCGCCCGGAGCGAAGGGGCGGCGGCTCTTGCTCGGCAAGCTTGCGGTCGCCTACCCCGAGGACGACGTCGTCGAGTTGCGTTCAGCGTTTGCCCGGGAGCTCTGCGTGGTCTTTCCTGCAGCGAAGGGGGAGCCGCGGCCACAGGTGAGCGTTGCCGGAGCGAAGGTGGAGGCCGCGCGTGTCACGGAGGCAGCCGTGACGTTCACCGCGGCGCCGGGAGTCACGTACACGGTGAGCCGACGGGAGTGACATCGAGGTCGAGGAAATCCAGTGCGCACGTCCACATGCTTCTTCGGTGTCGTTCTCATCACGATCGTGACGCCGGCTCTTCTCATTGCACACGCCCGGGAGGGGCTCCTCCTCGAGTACGCGTTCGACGGCGACGCGCGCGATTCGTCGGGCAAGAGCCACCACGGAACGATCCACGGCAACCCCGAGTTCGCGCCGGGCAAGGAAGGGCGGTGCCTCGTTCTTGACGGTGACGGCGACTTCGTCGACGCCGGCACGGCTTTCCCCGAGCTGCGCGAGACCTTCACCTTCGAGTGCTGGGTGAAGCCGGACGCGACGCAGAACCGCTACGCCGACATCCTGGGCAACCACGCCGGTGGTGGCATCACCGGATTCGTGATCCAGCAGAGCGATACGCGCACGAACGAGTTCGGCTTCGGCTACGGCAACGGCTCGGCCTGGGTCGACTCTCCGAAGTTCCGTCTCGTTGCGGAGCGCTGGCAACACATCGGCATCGTGAAGACGGCGAGGGAGCTCCGGCTGTACGTGAATGGCGTGCTGCTCGGCGCGTCGCGATCCAGGGGCCTGCCGGCGGTGAGCACGGTGAACTTCCGGGTCGGCCTCGGCTTCCAAGGCGCGGAGCGTTGCTTTCGCGGCTCGATCGATACGGTCAGAGTCTGGAGCAGGCCCCTCGACGGTTTCGACGTCGACGTGCCGATCGCGGAGAAGATCGAGCTGTTCGCGCGCTCCGTGCCGGTCGAGGCGAAGATCCTCCCCGCCGTCGATCCCGCGTCACGGCGCCGCGTCGCATTGCGTATCGATGCGACGCTCGTTCCGGAGAGCGTGGATCGCATCGACGTCGCCTTCGAGGCGCGCGAGCGCGCGGATGGCAACAGGCTCGATATGCCCGGATTCGCGCTGACGCGACAGAGCGGATTCGCGGTGGAGGTCGCGCTGCCGGAGGTCGCGGGGTTCTTCCTCGTCCGTTGCCGGCCGAGGATCTCCTTCGGAGGTCGCGGGTTTCCGATGCCGGCGAGCTCGTTCCAGTTCGGCGCGCGGCCGCGTCCGGTGCCGGTCGCCGATCTGCGCTTCGCCGCACCGTCGACGGATTCGCTGCCGCCACCGATCTCCCTCGCGAGCGACTCGTGGCGCCTGGCGACCGACCCGCGCAACGAGGGCCGGAAGCGTGGCTGGCAACGCGTGCCTCTCGCCAGCGCCGAGAAGGCCCGCGTGCCCGGCATCATCCAGGAGGTCTTCCCCGCCTATCACGGCGTCGCGTGGTACTGGCGCGAGTTCGCAGCGCCGGAGAGCGCGCTGCCCGGCGGCCGGACCCTCTTGCGCTTCGCGGCCGTCGACTACCTCGCCGAGGTCTGGGTGAACGGTAAGGCGGTCGGTGATCACGAGGGCGGGGAGACGCCGTTCGTCCTCGACGTCACGGATGCGGTTCGAACGGATGCGCCGAACCTCCTCGCTGTCCGCGTCCTCAATCCGACGAACGAGCGCATCGACGGCATCGTCCTCGCCGAGACCCCGCACCGCAACAAGGCCGTGCCGTACGCGAACGGTCGGTCGTTCAATACCGGCGGCATCACCGAAGGCGTGGAGCTGCGACTCGTTCCTGCCGTGCGCGTCGAAGACGTCTACGCGCGCCCCGACCCGAAGACCGGTCAGGTCGTGCTGCACGTCGATGTGGTCAACAGCGACGACCGTCCGATCGCGGTGCGTCTCGAGCTGTCGATCGCGACGGCGACGGCGAGCGAGCTCGTCGCCCGAACGCGACTCGAGCGGACCATCCAACCGGGGCGATGGACGCCTGCGGTCGAGCTATCGGTCGAGGCGCCGCGCCTGTGGCAGCTCGACGATCCGTTTCTCTACCGTGCGAGCGCGCGAGTGCGAACGGAGGCCGCGCACGGCGTGCACGAACGATCCGCGCGTTTCGGGTTCCGCGACTTGCGTGTCGAGCGAGGCTTCTTCCGGCTCAACGGCAAGCGGATCTTCGTGCGCTCGACGCACACCGGAAACCACTGTCCGGTCGGTCAGATCATCCCGCCGGCCGCGGCGCCGGACCTTCTGCGTCGCGATCTGCTGTACGCGAAGGCGAGCGGCTACAACATGGTGCGCTTCATCGCCGGCATGGCGCACCCGTGGCAGCTCGATGTCTGCGACGAGATCGGCCTGATGGTCTACGAGGAGTCGTACGCCGCCTGGCTCCTGGGTAACTCGCCGCAGATGGCCGAGCGTTTCGACGCGTCCACTGCGGAGATGGTGCGTCGCGATCGCAACCACCCGAGCGTCGTCATCTGGGGATTGCAGAACGAGGATCCCGATGGGCCGGTCTTCCGTCACGCCGTCGAGAGTCTGGCGCTCGTGCGATATCTCGACGATACGCGGCTCGTCCTGCTGCAGAGCGGGCGATGGGATGGCCGCTTCGAGATCGGCTCCGTGTCGAATCCCGGCAGCCACGAGTGGGAGCGGGTGTGGGGCGCCGAGAGCGCCGACTACGACCAGCCGATGCGGTGGGGTAGCGGCGGCTACGCGGTCGGCGCCGGCGACGCGCACGTCTACACCGGAGCTCCGCTCAACGCGGCCGAGAAGAAGCTGGTGCGCACGCTCGGCCGCGGCACGAAGCCGGTGTTTCTGTCCGAGGGCGGCATCGGCAGCATGATGCACGTCATTCGCGAGCTGCGGTGCTGGGAGCAGGCCGGCGCCAATCTCGCTGCGGAAGATGCACAGTTGATGCGTTCGATGTCCGAGAGCTTCGTCGCCGATTGGAATCGCCTCGGCATGGACGGCGTGTACGCGTTTCCCGAGGACATGCTGACCGACAGCCAGCGCTTGCACTGTCGCCAGCGGCGCATGTTCTTCGACCTCGTGCGCTCGAATCCGCAGATCTGCGGCTACAACCTCACCGGCATGCTCGACCACGGCATGACCGGCGAGGGGGTGTGGCGATTTTGGCGCGAGTGGAAGCCCGACGCGTTCGATGCGCTCGCGGACGGGTGGGCGCCGGTGCGCTGGTGTCTCTTCGTCGAGCCGATGCACGGCTACACCGGCAGGCCGCTGCGCATCGAGGTGGTGCTCGCGAACGAAGATGTCCTGTCGCCGGGCGAGTATCCGGTCGCGATTCGCGTCATGGGACCCGACGGCGTCGCGTGGGAGCAACGGACGACGGCCGTGCTTCCGGAGCCGCAGGACGGTCAGGACGGGCTGCTTGCGGTTCCGGTCCTTCTCGAGGCGGTGACGATCGACGGGCCGCCCGGAACCTACGAGCTCGTCGTGACGATGGAGCGAGGCGGAGCCCCGACGGGCGGGCGTCTCGAGTTCACGCTCTCCGATTCGTCGCGGCTGCCACGTGTTGCGGAGAGAGTGCGGACGATCGGGATCGACGAGCGTGTTCGGGGTTGGCTCGCGAACCACGGGGTCGAGTGCGTCGCGCTCGACCCCGCTTCACGCGAACGTGAGGTGATCCTGCTGGGAGGTGCGCCGCCCGACGAAGCCGCATGGAAGGATCTCGCCGATCGCGTGTCGCGCGGCAGCTTCGCAGTCTTCCTGACGCCGTCTGCGTTGCGCCGCGGTGACGATCCTCTCGGCGGTCTTCTCCTCAAGGAGAAGGGCCGCTACTACGACTTCCACGACTGGCTCTACCACAAGGAGTGCGTCGCGCGTCCGCATCCGGTCTTCGACGGGCTCGCGGGCAAGGGGATCCTCGACTGGGACTACTACGGACCGGTCATCACTCGCGGACTGTTTGACGGTCAACGGACGCCGGACGATGTGATCGTCGCGGCGTTCGCCGCCGGCTATCCGTGTCCGGGCGGGTACACGTCGGGGGTGATGATGGGAGCGTACCGCTGCGGCGACGGGATGTTCGTCGTCAACACGCTGGGCATCCTGCCGCACATCGATCACCACCCGGCGGCGGATCGGCTGCTGCTCAATCTGATCCGCTACGCCGCGGGAGCGGAGAAGTAGGCTCGCGGAGTTGACTTCTTTCGAGTCCGCGCGGATGGTGAGTAGCCGATGGAGCCGTTCAACGGAAGGCCTCACTGGAAGGGACAACATCAGCATGTCGCGAGCGCGCGCGAGTCGTTCTAACAGTCCGTTCGTAGTCGCCTCTCTCGTCGGGGTGATCCTCTTCTCGTGCGGCTCCGCCTGGACGGAGGAGCAGAAAGCACCGACGCCGAAGCAGTGGAAGAAGGACCCGCGGGCGTTTCAGAAGGAGCTGAGCTGGTGCCGGCAGGACGGCATCGACTTCTCCCGCGGCGACCTGAAGCGGGAGCACGTCGTCGCGGCGATCGAGAAGGTGCTGAAGGAGGTCTCTCCGAAGGCGGCGGCCAGCATCCGCGAACAAGTGGCCGCGCTGCCCGAGAAGGACCTGCGCGCATGCGCGTCGACCTATCTGGCCGCGTGCGACTTCCGCCGTCGCGAGCGCTTGTCGCCGTTGGTGAAGGACGGTCCGCTGCGCATGGTCTTCACGCAGCACTGGAACATCGGCGGGCAGCACTTCGCCTACACGGAGAACCTGTCCACGCCGCACGGCTGGAGAACCTGGACGCCCGGCGGCGGGCTCTATCTTTACACGCTGCGACCCGACCTGAGCGAGGAGATCGAGCTTCTCCTCGACGCCGGCGACGACGGCTGCATTCGTGACCCCGACGTTCACTGGGATGGCAAGCACGTCCTCTTCGCGTGGAAGAAGAGCGATCGGCAGGATGACTACCACCTCTACGAGATGGATCTGGCGACTCGCAAGGTCCGCCAGCTGACTTTCGGGCTCGGCGATGCCGACTACGAGGGCGTCTATCTTCCGGACGACAACATCCTGTTCACGTCGACGCGCTGCGTGCAGGTCATCGACTGCTTCAGCACCGATGTAAGCAACTTCTACATCTGCGATCGCAACGGCGAGTACTTGCGCCGCGTCAGCTTCGATCAGGTGACGGTGAATTACCCGCAGGTCCTGAACGACGGCCGCGTCGTCTACACGCGCTGGGAGTACAACGACCGCGGTCAGATCTATCCGCAGCCGCTGTTCGTCATGAACGCCGATGGCACGGCGCAGACCGAGTACTACGGCAACAACTCGTACTTCCCGAACACGATCGGTCACGCGAGGCCGATTCCGGGCTCGAGCAAGGTGATCGCGATCGCCTCGGGCCACCACAGCCATCAAGTCGGCGGCCTGGTGCGGATCGACATCAGCGAGGGGCGCCAGGAGGCCGAGGGATGCACTTACGTCGCGCCGGTCGAGCGCAAGGCGCCGCGGTTCGACGCACCGCCGGAGCACGGCGGATTCTACACGCACCCCTATCCGCTGAACGAGACGGAGTATCTCGCCGGCTACAGCACGTACATGCGTCCGAAGTACAATTCGATCACCGGCTTCGGCCTGTACTACGTGCGCGAGGACGGCGGTCGCGAGCAGCTCGTCTACGATCCGGAGATCTCGTCGAGTCAGCCAGTTCTCCTTCAGAAGAGGAAGCGGCCCTCTGTCGCGCCGAGCCGCGTCGACTACTCGAAGGACCACGGCACGTTCTACATGCAGGACGTCTACCACGGCCCCGGCATGGCAGGCGTCCAGAGAGGGACGGCGAAGCGGCTTCGCGTCGTGCAGCCGCTGTGGCGCGTCTCGCGCATCGGCGGCAACGGCAATCGCGGTCCGGCCGGCGGCGCATCGGTGAGCACGCCGATCGGCGTCCGCAACGCCGCGTGGGACTCGAAGGCGATTCTCGGCGAGGCGCCGATCGAAGCGGACGGCTCGGCCTACTTCCGCGTGCCGGCGCGTCGGCCCGTGTACTTCCAGGTCATCGATGAGCACGGCCACGCGATCCAGACGATGCGATCGTGGTCGACACTGATGCCCGGAGAGAATTTCAGCTGCGTCGGGTGCCACGAGGACAAGAACACCGCGCCGTCTCCGCGCCAGCAGGTGACCGTCGCGGCGTCGAAGCCGCCGCGGAGCCTCGAGCCGTTCTGGGGACCGGAGCGCGGCTTCAGCTTCGCGCGCGAGATCCAGCCGATCCTCGACGAGCACTGCGTCGAGTGTCACGACGGCCAGAAGAAGGACGACGCGGGCAACGTCATGTTCAGCCTGCTGTCGAAGCCGGTTCACGACGGTGGCGCGAAGCGTACGTGGACCGAGGCCTACGTCAACCTGACGCTCAACGGCAAGGTGAAGATCGACGGGCAGGGTTGCGTCGGGCGGGCGATCAATTGGATCTCGCCGCAATCATCACCGAAGGCGATTCCGCCGCGCAGCGCGGGAGCGTGCAAGAGCCGGCTGATGACCATGCTCCAGGAGGGGCACGGCGACAAGAAGCTGTCGCGCGAGGAGTACGAGAAGATCGCCGCGTGGATCGACCTGGCCGTGCCGTTCTGCGGCGACTACCTCGAGGCGAATACGTGGAACGACGGCGATTGGCGGCACGAGGCGTACTTCGCCGGGCGTCGCCGGGCGCAGGAGGAGTTCGAGGCCGCGAATCTCCGCGCGCTGATCGCGGGTGCGAAGTCGCCGTCGCCCAAGGCGTCGCCGGGCGGACCGGAGTTCTCCGAGAACGTCGCGCTCAACGTCGCGGCACGTCGCGAAGGCGGTGTCTATCCGCGCGTTACGGCCAGCTCGGAGTTCCGCGGGCGGAAGTGCTTTCTGGGACTGAACGTCGTCGACGGCCGCAAGGAGAACCGCGGTCACGGACCGCGCTTTCCGTCCTGGGGACCGGAGAAGGAGGCGAGCCCGTGGATCCGGCTCGACTTCGGCGGGCCGGTCGAGACGGATCGCGTCGTCATCTATCTGCGGGCCGACTTTCCGCACGACGGCTATTGGAAGAGCGGCGTGCTGGAGTTCTCGGACGGCTCGAAGGTCGCGATCGAGATGGAGAAGACGGCCGACGGCCAGGCCTTCACGTTCCCGAAGAAGCGCATCCACTGGATCAAGCTGCGCGGCCTGAAGTGGGCGAAGGAAGACACCTGGTGCGCCCTCAGCGAGCTGGAGGTTTGGGGCCAGCGCGTCGGGCTGTAGGTAGAGCAGGGCGACCTTTATTCCGTTTGCTCTACCGCCGCGGCTGGTGACGCTCGTAGAGCTCGCGGCTATCGATCGGGGTCATGTCCTCGGGATACTTCGGGTTGCGGCCGCGGAAGTGCACGTAGTCGTAGTGCTTCCCCTCCCAGTACTCGCCGGTGACGGTGTTCTCCGTGCCCCAGCTGTCGGTGTGGTAGACCGTGCCGCCCTCGACGTGGGAGATCCAGTCCTGGTGTCCACGAATCCAGTTCGTTCGCTGGTAGTCGATGTACTCCAGGCTCCGCTGCCGTTCGTCGTAGGCCGCCTGCATCATCTGGCGGATCTCCGTCGCGTTGCGAGCGATGAGCCGAGCCGTCTGATCCTGCAGCACGCGCAGCCGAGCCGTGCCGCGAGCGATGTACTCGCGGGCGTACTCGTCGTCGATCGAGTACGAGCTCGCCATGCGGACGAAGTTCGGCACGAGGCTGTCGAACGAGCCGACGGGCGCGGCGACGGACATGTGCCAGAGTGACCAGTTCGTGTTGAGACGGGAGCCGAACGAGATCCCGAACGTGTAGCCCTTCAACCTCCGGCCGTCGGCGGTGAACGTGTACACGAACTCCTCGACATCGACCGGCCCGAGCGTGTAGATCTGCTGGACCATGCGGACGATGTCGGGTCGGGGAATGACCTCTGCGACCCGCACGTCGCGTGCGAGGCCGAGTTGCCTGGCGATTTCGGGCAGCCCGCGGTGGGGCGGCTGGTACGGAGCGACGACCGCGCCGGGAACGTGGACTCCCAACTGCGGGCTGATCACCGCGGCGTTCGACACGGTGAACTGGGCCCCGCTCGCGCGGTCCTGTGCCAGGAAGCCGCCGCGGCCGAATTCGACGAGCTGCCAACGTCGCGGCATCTGGAACGTGGCCGAGCCGTCGCGCAGTCGCCTTCGAACGAGGCCGAGATTCGGAGTCGGCGCGAGCCGGAACGCGTCGGCCAGCACGCGAACGTTCGACAGGATCGTCAGGAGCAGCGGGCGTGACGCCTCGAGCTGCCCCGCCGGCGCTTCGATGCGCGAGCACGTGAAGTGGCCGTCACGGAGCGTGATCCAGATGTGCACCTCGCGTCGCGCTCGTCGCCGATCGGTGTAGAAGCCGCTCGACACCAACACGGTCCGATCGCCGGAGATGCGGCTGTCGCGCAGGTCGAGATCTTGCGCGCCGATCTCGGCGAGACGGGATCTAGCGATGGCGACGACGTCCTGGACGACGGTCGTACCGCAGGACATCGCAGCCCGGCGTTCGCCTCTCGGGTCGCTGACCGTCAGGGTGCGACAGCTCGCGGTCACTCCCTCCTCGACGGTCCACCCCTGCGGCCGGTAGACGGCGAAGCTCGCCTTCTCGGAGACGTCCTTCTGCATCCGTGCCAGGTGCTTGCGCGCGTTCTCCGGTCGGGCCGCGGAGCTCGCTACGGCGCAGAGAATCGCCCACATTCCGCAGCTTCGGATCAGGCAACTCATGACTCTCCTCTGGTGATAGAGGTCGGCCGGGCGCGTGGGAGTGTCGTGGTGGGGCGAGAATCGCGCCCGGCCGGTGGTGGTGTGTTTCCGCCTATAGAACGACGAGCGGGGGCTGGGCGGACGGTCGAGTTCGAAATCCGGTCAGCGAGCCGTCTTCGGCGTGGTGCGGCGGTGGATCTCGTACAGGAGGATGGCGCCAGCGACCGAGAGGTTCAGCGAATCGACCTCCGGAACCATCGGGATGTGCACCAGGTTCTGCGCGAAGCGGCGCTGCTGGGCGTCGAGCCCTTTGCGCTCGTCGCCCAGCAGGAC
>CAYMRB010000169.1:0-19159 GCA_964392615.1 uncultured Planctomycetia bacterium | reverse complement strand
GGAGGTCGCCACTCACGTCCTGGCACCCGGTCAGACGGCGCGCCTGTGGATGGTGCCGTTCGCGCCGACGCAGCAGAAGATCATCACCGACTGCCCTCCACCGCTGCGCGTCATCCTGTACCGCCGCTACATGATGCGAGCGGCGGAAGCGATCGCGCTGCGCGCTGGAGCGCTGGCGCTCGTCACCGGCGACAGTCTCGGCCAGGTCGCGAGCCAGACGCTCGAGAACCTGAACACGATCAGCCGCGTCGTAACGCTGCCCGTCCTGCGACCTCTCGTCGGCATGCACAAGGCCGAGATCATCGACGACGCGCGGCGGATCGGCTGCTACGAGACGTCGATCGAGCCGCACGACGACTGCTGCAGCTACCTCATGCCGAGAAACCCGGCGACGCGCTCGACGCCGGAGGCGCTCGATCGTGCCGAGGAGGCGCTCGACACCGACGCGGAGGTCGCGGCACTCGTCGAGGCGGCGGAGCTGGAGACGATCCTCGGCGACTGACGGCTCGGCCTCGCCCGTGCGCCGCTCAAAACGATCTGGACAGCGCCGCCATCATCGCGGAGCTTCTTGGCAACAACCGGGAGAGAGCGTCCGCCTCCTCTCAACCGCGGCCCTCCCGGCCGCAAGGAGTACACCGATGAGTCGAGCCTGCGTCCTGCTCGCCGATGGTCTCGAGGAGATCGAGGCCGTCACGATCATCGACGTCCTGCGCCGTGCGGAAGTCGACGTCGTCACGTTGGGAGTCAACGACGGCAGAGCGATCGGCGCACACGACCTCGTGATCGAAGCCGACCAATCTCTCGACGAATCCCTGCAAGAGCCCGACGGGCCGTGGGACATGGTCATCCTCCCCGGCGGCATGCCGGGAGCGACGAACCTGCGCGACGATCCGCGCGTCCAGGCCCTGATCCGCGCGCAGAACGAAGCGGGCCGCCCGCTCGCGGCGATCTGCGCCGCACCGATCGCTCTCGGCTCGGCCGGAGCGCTCGAGGGTCGCCGCGCGACGTGGTACCCGGGCTTCGAGGACGGCCTGACGGGCGCGACGCTGTCGGAAGACCGCGTCGTCGTCGACGGCCACGTCACGACGAGCCGCGGCCCCGGAACCGCGCTCGAGTTCTCTCTGGCGCTCGTCGAGCGCCTCTGCGGCGCCGAGACGGCCCAGGCGCTGCGCGAGGGGATGCTCGTCGCGTCGTGAGCCTCGAGGAGAACCTCGAGAACCAGGCGAGACGGCTGCCGCGCGAGCTTGCACGTCTCGGACCGCGCGAGCTTCTCGTCACCGAGACCTTCGCGAGCATCCAGGGCGAGTCGAGCTACGCCGGCCGGCCGTGCTTCTTCGTCCGCCTCACCGGCTGCCACCTGCGCTGTGGCTGGTGCGATACGGAGTACGCGTTCCACGGCGGCGAACGCCGCAGCGTCGACGACTGCGTTGCCGCGGCACGCGATGCGGGGATCCCGCTCGTAGAGGTCACCGGTGGAGAGCCGCTGCTGCAGCCCGCGGTCGACCTTCTCCTCGCGGAGCTGTGCGACGCCGGATTCGAGGTGCTGCTCGAAACGAGCGGCGCGATCGGCATCGGTCGCGTCGATCCTCGCGTACGCCGCATCGTCGATCAAAAGGCTCCCGGCAGCGGCGAGGCTTCGCGCAACGTCGCGTCGATCATCGACGACCTGCGCGCCGGTGATGAGCTCAAGATCGTCCTCGCCGACCGCGCCGACTACGAGTGGACCCGCGCGTGGCTCGAGGAGGCTCGCCAGCGCCAGCCTCTGATCGGAACGGAGATCCCGGTCTGGCTCAGCCCGGTCTGGAACCGGCTTCCAGCGCGCGATCTCGCCGCCTGGCTGCTCGCGGACCGCCTGCCGGTCCGACTCGGCTCGCAGCTGCACAAGACGGTCTGGGATCCGGACGCCCGCGGCGTCTGACGACCGCGCACCTCGCACAACCTCCCCTCCCGCCAGCAGATAGCGAGCGGACGGAGCGCCCGCGGGCCGTGTGGTACCATCGCCCTCACGTCTCGCGCCTCCCCGCTCGTCCGTGCTGTTGTCATGAATGCTCGCCTTGCTCTCGCGCTCCTCTCGGCTCTCGTCGCCGGTTGCTCGGCCGCGCCGAAGTACGCCCTGGAGACGTCCTGGCCGCACAAGGACGTCGCCATTCTCAGCATCACCCTCGACGAGCGGCTCGCGGCGCAGGAGTACATCGAGATCGCCGAGGCCGAGGCCAAGAGCCTGAGCTCGCAGGCAGCAGCCGTCGATATCCCGCTCTTCCGCATCCAATGCGAGTTCTTCCGGCGCGTTCGAGACGACGACGCGTCCGACGCGTCTGATGCGCCGAGCTCGACCGCGGAGTCGAGCTCCGGCCCGTCGAGCTCCGGCCCAGAGCCGTTGCACCTCGAACGCCTGGCCGACGTCCAGCTCTACGCGGACGGCAGCCGCGCCGAGCTCGTGTCCGTGTACTGATCGCTCGAGTCGCCCGAGATGGCCACGACGACCGCTTCCCGTCTTTTCGCTGCCAGCGCCCTCCTCGCGCTCACGACGATCGCGTCGATCGGTGGCGCCGGCTGTAGTCTGGTCTATCGCCATAGCCAGCGGGGCGAGACGTGGGTCGCCCACACCGACCGCAGCACGGAGTTTCTGACGCGGACGAACGAGCGGATCGCGCGCGTCTGGTCGGCGCTCGATGCGCTCTTCGACGTGCCGGCGGCGAAGCTCGACGCCGCGACGTTCCTCCTCGACGGCACCGACGACGCGGTGATCGACTACGGCTACGCGCCCGAGCTTCTCGGCTACTACGTGCCGTTTCTCGACCTGATCGCCGTCGACACCGGCACGGCGCTGACTCATGACGACGCCGGCCTCGAGCAGGTTCTGTGCCACGAGCTCGCCCACCACTTCCTCGCCCACGCGTGGCCCGAGATCACGAAATCGTGCTGGCTCAACGAGGGACTCGCCGGCAACCTCGAGGTGACGCTCGCGTCGCTGGACGACCGACATGAGTACCCGCTGCTCAACCCGATCCTGTTTCAGCTGACGCGCCGCCACGTGAAGGTAGACACGTCTACGCCGCTTCTTCCCGACCTGCTCGCGACGGACTGGGCCACGTTCCACGACCCCGTCGACCGCGAGCGCAATTACGCGATCGCGTGGTCGATCGTGTACTACGTGCTCGAGCACTCGCTCGACGCGACGCTGCCGCTCGACGAACGGCTCCGACAGCTGCGCGCGCTCGATCCGGAGACGATCGCCGCACTCGAGCCCGAGTGGCGCCGCTACTTTCGCGAGCGCTCGCTGATCGACGCGCTCGTCGATCTGGCACGCGACCGCCGCCTCGACCGTCAGGCGACGGCGAGCTGGGCGGTCGACCAGCTCGGCAGCATCCGCTCGCTGAACGGTCCGCGCGCGATCGAGGCGCTCGTGACCCTGTCCGCCGACGTGCCCTCTCACGATCAGCGCGTGCCGATCTGGCTGTCCTTCCTCGGCGTGCTGGCCCGCAGCCCGCACGCGGCTTTCATCGCGCCGCGGGCGACACAGACGGGTCTCGCGAGCAGCCTCGCGCTCGTCGCGGACGCGTCGCGCCCGTCCGACGAGCGCTGCCGCGTCGTCGCTCAGATCGACTCCCACTCGGGCGCACGCGAGTTCTGGGGGCCGACGCTCGTCGCCGCGCTCGCCGAACCCGACGCCGACCTCCGCGCCGCCGCCGCGCAAGCTCTGGCTCGCATCGCGACGAAGCCAACGATGCTCAACCCGGCGTTCTGGACCGATGGTCCGGAGGACGAACGGGCGCGCGAGATCGCCGAGTGGCGCGAGTGGCTCGCCGCCGCGGCCCCCTGAGTCAACCGCCTCCCGATCTCTTCGACATCACGGCGCGCAGACGGACGACTCGCACGGCAACGAGCCCTCGATCGACTCGACCGGGCCGCAGTCCGGGAACGGCGCGCTGGGTGCTGCGCCCTGCAGGAATCGGTACGCGACGGTGAACACCGCGTCCGTCAGGTCGACCCATGCGTCCCCGTTGGCGTCGGCCGCGGCGAAGCACGGCGACGCCGCGCCGAGGCGCAGCAACCAGCGAATCGTCCAGATCGAGTCGGCGAGGTTCACCCGACCGTCGTCGTTCGCGTCGCCGCGGACGAAGTCGAGACGCGGCTCGATGAACGTCGTCCGCGAGCCGATCCGATCGGCGTCGACCGTCTCCCCGCGCACCGTCAGATCCGTGTTGACCGGCTGGCCCGAGCCGCGCAGTCCATCGACGAAGCCGAAGCGCGTCGACGCGCCGGCGCGGACACCTGCCGCCGCCTCGTACGTCGCGCGCACGACGGACTGGCATCGCGCCGGGTCGAGTACGATCGTTTGCCCGAACGACAGCGCGACGCCGGTCACGAGGCCGCCCTGGCCACCGTTGAGGAAGGGATCTACGTGCTCGGCGAAGATGAATCCTCCCGGCTGGGCGTCCGCGTCCGTGCCCCGATACGTCGGCAGCCCGACCGGCACGACGCGCGCGTCATGCGTCATGCCGAGGGACCAGCCCTGCACGCCGTCCTCCGGCGGAGCGTCCGGATCGACCGGACAGATCGACACGACGACCTCGAACTCCCGATCGAGCGGCATCTGGCGCGGACTGTCGGCGACGATCGCGAACTCCGGACGCGGATCGATCGCGAACTCGCACGATCCGAGCACCGGCGGGTGACTCTGCCCGTCCAGCACGACAGCATTGCTCATCGGCTGTCCCGAGCCGCGCAGACCGTCGCGGTACTCAAGGCGTGCCGCGGATCCGCCGAGGCCCATCTCGGGACGATAGGTCGCCCGCAGCACGACCCGCCTCGAATTGGGTGACAGCGTGATCGGAAAGGTGAACGACAGCGCGACCGCGGACACGCAGCCCTGCCCCTGGTTCGGCGCAGCCCAGTGGTCGGGATCGATGACCTCCGCGAGCCGGAATCCGTCGACGACCAGACCACCGTCCTCGACGTCAGCCGCGACGGTCCCGTACCAGGAGACATCGACGATGTCGATGCCCCGATTCGCGACGCCGAGCGACCAGCCGTACGGCCCGTCCTCCTCGTCGAAGTCGAAGCCGCGCGAGGTCAACGTGAGGGCGACCGTCACCTCGTCCCCCTCCTCGACCCTCTGCGGGCACTCGAAGCCGAACTCGAAGCCCTGTGCGTCGAGACCGCGTCCCCACAGGGCGAGCAGCGCGGTCGCGACCATCCAGAACGTAGCTCTTCCCGTCTGCCGCCGCGTCGTCACCTGTGGCATCGCTGATTGGGTCGTTTGGCGATCACTGCGGCCTGAGGTCGCACGCTTCTCCGAGCTCGCAGTCGAGCCCATCCGGCGTCGGATCGGAGCCCGCTCCGGTCTCCGACTGGCTCTCGATATCCCAGCCGGGACCCGGCGCCGGCGGCTGGTCCCCGAACAGGAACAGGTACTGCAGGATACAGATCGCGTCGGCGAGATCCACACGTCCGTCGTCCTGGCAGTCGCACGCATCGAGACATCCCGGCTCGAAGTGCCACGCTCCCTCCTGGAACAGGAACGCGATGACCACGGCCGCATCGGAGATATCCACCGCCATCCAGCCGCCGAGCGAGAAGTTGCAGTCGCCCCGGAAGAAGCGCTCCTGCTCGACCATCGCGACGCAGCCATCGATGAGCGTCGGCGACGATGAGTGGTTTTCGTGCGACACGAGGTTCTTGATCGGCACGCGACCGAGACCGTTGATCCCGTCCGTGAACTCGATGCAGCACGCATCGCCGCAGGCGGCGTCGGGACTGACGTCGAAGGTGGCGTAGCCGATCGGCTGGGCCTCGTCGAAGAACGACGGCGCGATCGTCTGACCGTCGAACGGCGGCAGCGCGTCGATCAGCACGCCGATGATCAGCTCGCGGCCGTCGCCGTCCGCGTCGTCGTTGTCGCACTGCATGCTGACGAACTCGGCGCCGAGCGCCTCGAGGATCGTCCCCTCGATGTCGAGGTCCTCGCTCGTGCACGTCAGCTGCGAGCAGAACGTCACGGCCATCGAGAAGCCCTGAATGTGATCGGGCTGCGCGTGACCGACAGCGCCGTCCTCATTGATGACGACACCGAAGCAGACCTCGACAGAATCGCCGCGCGACGCCTCGAGCGGCTCGCCGTCGCGGCTGCCGATGACGAACGCCATCGGACCGGGCTCCGGTTCCTCCGGGCAGTCGGGATCGTCGGTGTCGATGAGGCCGTCCCCGTCATCGTCGACGCCGTTGTCGCAGACCTCGTCGGCCGGCGGATGCTCGCACGTGAACGTGCCGTTCGTGAGGAAAATGCCGTCGCTCTGCCCGATCGACAGGCCGCCGACGATGATCAGGTTGTCCTTCGGCGGCGATCCGAGCGTGCCGTCGACGAACTCGAGCGCGATCGGCGCATCCACCGGAGCATCGCAGCAGTAGGAATACGTCGCGACGTGCTGATCGACGCCCGGCTCGATCACCGGCCCGTCCGGCTCGGGATCGACGAGGTCGACGATCACGCCGAACGTGCCGCCAACAGCGGCATCGATCTCCGCCTGCGCGAAGTCGGCACCGACGGCCGCCGCGCCCAGCGTGATGTCCTCGAGCACGATTCCGGCGCCATGAGCGATCGCGGTCGTGAAACCCTCGACTCGCGAATCGTTTGTCAACAGGATCCGCACGTTACCGCACGGATCCGCGGGGCCAGCGCCACCGGACTCGATCGCCAACGCATCGTTCGAAAGCGTCGCCGTGAGGGAGCCGCTCTCGAGCACGAGCCCATCGTTCGCGCCGATCGACTGGCCGTCGATGACGACCAAGTTGTCGAGCAGCGGCGCGCCGTCGACCGACGCGAACGCCCCGTCGACGAGATCGATCGGCGTCGTGCCTTCCGCGCCGCCCATCACGACCTCGAGCGCCGCGACGACGTTGTCGCCCGTCGGAAGCGCCGCCACCCCCATGCCGTCCGTGTCGAGCACGACGCCGAGGACGGCGTAGTCGGCTTCGACGCGCGTGACGATCACGTCGGCGCCCTCGAGCGCCTCTCCGGCCCCGTCGCGCGCGGTCAGCGCGCTTCCTGTGGCGATCGCGCTGCTCCACGCCATGGCGGCGACGAAGCCCTCGACCTCCGAGTCGCTCGACACCGTCACGTCCACGCTCGCGGCCTGGCCGACAGGGGCAGTGCCACCGCCGACCGAGATACTGTTCTCTGCTCGCACCGACGAAACCAACGCGAGCGCCGTCAGGGTCACCAACCACCGACCACCTGACATCGGCTGCCGCATCATTTCATCCTCCCCGAAGCCGCCGCGGCTTCGTTATCCTGCTACCAGCCGACGGCAGCCATCCGTTGGGCATTCCCTCGCTCGACTGCCGAGACCCAAAGTCGCCGGAGCGACTCAGCCAGAGTCCGGCGGCCATCGTACTGGCCTCGCGAGGGCCGCGCACTCCTTTTCGCGTTTTGCGCGTTATCCCGGCCCCGCTGGCCGCCAGCCCGGGTCCTGCGGGCACCGGCGGCCGGTTGGCGTGTCCCGGCGCGGCATCGTAGTCTTCTCGGCCCGCCGTCCGCGGGCCCTCGCTGCGGCGTCCGTAGGGAACCCGATGTCACGTGCTCGAATCCTTGCCGTCTCGCTGCTCGGCGTCATCGCCGCCGCGCCAGCGGTCCGCTCGCAGGACGCCCCCCGGCGTGCGGCGCGCCCGACCTTTCGGCTCGCGGACGACGATCCGGGCGCCGAACGACAGCCCGCGCCCGTGGCACCAGCCGCGCAGGCCCCACCGGATACGCAGCGAGCGCTGGCTCCGCTGCGACGCCACGACGATCGTCCGGTCGCCGCTCGCAACGTCGTCGAGGAGCCGTGGACGTACGCCGTCGCGCCGCCGGCCGGCCTGATCCCGGCTCGCGGCACGCAGCCACCGAGCGTCGAGAGGAACTACCGCGATCCGTTGGCGCCGGTCTACTTCACAGCCTCCGTTCTGCCGCGGCACGTGAATCTCGAGCGCTCCAAGCAGCGGATCATCCGCGCCTACACGCAGAGCCTGACGCGCTTCCGCATCGTGCGCGACGAGCGCCGCAAGGGGCTCGCACGCGACGCGTGGATCGTCGAGATCGAATCGTCCTCGCGGCGGCGCGCGTGTCGTCAGCTGCAGCTCTTCGTCGACCTCGGCGACCGGGTCCTCGTCCTGACCTACGCGACGGAGACCAAGCGTTGGAAGCGGTACCTGCCGGTCTTCGAGAGATCGCTCGCGAGCCTGCGCCTCTCTCGCGATCCCGACGCGCTCGCGAACGATCCGCGCGTCGACCTCTCCGACGCCCTCCGCAGCCTGCCCGACGTTCCCGATCGCGAGACGACGCGAGGCGCCGACTCCGAAGGCTGCGAGAACTACGGCTTTCCGGTGCTGCCGCCGATCCCGCCGCCGACCCTGCCGCAGATGCCGTTGCCGTATCCGTTCCTGCGCTGACGCGCCGGCTGTGGTGTCAGATCGACGTGCGAGCGAGCTCTCCGATCACCTGACCGGTCTCGTCGCGTAGCACGATCGACAGACGCGTCGCGCCAGCGGGCAGCGCTCCTTCGACGACGATCGACGCCACGTCGAGAGGCGCGTGCGGCGAGACGCGAACATCGAAGAGCGGCGCCGCGCCGTCGACGTCGAGCTCGCCTCGCGCCGTGCCGCAGTAGAACACGCCGAAGCGGCCACTCAGCGCCAAGCGCTCGTCATCGCGCCGCGCCGACAACCTCTCGCAGGTGACGCCGACATCGTTCGCTTCGACGACCGCAGCGCCGGCCGGAATTCGCGCTGCGAACCACTCGTAGTGGAACGTGTCGCGCTCGCCCGGAGCGATCTCGGCGTACGGGCTCAGAAGCTCGCTCTCGAACACGTACGGATTGGTGCGCGGATCGTCGGGCATCGAGTTCACCTTGCCCCACGCGACGAACTCGCCGACGCCGTTCATCCAGAACTCGACCGACGAGCCCTCGGGATACGGTCGATCCGGCACGAACTCGAAGCGCTGCACGAACGCATAGCCGTCGGTCTCGTCGACCGTGGCGACCCAGCCGGCGCGCGAGTCGACGCCCGCCTTGCCGACCCGTCGCCGGTATTGCACGCGCAGGAGGCCGTTCTCCTCGTCGCGCCGGAAGCTCGCGTTGTTGACGAGCCCGAACAGGACGTCGTAGCCGCGGGGAAACGCGCTGTCAGGAGACAGCGGGCAGCACGCGCCGAAGCGGTCGTTGTAGCCGTCGCCGTGCCGATTGCCCGCGTCGAACTGCGTGTGCGCCCAGATGCCCCACCGCCGCGGCTTGTCGCTGGTGTTCTCGATCGTCGCATCGACCGCGACGCGCGTCGTGCCGGGAAACGTCCGCACGGTACGCGCGAGCCGCACGCCGCTCTCGGGCGCCGGCGCGCTCGTCAGCTCGACGCCGACCGGTCGCCCGCTTCCGTCGTCGGCCTCGATCCACCGCGCAGCATAGGGTCCGCCGTCGAGCACCGCATCCGGCGGCCCCGGCCATTGCTCGTCGGTATCCCAGCCCTGCGGCGCGAGCCACAGCTTGTCGCCGCCGTAGTTGAGCCACGCGTCGTCGGGGCCGAGCGCGCTTGCGGGCGGCGCCGTCGACGCGAGGTCTTCGTCGACCCAGAAGAAGCCGTAGTCGCCGAGTCGGTACTGCAGCACGCGACCGCCGATGCCGGGGGCGACGGTCAAGCGAGCGAGCCCGTTGTCGATCTCGGTCCACAGCGACGCGCGGATCGCGTCCTCGGGCTCCGGGACGTCGAAGTCGAACGCGCGCAGCAGCTCGAGCTCGCGCGCGTCGTACGGGGTGCCGTCGGCGCGGAACACGTCGTGCTGCCAGACCGCTGGCAGCGGGTCGCCCTCCTTCGAGCCCCAGTGCATGTACGTCTGCGTGCGTCCGGCGAAGAGCCCCCAGTGCTGCGCGCCGATGCCATACGCGGCGAAGATCGGCAGGATCGTCGCGAAATCGTTTCCGACCTGCCGGCGCAGCCACTCGGTGCAGACCATCGGTCGCGCCCAGGCGCGGCAGTGTCGGATCGTCGCGCGGACCTGCGCCGCATCGCCGTAGGAGTGGAACGTCACGATGTCCGACAGATCGAGGATGCGCCGCGACATGCGGCTGTCGAGCGCCGTCCACACGCCGGTCGTCACCGGCTGCGTCGGCTTCGCAGCGCGCGCCCACGCGAACGCTGCTTCGACGAGCGGCAGGCTCTTCTCGCCCATGTTCGAGTTGCCCGGCTCGTTGTACAGATCCCAGAACTGCACGCGACGATCGTCGCGGAAACGCGTGACGAAATCGATCACGTAGCGCTCGAGATCCGGCCAGACCTGCCGATCGACGACGCGGTCGAACCCGGGGCTCGGCACCCAGCCGCTATTGTGGACGCCGGGCACCGGCTCGTCCTGCTCGCCGAGATACGGCTGCTTGCCGGCAAACGCGCAATCGCAGAACAGGATCGGCGCGACGCCGATGCCGTGACGATCGGCGGTAGCGAGCAGCCGCTCGAAGCGATCGAGCAAGCCCGCGGGATCATCCTTCCAGACGAGGTACTGCACGAACACGCGGATGCTGTTGTAGCCCGCCTTCGCGGCCGCGCCGAGCTCCGCATCGATCGTCTCGGAGTCGAACGTCGCCGCCTGCCACATCTCGGTCATGTTGACCGCCGTGCGCGGCACGAAGTTGCAGCCGCGGATCACGCCGGTCTCGGCGTACCAGCGCCAGGCGCGCTCACGCGTCCAGCGACCCGTCTCGTCGACCGCCAGCACGCCGGACGCCAGCGAGGCACCGTCGCCCTTCTCGGGCGCTCGGCAGCCGACGACGGAGGAGAGGATCGCGACCGTGAGCGTCACGACTGCCGGGTGATTCTGCCGTACGTGGATTCGCTTCATGTGTCACTCCCGAGCGACGACGCGCAGCACCTCCAGCTCCGCGAGAGACGCCCAGTCCTTGCCTTCATGACTCGACAGCGCGACGAATCGCAGGAACTTCGCGCTCGCCGGCGCGGCAAACGGGATCTCCTGCCACTCGAGGCCGTCCTTCAGCTCCGTGGTCGCCGCGCGCGTCCAATCGGAACCGTCCGAGGAGACGTCGATCGCGCAGCGCTGCAGTCGACCGCCCGGATTGCCATCCTGACGCGCCAATGTCCGGACGCCGCGCATGCGCACCGGCGCCGCGAGCTCGACGACGATCTCGTGCGGGAAGCGCGGCACCGCACCGGTCCACGGCGTGTGCCAGAACGTCTCGGGCCGGCCGTCGATCGCGTTTGCCGCCTCGTAGCTCGGCGCGTCGCTGTCGGCGCTGCGCACGCGCGCGCCGAGGCGGCGCATCGGCAGTTCTCCGAGCAGATCCTCGAGATACGCCACCGACAGCTCGTGCCGCGGCGTGAACGCGTCACTCTTCACGTACTCGGCGAGACTGCGCCGGAGCTGACGCACGGCGGAATGCTTCGCACCGGCGTCGGACAGATCGTAGCCGCAGACGAGCAGCTTCCCCTTCCCGACGCGCGCCTCGAACACGTGCGCGAGACGCCGCGTATGGTGAAAGTCCGTCACCGGCTGCACGATCGGCCGGAAGCCCTGCGGCGCATCGTCGAGGACGATCGTCGTCGCGCCCTGCGTCAGACGGTACCATTGCCAGTCGCTGTGCCCGTCGTTCGGGAACCGGGCGAGCGCCGGATGGCGCGGATCGCAGACGATGCCGAGCGTGCTGAACCGATTGCCCCACCAGCCGGCGGACCAGTAGACCGAGCGGAAACTCGTCCGCCCGACCTGCGCGTTCGCAAGCCCGTGAACGAGCAGAACGACGCGCCCGCCGGCTGCCAGCTCGCGCTGCACCTCGCCGTCGAAGTGCTTCGCGACGAGCGCTCCGCGGAACGCGTCGGCTGAACGATCGACATCGCGCACAGCGGGATAGCACCACAGAGACCAGCGGTTCTCGTGCTTCCCGACGGCGACGGACAGCGTCAACGCGGTCGGCTCGCCGACGCTCGCGAGCGGCACGGCGATCGCACCGCACCTCGTCACCTCGCCCGTCGGAATGTTCCGTGACGGAAGTGCGCCGCTCGCGACCGTCGTGCCGCCGGCCGTGACCAGACGCCATCGCACGTCCGTGTCGACGAGGTCTTCGGGCCCGAAATGCGCGACCTCGAGATCGCTTCGAAAGACGTCGTCCGCCGTCCACGTGAAACGCTCGAACCGCGCGAGCGGCACGGTCGGCGCGTTCCAGCGCCGCACCTCCTCCGCCGTGACGAACCCCTTCGGCTCGCCGAACGGATCGAGGATGCCGACGAGCGCTTCGCTCTGACCGGAAAAGTCGGTCAGCATCAGCAGCTGGTACCCGGCCATCTCCCGCGTGCGCAGAAGGCCCTCGTGCTCGGCCTTGTACTCGACGAGCTGGAACCGCGCCGATGCGCGCGCGAAGTCGCGCTGCTGGTCGAGGAGTCCCCATGCGTCGAGCTGACGGCGCAGCCGCTCGTAGTTGAGCGGCTGCAGCGGCCCGGTGAACTTCGGCAGCAGCGTCGAGTAGTCGGGAAAGACCGGCATCTGCCCGGTCTCGTGCGACACGACGGGCAAGTCGACCGCGCCGACGCCGGCCGCGAAGTCCCAGTTCGTGTGCGGCGGTCCGATGCCGCGCACGCCCTTTCCGTGCACCGCGTGCGTGACCCAGAACTCGTCGCTCGGCGTGCGCTTGCGGGCCGTCGTGCCGCTCGCGAGGTGACGTCGATCGCGCGCCTTGGCCTCGGCGACGAGCCGATCGATGAGCTCCCAATCGCTGCTCATGCCGAACTCGTTGCCGATCGACAGCAGCACGAACGACGGGTGGTGTCCGTACGCGTGCTGGATGCGACGGATCTCGCGCCGCACCCAATCCGTGACCTTCGCGTCCTGACCGAGGAGCGGCGGCTTGCTGCCGAGCGTGTGCGTCCAGTTGTCGACCCAGAACGCGGTCTCGGGCTCGAGGTAGACGCCGAGCTCGTCGGCCGCCTCGAACGCGGCGTCCGGCGGACACCACGTGTGGAAGCGCACGTGATTGAACCCGTGGCGCTGCGCCGTCGACAGGATGCGGCGCCAGGCCGCGACCGTCATGGGCGGATGCCCCGTGCGCGGAAAGACGCAGCAGTCGAGCGTGCCGCGCAGGAAGACCGTTCGACCGTTGATCTCGATGCGCCGTCCGGAGCGCGCGATGTGCCGAAAGCCGAACCTCTGGCTCAATTCGTCGCCGACCGCCGCGTTCGAGCCGCTCGGCACGAACGCCGCGACCGCCTCGTAGCGCGGCGTGTGGAACTCGTCCCACGGCGCGGCGGGCGTCGCGAGCCGCGCGTCGAGCTTCACGATCTGCCGACCGGGCCGCACCGAGACTGCGCGGTTCGCGTGGACGAGCTCGCGCCCGGCCTGATCGCGCACGCGCAGCCGGACATCGCCCGCGACGACCGCGCCCGTCGTGTTGCGCACGACGACCTCGACGCGGATCGAACGTCGGTCGGCGGCCGGCAGCGCGCGGAGGCTCTCGACGAATGCGCGCTGCGTCGCGACGAGCTCGAGCTCGCCGACGATGCCGTTCCAGCGCGACTGCGTCTCCGGACCGTACCCGTGGCCGAGCGTACCGATGGGAAGCTGGGGTCCGTTATCGACGCGCACCGTCAAGCGGTGCGTGCCGGGCACGAGGACGCCGAGGTCGAAGCGATGCTCGGTGACGAGGCTGTCGCCCGAGCCGACGTACCGATCGTCGATCCACACGCTCGTCCCCCACACGACGCGCTCTAGGCGCAGTCGCACGAACCTCCCTCGCCAGCTCGCGGGGATCGTCACGTCGCGCTGGTACCACGCTTTGCCGATCCAGAGCCACTCGCGGACGAGGTGCCCCGCCTCGTCGATGCGCGCCGGCGCCGGCGAGGCCGGCCACGAGTTCCAGTCGACGTCGGCCGCGTAGCGCATGCGCTCGCGATCGAGCCGCAAGCCCTTGCGCGCGAGATCGGTCGTGCCGGGAAGCGCCATCGTCTCCGCGCCGAGCGTCGCGGCGAACCAGCGCTCCGACGCACCGACGCCGTCGGGATCGAGCCGCACGCGCCAAGCGCCGGACAGATCGAGCGCGGTGTCGTCGGCGGCGGCGGCCATGCACACGTTGCACGCGACGGCGCACAGGATGCTCCGTAGCGACCCTGTCATCATCCGTTCCTCCTCTATAGATGCGGCTGGCGCGATCCGATCACGCGAAGAAGACGAAGAGCGCCACGACAGCTGCGATGACGAGCGCGCCGAGCACGATCGCGAGCTTCGACGACCGCCCGTCGAAGTCCGGCTTCGTCGGAATCTCGCGAGGCTCCGGCAGCGGTGCGATCAACCGCATCGCGACCATCACGAGCGACACGACGCCGAAGGTGATCATCATGCGGATCAGGAAGTGGATCTCGACGCCGAGGACGCTGTCGTCGAATCGGCGGAGCAGCTCATAGACCGGCGCACTCAGCAGCAGGCCGACGGAGCCGGCCGCCGGCGGCGCCCGCTTGACGACGAAGCCGACGAGGAACGCAGCGACGATGCCCGGCGACACGTAGCCCTGGAACTCCTGGATGTACGTGAAGACGCCTCCAAACCGCTCATCGGCCAGTGCCGGCGCCACCAGGCATCCGATGGCGACGAACAGCAGCGTCGCTGCACGGCCTGTCCCGATCAAGCGCTGCTGCGACGCGCTACGGTTGATATACCGCGCGTAGATGTCCATCGTGAAGATCGTCGAGGCCGAGTTCAGCATCGACGCGAGCGAGCTGATCACCGCGCCGGCGATCGCGGCGAACAGGAAGCCGCGCACTCCCGGGCCGACGAGGTTGCGGATCAGCGTCGGGTACGCCTTGTCGGCCGTGTCGAACGTGTCGCCGTACAGCTGCTGCGACATGATGCCCGGCAGGACGATCGCGAACGGAACGAGCAGCCACAGCGCGGCGGCGAACACGATGCCGAGCTGTCCCTGGCGCAGATCCCGCGCCGCGAGCGTGCGCTGGACGATGAACTGATTGAGCCCGCAGTAGTAGAAGATCGGAATCCACATGCCGAGCAGGACGCCGGTCCACGGCAGCTCGCTGTGGTCCGCCGGCAGGAACATGTGAAGCCGCTCGGCGTTCTGCTCGACGAAGCTGCCGACCCCGCCGCACGCGTTGAAGCCGAGAACCATCGTCACGATGCCGCCGAGGAGCAGCACGGAACCGAGGAAGAAGTCGGCCCACGCGACGGCCTTGAGCCCGCCCCACGTCGTGTAGAGCGCGGCGATGCCCCCGATGATCCAGACCGCCGTCGTCAAGCCGAGCCACGATCCGCCGCCGTCCGCGGCGGTTTGGCCGAAGATCGTCACGAGGGTCAAGCCGCCCGAGTACAGCACCGCGGTGATCGTCACCGTGACGTAGATGACGGTCGAGTACACGGCCATGATCGCGCGCGCGGTCGAGTTGTATCGGTACTCGAGGTACTCCGGCATCGTGTAGATGCCCGCACGCAGGAACCGCGGCAGGAACGTGAACGCGACGATCACGATGCCGACCGAGCCGGTGAGCTGCCACGAGCTCACGGCCAGGCCGACGTTGCCGGCTCCCTGCCCGGCCATGCCGACGAACTGCTCGGTCGACAGATTCGCCGCGACGATCGACAGACCGATCAGCGGCCAGACGAGCCCGCGGCTCGCGAGGAAGTAGTCCTCGCTCGAGCGGCCGCGCCGGCTCTTGAACATGCTGAAGCCGACGACGAACGCGAAGAACGCGAGGAAGGTCGCGATATCCAGGCCGAGTTCCACGGGGTCCGTTCTCCTGGCTGAATCTACGAAAGGACTGATGTCCTACCGATTCGGGCCGCCGTGTCCGTGCCCTCCGTCACGCTCCGGCCTTCAGGCGGTCGGCGCCTCGACCGGCCACAAGACGAGACCGCTCCAGAGCTTCGGATAGAAGTACGTCGTCTTGTGCGGGTAGACCTCGCCGCCCTCGATGACATCGCGGAACTCGCGACGATCGACCGGACGCATGCGGAACAGCACATCGCCGTCGCCGCGACGCAGCGCCTCGTTCTCGCCGGTGCCCTCCTTGTAGTACGACACGCGCGGCTCGTCGCCGGCGAGGTCGCGGAGCCAATCGGCGACGATGACGTCCTGAAGGATGGCGTAGCCGGTCCGCGCGACGCCGTCGCGGGACGCGAGAAGCGCCTCCGGAAAGCGGTAGCGCACGGCCGTGTCGGCGGTCTCGGCCACGATGTCCCAATCGTCGCCGTCGGTCCGCTCGAGACGGCCGTCGAGACGACCGAGAACGTCGGCCGCGGATCCGGTCGCGAGCTCGAGAAGTCGATGCGTCGCGAGAATCGCCAGGCCGGGGCTCTGCAGATTCGTAAACGTCATCAGCTGCCAGTCGCTGCCGGGCACGGCCTCGCCGCGCTCCGCGAGACCGCGCGCGTGAAGGACCGAGGTCGTGTAGCGATGGTGCCCGTCGGCGATGATCGGCCGCTGTGCTTCCATGCGCGCGGCGAGGTCCGCCGTGGCTTGCGGGTCGTCGACCGGAATCAGCGCGTGGATCTCGCCGGGCTTCGCCTCGACGCGCACGGCCGGCTCGCCGCTCGCCGCGGCCTCGAGAAGGGCATCGATCGCGCCGTCGACGTCGCTGTAGAGCAGGAAGATGCTCTCGAGGTGCGTGCCGGTCGCCGCGAGGAGGCTGCGGCGGTCCTCGACGATCTTCGCGAACGTCTGCTCGTGCGGCAGGACGACGCGCTCCTCGAACGCGTGGAGCTTGCCGAGGCCGACGAAACCGAGCATGCGCGCGCGCTGATCGGTTCCCGGCACCGTGTAGTCGACCGTATACACGTAGAACCGCGGCTCGCCGTCGCGCGCCAGCACGCCGGAGTCGATCCAGCGCTCGAGGATCGCCGCGCGCTCGTCGTAGCTCGACGCCCCACCGGGCTCGGATCCGAGCGTCAGGTGCGCGATATTACACGGCGAGCGCTCGAGCAGAGCGCGGTGCTCGTCGGGGGAAATCACGTCGTACGGCGGCGCCGTGACGTCCGCGGCATCGTCCGCGCCCGCCGCCGAGAGGTCGAAACGCAGACCTCGAAGCGGTGCTACCTTCATTCTGTCCACGTTCTCGACTCCTCTCCTCGCGCCGACCGATGCTCTGGCTCTCGGGCGCGCGTCTACTTGCCTGCCGGCGGCGTGTCCGCGGACTTCTCGGCCGGCTTCTCTTCCGTCGCGGTCGGCGCCTTGTCGGCGCTCTTGCGCTTCAGGGTTTCCTCGTAGCAGATGCCGAGCGTGATCATCGCATACGCGGTGTCGAGCGTCGGGAGATCCTCCCACCAGCGCCCGGTCGAGTTCACCCAATGACCGTCGGCTTTCTGCATCGCGACGAGGTGCGCCGACAGCTCCGCCGCCCAATCGTGCCGGACGCCCTTCCCGTCGACGATCTCGGCCTCGCCGTACACCGACAGGGTCTTCGCCATCGTGTGGTAGTAGTAGAACAGCCCCTGCAGGCCGGCGCGGGGGTTCTTCGGGCTCGCCATGCCGGGGTTCTCTCGCACGCTGAAGCGCTTCGAGATCCACCGGAACGCCTCCTTCACCCGCGGATCGTCACGGCTGACGCGCGCGTACAGGAGGCTCTTCAGCCCCTGATACGTCATGCTGCCGTAGCTCGAGTAGGCCGTCGAGCCGTCGTCGAGCGACTCCCGCGGACCGCGCGTGTCGTTCGGCGCGTAGCGGAAGCCGTAGTCGCTGGTCGTCCCGATACCGGAACGCTTCAAGAGCGGGTCGACCTTCGGAACGTTCTGACAACGCGTGACGAAGACCTCGAGCCGCTTCCAAAACGGCTCGCTCACCGAGAGGCCCGATTCGTGCATCGCCTCCGCGGCGTACGCCGCGTTCGACAGATCGCCGCGAATCGCGCCGCTGTGGCCGACGGATCCGTAGGAAAGATGGTCGCTCTTGAGATAGTTGCCCTTCTCGTCGCGCTGCTGCGCGAGGATGAACTTCTGCGCCTTCCTGATCGCGTCCGCGTACATCACGCGGTCGAGGCGAACGAGCGCCATCATCGCGACGGACGTGCGGTAATTCAGCAGCGCGGGATCGCGGGGATCGTAGAATCCGCCGTCCGGCTGCTGGTGCGACAGCAAATAGTCGACCGCGCGCGACAGGAACGGTCCGTCGACCGCCGCGTAGCGACGCGGATGGCAGGCCATCGCATAGATCACGAAGCCGGTGATACCGACGTCCGACGCGTTCTTCACGCGCGCGGCCTTGCCGAAGGGACCGTAGCCGCCGTCCGCGTTCTGGCTCGCGGCCAGGTACTGCATCGCACGGTCCAGAGACGACTTGGCGTCGTCCGCGGCGGGCGCCCGCACAGCCCACGACACGCTCGTGATCACGAGCACTGCGCACGCGAGGCGCGTCGCCGGTCGCTTCGAGGTCGGGCTGATCGTCTTCATCTTCGTAGCCTCCCTGGAGGGAACTTATCGTGCCGGCCGACCGTCGGTCAACAGTCAGTCAAGATACCGCGTCGCAGTCCGTCGCGATCGATGGCGATGACGAACGCGCAGCGACTACGAGAAAGAACGGCATGTGCGCAGAACGCGTTCGGTGCGTTTCCGCTTTCTGTCGGCAGGACGCGATGAAGAAGGATGCGCTGCTCGATGCGTTCACCGTCGCGATCGACCGGACGCGATGCGTCAATGCGTCCAACGAGACAGCGATCGACGAATGAGAAAAAAGCCGCGCCTTTTGTCAAATTGTTCTTTACTTTCGTGACGATGTTGTACAAATAGTCCTCCAAGGTGTTGTGGACGCTCGCGATAGCACATTCACTGACGACGGTCGGTGCCAGCGGAAGAGAATCTCGAATCCGGATCGAGATAGAGAAGAGAAACTCGGGGATGCGGGGGATTCACTGGCAGAACATGAACAGGACGGGTCACGACCGAGTCACTGGAATCGTCGGGTCCGAGCTAAGGCCGTGGAGTGATCGCATCGCGGAGGCGAATGGCATGGTTCGCTTCCTCGTTGACGTCGCTGTGGGCAATGTTGCCGACAGCGCTCTCTCGCGCCGGCTCGTATCGCGTTGGATTCCGTGGACCGGAGTGATGCCGTAGGTCGTCTGTTTCCTAGGCTCCTCTGATCAGGAGAACGGATCATGGCCAAGAAGAAGGCCAAGAAGAAGGCTGCCAAGAAAAAGG
>CAYMRB010000168.1:0-19216 GCA_964392615.1 uncultured Planctomycetia bacterium | reverse complement strand
GTCGCCGCAGCTGGTCGAGAGCGAGCTGTTCGGTCACGAGAAGGGCGCGTTCACCGGCGCCAACTTCCAGAAGAAGGGGCGCTTCGAGTTCGCGCACAACGGGACGCTGTTCCTCGACGAGGTCGGCGAGATTCCGCTCGAGACGCAGGTCAAGCTCCTGCGCGTCCTCGAGGACGGCGAGATCACCCGCGTCGGATCCAACGAGCCGATCAAGGTCGACGTGCGGCTCATCTCGGCGACGAACCGTGATCTGGAGAAAGCGATCGAGGCGGGCGAGTTCCGCGAGGATCTGTACTACCGGCTCAAGGTCGTGACGATCCACCTGCCCCCGCTCCGGGAGCGACGACACGACATTCCGCTGCTCGTCGACCACTACATCCGCGAGTTCTCCGAGGTCTACAAGAAGCCGATCTCGGGCGTCGAGCGGGAAGCGCTGACGATCCTGACGTCGTACGCGTGGCCGGGCAACGTGCGCGAGCTGAAGCACGCGATGGAGAACATGGTCGTCGTGTCGCCGGGGCCGGTGCTGACGGTCGACAACCTGCCGGCGAGCATCCACCGGGCCGAGCGCCAGGCCGCCGCCGACGTGCAGTCGCTGGTCGGCATGCCGCTGCGGGAGGTCGAGAAGATCCTCATTCGCGATACTCTCGAGCAAACCGGGGGAAACCGCGCCGAGGCGGCCAAGGTCCTCGGCATCGGCGAGCGCACGCTGTATCGCAAGCTGGCGAAATACGACCTGTCCTGACGCGTACGGCGACAACCCGACAAGAAGCGACAGGAGCTTACGACCTCCCGCCTCGCGGACGCCGTAGTATGCGGACGCGCGACGCGGGCGTCGTCAACCCGTGTCGTCGGTCGGAATGTTCGATATCGTCACGGAGGGCGTCATGAAAGTCGCGATCGCTGTTATCGTTGCTGGCGGATTGCTGGCAAGCAGTGTCCTGTGGTACCGGGTTTCGAGTGTCGCGGAGGAGATGGCGGAGCTGGAGACGAGCGTCCTCGAGTCGTCCGCGAGCGAGGCGTCGTCCGACGTCGACCCGTACGAGGCGAGGTGGGCAGAGCTCGACAGGCGTCTGGAGCAGATCGAGCGGAAGGCGGCGAGCGCGCCGGCTGTCGCGTCGAATGACGTCACCGATTCGGCGATCGCCGACGTCCGCGATCAGCTCGCCACGAACGCGACCGAGATCGCTGCGCTCCGAGCCGATCTCGACTCGGCGCGGAAGGTGCGCGGCTTCCTCGACCAGACCGCGGACCGGGTGCTCGCAGCGGCCGGGGAGGAAGGCGGCGAGGAGACCGACGGGCGGCGCGGGGGCATGGCCCGACTCGCGGAGATCGGCAGCCTCTTCGGGAAGCGGCCGGAAGACATGACCGACGAGGAGCTCCAGAAGCGCGCCGACCTCACGGCGCAATTCCGTCAGCGGCAGACCGATTGGCTCATCCGCGGCTTCGACCGCTCGCTCGAGGTGAGGCTGACCGAAGATCAGAAGACGCTCATGGGCGATCTGCTCGCGGAAGAGAACGCCTCGATGGACGAGCTGCGACAGCAGGACCTCGACGACGAGCAGCGATCGACCGCGCGCGCGGAGATCCGGAAGCGCACGGATGACGCAGCCACGGAGGTCCTCGGCACCGATCAGCACGAGGCGTGGACGAAGTACCGGGCGAATCGGCGCGGGTTCGGGAGCCGTCGGTAGCGACGCTCGCCACAACTCGCGTCTCGCCAACTCGACGGAAGACGTTGATTCGGCGTTCACGGGAGGCGACACTGCACGGTGGCCCAGCCAACGCGCCCATCGCAGGAGATCGTCGTGAGAGTCCCGATCAGGTGCTTGCTCTGCGTCGTCGTGCTCGTCGCGCATTCTGCGCGTGCCGGCGGTTTTGACTGCAATCTCAACGGGCGGGATGACGCCGAGGAGATCGCGGCGAACGCCCTCGCCGATTGCGACGGCGACGGCATGGCCGACGCGTGTGATGTCGTGGAGCTCCTGACCGGCGGCGGGCCGCGACGGCTCGAGACCGAGGGAGCGCCCTCCGGGCTCGCCAGCGGCGACTTCGACGGCGACGGACGCACGGACGTCGCCACGCTCGATCGCGACGGCGGCGCCGTCATCTTCTGGACACGCCGGGGGGGCGACGAGCTGCGACGCGAGGCCGAGCTGCCGGTCTGCGGCACCCCGACGTCGATCGCGGCGGCCGACTTCGACGGCGACGGCGCGGACGACCTCGTCGTCGGGTGCGCTTCCGACTCGAGCGTGCGAGTGGTGAGTCCGGTCCTCGATCGCGAGACGGCCCGCGTCTTCCTCGACGCGCCACCGGCGGCGGTCGCGGCGGGTGACCTCGACGGCGACGGTCGCATCGATGTGGTCGCTGCGACGTCGGACCGAGTGAGTTGGATCCGCAACCGAGCCGACGGCACGCTCGAGGTCGTCCGCACGCTGGACGGCACGGGTACGGATCACCCGGGTGCGCTCGAAGTGGTCGACGTCGATGGCGACTCGGTCGCGGACGTGGTCGTCGCCAGCGCGTCACGGGACACGCTGACCCTGGCCTACGGCGCGCCCGGCCTCGCCGCGGGCGATGCGGTCGTGCTCGATGTCGGCGACGCACCGGTCGATCTCGTCGCCGCCGACCTCGACCTCGACGGCGACCAGGACCTCGTGACCGCCGATCAGGACAGTGGTGAGCTGACCGTGCTGTGGCAGACGTCGTCCCGGAGATTCTCCACAGCGCGGGTCCTCTGGCATGAGAGCGAGCCATTGCGGCCCGCGGCACTCGGCGTCGGCGATCTCAATCTCGATGGTCGTCCGGACCTCGCGGTCGTCGGCACGAGACCGGATCGCGGCGACGAGCTCTGGGTCGTCGACACGCTCGTCGGCCTCCCGAACGGTGCGGGCTTCTCGTACGCCGAGGGGTTCTTCGTCGGGACGTCGGTGCGCGAGGGAATCCACGCCGCCGCGTTGATCGTCGACCTCGAGGGGGAGGGCGAGCGTGATCCACCCGAAGCGGTGGCCGTCACGCCGGTAGCGAACGAGGTGCGCGTCTACTCCGTTCAGAACGAGGGCGGCGGCGGCGACGACGACCGCAACGGCATCCCCGATGCTTGCGAGGGACGCGTGTTCCGACGGGGCGACGTCAACGTCGATGGGCTGTTCGATATCGCGGACGCGGTCGGGATTCTGCGGCGGCTCTTTCTCGGTGAAGCGCCGCCGACGTGTCTCGGCAGCGCGGACGTCGACGACAGCGGGGGAATCGACGTGACCGATGCGATCGCGCTGCTGAACCACCTGTTTCTCGGGGCCGCGGCGCCGCCTCCGCCGTATCCCGGCTGCGGTGTCGATCCGACGGTCGACGGGCTCGGCTGCCTGTCGTTCGCGCTGTGCCCGTGACGCTCAGGTCACCCAGCCGTACGTCAGCGACACGCTGCGCAGCACCTCGCGCCAGAGCGCCTCGCCACCGTCGCCGTTCGTCATGATGACGACGCCCTCGCCGCGTTCGGGATAGACTACGAGGACGCAACGGAAGCCTTCGTTGCCGCCGGGATGCATGAAGTAGACGCGGTCGCCGCCGTCGTCGTGAACGGTCGGGCCGAGGCCGCGCTCCTCGATCACCGGCGTGAGCATCTCCTGCGTCATTCGCGGGGACAGGATCTGACCGCCGTCGCCGCGATAGGAGCGCATCAGCGAGATCGCGAAGCGCGCCAGGTCGGCAGGCGTGCTCCACAGCGTCGCGCCCGAGCCGACCTCGGGGTAGGTGTGCCACCGTCCCGGGATCGGCTCGCCCGCGGCTCGATGTCCCGTCGCAGCGTGCCGCTCGTATGCCGCGGGAAGCGGCGTCTCGAACGTGCTCGCATGCATGCCGAGCGGATGCAGAATCGAGCTCGCCAGATGTGCGGGCAGAGGCTTGCCCGTCACGTCCTCGAGGAGCTGCTGGACGATCGTGTAGCCACCGCCGGAGTAGCGGTGCATCGAGCCCGGCACGACGTCGACGCGAATGGGCGGAGAGTTCGCCGGCGGCGTGCCATCGAGAACTTGAAGCAGGTCGGGAACGGCCTCGCCCGCGCTGTAGCCTCGGAATCCGGAGACGGTCACGCCGGCGCTGTGACTCAACAGGCGCCGCAGCGTGACCTTCTCCTTCGACGTCAGCGCGCTCGGTGGCACATGCCACGACTCGAGCGCGTCGTTCACATCCGCGTCGAGATCCAGCACGCCTCGGTCGACGAGCTGCAGCACCGCGGCAGCGACGAGGACCTTGCCGATCGACGCGGCCTGGAGCATCGCGTCCGTCGTCAGCGGATCACCGGTCGCCGTATCGCGCTCGCCATACGCCTTGACCCAGTCGATCTCGAAGTCGTCGATGACGGCGATACCGAGACCGGGCACGCCGAGCTCCGCCATGCGGTCGACGAGCTGTCGACGATTCCAGAAGGGATCGCCGTAGTCCGCCGTCAGGTTGGACTCGACGCTGAGGATCCTCTCCTCCAGGAGCGCGGGCGTCTGATGGCACGCGGACAAGAGGAGGGCGAGGAGTGCGGGGGCATTCTTGAGCATGGGCCTTCGATCCGACCAGGGGACGGGAACCGCGGCATCGCACGACGATCCATACGTGCGGCGGAGCCGGCGGTTCCCGCAATGGGCGGATCGGGCCTCAGCTCAGACGCCGATCAGGCTCAACGACGTCGGCGCGGCGTCAGCTCTCGGCATCCTGCAGGTACGACTTGCCCTTGTAGAAGTACGCGAGTACCGCGAAGATCACCGCCGCGGCCGCCATCAGCGCCGCGAAGATCCAGAAGAAGCCCGACAGCTCGAGGCTCTTCTGCAGCGGCGCGAGGAACGCGACGATCAGGTTGCCGAAGGTCACCAGGAGCAGCCAGAAGCCCATGATCGTCGACTTCATGGCCCGCGGGGCCTGCGTGTAGG
Source organism: uncultured Planctomycetia bacterium (assembly GCA_964392615.1). Classification (GTDB taxonomy): domain Bacteria; phylum Planctomycetota; class UBA8108; order UBA8108; family UBA8108; genus CAYMRB01. The sequence continues at coordinate 14,300 of CAYMRB010000168.1, read as the reverse complement.
CGAACTCGAGGCCGGTGACCGACACCAGCACCTCCGCGGTCGTCATGATCACGTACTGGGCCACCTGCCACAGGAAGTGCACTTGGAAATCGCCGACCGCTTCGATGCGCACCTGAAGGAGCGCAGCGATGACGAAGGACACCGCGGCGAGGAACATGCCCAGGGTCATCCGCTGCAGCGGCTTGACCACGATGCCGCGTTTCCTGAGCGGGGTCCACACGCAGAAGGTGAGGAACGGGATGATCATCATGACCATCAGCGGGTTGAGCGATTGGACCTGCTCGGGCTTGACATCCACGCTGATCATGGTCTGGGAGATCGCATCCGCTACGCCGGCCGCGATCAATCCCGCGCCGAGGAACCCTCCGAGGAGGAGGTTGACCTTCCGCGGCACCGTCACGTTGGAGACGTGAAGCATGATCCACGTGCCGCCGTACACGGCGCAGACGACAACAGCGGCGACCGTGTAGTACCAGAGCCACTGCGGCACGGTGAGCGTCAGGTCCATTCTCTTCGCCTGCGCGACCCACGTCGATGCGTGCTGGTCGAACAGGGCCCAGAAGAAGATCACCATCGAGAAGACGATGCCGATCCGCAGCACCGCCGGCGGTCCGTCTCCCGCCTCCTGACCGAACTTGTCGCGGGCCACGTCGAACATCGTCTGTCCCGGCTGGCGCAGCCGGCGGTTGCGCAACGCGTAGACGATCACGGCGAGGAAGCCGTCGTCCTCCCGCATCTTCTGTCGCAGCCCGAAGAGCCAGAAGCCGGCGCCCATGGCACAAGCCACGGCGATGAGGAGCCACGAGTAGTACGCGAGGAAGGCGCCGGCGTAGCCGAGGACCGACGCGTCTGCGGGAGCCTTGAAGTGGCCCCACATGAACTTGTACCCGTAGATGAGCGCGAAGAACGGGCTGAACAGGAGGAGCGTCGAGGTGAAGTCGATGGCGCCGAGCTTGCCCCCGGGCTTGGGCGGCTGCAGCACGAACTTCTTGCGGCCCAGCCAGAACACGATCGTCGCGATGCCCATCAGGATGCCGGGAACTCCGAAGGCGATCTCGGGGCCGAAGTTCGCGTGGTGGTATAGGTACGGCGTGATGATGTTCGAGAAGAAGGACCCGAAGTTGATGATGAAGTAGAAGATCTGGAACACCCGGGAGATCAGGTGCCCGTTCTCCTTGGTGAACTGATCTCCGACGTTCGCCGAGACGCACGGCTTGATGCCTCCGGAGCCGAGCGCGATCAGGCTCAAGCCGATGTACATCCCCGTCTGGGCGCCTTCGAAGTTGCCCATCTCGCCCATTCGGCCGGCGACCGCGAGGGCCCCGTGCCCCAGGCAGTAGAGCAGCGACACGTAGAGGATGACGTGGTACTTCCCGAGCAGGCGGTCCGACAGCACGGCGCCGACCAGCGGGAACAGGTACACGCCGGCGAAGAAGAGGTGCGTGATCTCGGTGCTGTAGGCCTCCGCGGCGCCCTCCCCTTGGGGCACCATACCCTTCTCGGCGAGCTGCACGTAGAGCGCCGTGAGGTAGATGTAGAGGATGGCCCGCATCCCGTAGTAGCTGAACCGTTCGGCTCCCTCGTTGCCGACGATGAACGGGATGCCTCCAGGGTAGCGATCACTCTTGGCGGGTTTCGACTCAGGGCCTGGGGGATCGGAACTCAGGTTCATGGATGCGTGCTCTCTGTGTAGGGGCCGACCCAGAAGACGTCGCGGCAACTCTGCTCGTTCCGTAACGGATCGGAGCCAGGTGGTCCCGCCGCGATGGTCGGATCAACCTTCGACGATGGTGATAGTCCGTCCGTCAGCCCTGGCGATGGGCGTGTCACAGGACAGGACGCGTCGACCGTCCAGCAGAACCACGCAGCCGCCGCACCAGGCCCGGCCTCATCGTTGGCCGGACCAGGTGCCGCGCAGGTCGTCCCGCAGCGCGTCCAGAATGGAACGCTCCGGATCGGTATCGATGCGCTTGGTGATTCCGTTCAGCGTCACGGTGATCGTCACGCCCATTCGTCACGTCCGGCGACTACAAGCCGCAGGCTTGGAGGTAGTCTCGGCTCCGCTTCAGAACGTCGTCGGTGCCGATGATCTCGAGCGTCGAGCTGGCGATGTCGGCACCCTTGAGCACTTCACAGACGCCCTTGATGTCGATCACGCCCTCGCCCAGAGCGATCGTCGAGAAGCCGCACCCGAAGACCGTGCCCCGCTTGTCGACCCACTCCTCACCGAGGTCCTTCCAGTGGACGTGGTGGATCTTGTCCTTGAACACCTTGGCCATCTCGACCGGATCGGCGCCGCCGAGCCACGAGTTGCCGGTGTCGAGGTTGACGCCGAGAGACGGCGGGTTGCCGAGCCGATCCATCACATCCTGGATGCCCTGGATGCTGTCGGTGATGGGACCGTGCGGCTCCAGGAGGATGCGCACGCCGTAGTCCGCCGCCATCCTGACCGGGACGCAGAGCTTCTCGGCGACGGTGAAGACCTGCTCCGCGTACGACAGGTTCTCGGCCCACTCCGAGCGCGGGTCCGTGTCTGTCGTGACGATGTCCTTGATACCGATCGCCGCCGCGAAGCGCACGGCCTTCATGATCTCCGCGGTCCCGTACGTGCCCGGGTTGCTCGGCTCCAGCAGCGCGGCGTGCGCGCAGACGGTGGAAGGCGTGATGCCGTACTTCTCGAAGAGCCGCTTCACCTCGAAGGGATCGTCGTCCAGGCTGACCGTCGGAGAGAACCCCGCGGTACCCAGCATACTGCCGCCAGAGTTCGTGTCGGTGATGTCTGCATGGTCGAATCCCATCTCCTTGGCGCGTTGCAGCTGGACTTCGACACTTGCAAACGGCTCGATCAGCAAGAAGACTCCGATCTTCATTACGGCTCTCCTGTACCGTGCGCTCAGTTTCCGCGTTCCGCTCCATTCGACAGCCGAACGAATCGCGGGCCCGATTGTCTATGATTGTCGCGACGACGTCTACCGTCGTCACCGGGTCACCGGTTTGCCGGGCCGCCGGGGCTTCCGGCCGACTGCCGCCACGCGTCCAGCGCACGTGTTCCCGCAGCCGGGTCGACGAGCGCCGCGTCGAACGGAAACGCGATCGTGCCGCGGGGGGGTGGTGCCGGTTCGCCAGCTGGCCCGTTGCCCCGCTTGCCGAGCCGCGCTCGCTTCAGCGCGGGAGCGAGAGCTGCAAACGTCTTGCCCCAGGGCTTGACCTCGCCGTCGCCCGTCACGAGCCCGGAGAACCTCGAGATGTCCGTGGAGCTCGGAGCGTCGGCCCAGCCCCAGTTGAGCCAGCCGCAGACGAGCCCACGGCTTCGCGCGACAAGAGCGCGGTTCCAGCGCACCTGATCCTCCGGCGTGCGCGCGACCTGGTTGCGGGGAGAGCCTCCGCCGTACCAGCCAAACTCGCCGAGGACGAGCGGTTTGTCGGAGGCGCACGTGCGCAGGACGAGCTCGAGGTAGTCGAGGTTGCGGTCGAGCAGCTCGTCCGAGGCGAGAGGGTCGCCCCAGATCGGATAGAAGTGCACGCTCGAGAAGTCGACGAGCTTCGCCACCGATGCGGGGCGGAACGCGCTGTAGTGCGAAGGCTTGGTCCGAAGCGCGGGAATCGACCATTGGATGAGTCCGACGGTTACTAGCCGATCCGGATCCCCGGCACGGATCGCGTCGACCTGACGCGTGACCCACACCTCGGCGATCGCCTCGCGGAAGGCCTGGTACTCGCGCAATCGCTTGCCTTCTGGCGACGCGGTGTCGGGTACGCCGCGGTCTGGCGGGATCGGGGCGCTGTCGAAGTCGACGGAAGTGTCGCTCCAGGCCGCGCGCAATCGCTCGATCGTACCGTGACGCTGGCGCAACCAGTGACGCCAGCGTGCCCGTAGATGCTGCGAGTCCCACGGGATCATCGGCTCGTTGAGGAGATCGAACGCGAAGATCGATGCGTCGCCGCGGTAGCGTCGTGCGAGCACGCGCCAGAAGGCGACCTGGGCGTCGAGCGCGCGTGGATCGGCGAAGATGTCGGTCTTGCGCCACGGCGGGTTGCCCTCCCAATGGTCCGGTCCCGTCGGGTGGAGGCGGATACCGTGGCGCCGTGCGATCGCGACCATGCGATCGAGCTTCTCGAGCGCGTCACCTTCGACGCGCGGTGGTTCGGGGATGAAGCTCGCAGCCGTGAGAAAGACACGAGCCGTGTTGACACCGAGCGCAGCCATGGCGCGGAACTGCGCCTCGACGCGCTCCTCGTCGAACTGCAGCCACGGCTTCGGCGCCCAGCCGGTGAGCGGATCGAACCAATTGGCTCCGACTGGTGCCCAGGTCTCGCTGCCGACCACGAAGCCCCGACCATCGGCGGCGACGCGTACGGGCATGTCTGCCTCGATCGCAGCGTGCGCAGACGGATCGACCTCGGCTGCTCGCGCTGCCGCGATGACCGAGAGGAACACGATAGCCGCGGTCGCAAAGCGCGTGCGAGCAGGTGGGCGCATGAGTCTGTGGGGGACCCGCAGTTGGTGGAGGTGCATGGGCGATCGTAGTGTACGCCGGTGAACGCTGCAACGGCGAGGCTGCGGTGGAAGGCGCCCCATCGCGCCGCCGCACCGACCGGGTTGACAGCGCTCGGCGATCGACCGACCATGGGCGCTTCGCCGGGTCGAACGGACGGAACGGAACCCGGCGAATGGAAGCGCCGAGGACCCCGTCGATGCCGCTCCGACGCTGTTACGACCGCCCCATCTTGACGCGTGCCGACATTCCGGACACCGACGTCCGCACGCGCGATGTGTCGTCCGTCTTCAATCCCGGCGCCGTGCGCTACCGCGACCGCGATCTCCTGCTCCTGCGCGTGCAGAATCGCGGTCGTGAGAGCTTGATCCTCGTCGCCGAGAGTCGGGATGGGGTCGAGTTCACCGTGCGCCCCGGCGTCGTCGAGCTGCGTGGTCTGGAGCAGGTCGACGCGCCGATCCATCACGTCTACGATCCGCGCATCACCGAGCTCGACGGTTCGTGGTACATCACCGTCGCCATGGACATGGACGACGCGTGTCGGATGGGGCTCGCGGTGACGGAGGACTTCGAGGACTTCCGCTTTCTCGGCTTCATCTCGGACGACGACAGCCGCAACGGAGTTCTCTTCCCCGAGAGGGTCGGCGGGCGCTACCTGATGCTCGAGCGCCCGAACCTCTCGCAGCTCGAGGGCGGTCCGACGTCCGGCGAGACGGTCGTGTTGTCGGCGTCGAGCGATCTGCGGCAGTTCGATCGCGTCGGACCCGTGTTCTCCGGTCGACCGCGCTACTGGGACGAGCGGATCGGCTCCGGGCCGCCGCCGGTGAAAACGCGTCGAGGGTGGCTTCATCTGTACCACGGCGTCGCGACGCACTTCGCGAGCGCGAACATCTATCAGGCCGGCGCTGTGCTGCTCGATCTCGACGATCCGTCGCGTGTCATCGCGAGGACGCGGTTCAACATCCTCGAGCCGCGCGAGGTCTGGGAGCTCGCCGGTCAAGTGCCGAACGTCGTCTTTCCCGGCGGCATGATCGTCGACGCGTTCGACGATGAGGGCTTCGCGCTGCCGGACAGCGAGGTGCGGGTCTACTACGGCGCGGCCGACACCGTTGTCGGTCTCGCGACGGCGACGATCGCAGAGCTGATCGCGGACTGTTACGACGGCCTGGACGGGACTCCCGGCGTCGCACGTTGACTCTTTCGAACGGGAGGTCTCCTGGATGAAACCGCGCGTTGACTGCCTCGTCGGTCTCCTCGTGCTCGCAATCGTCGTGTCGTCGTTCGGCTGCGCGACTCCCGTCGTCGATCGTTCCGGCGGTGATCGTTTCGATCGCGACGCCGTGCCGTTGCCTCAGATCGACTTTGCGCCGCGGCACTACGTCTGTCGCCGCGCGGTCGGCCCGGTCGAGATCGACGGTCGCCTCGACGACGCGTCGTGGCAGAAGGCGGCGCAGACCGAGGAGTTCGTCGATATCGAAGGCGACCTGAAGCCCGCGCCGACATGGTCGACCCGCGCGCGCATGCTGTGGGACGACGAGTACTTCTACGTCGGAGCTCGACTGGAGGAGCCGCACGTCTGGGGCAAGCTGACCGAACGCGACAGCGTGATCTTCTACGACAACGACTTCGAGGTTTTCATCGACCCGGACGGCGACACGCACGCGTACTACGAGCTCGAGGTCAACGCGTTGAACACGCAGTGGGACCTGTTCCTCGTGCAGCCGTATCGCGATGGCGGTCCGGCGATGAACGCGTGGGACATTCAAGGGTTGAAGACCGCGGTACACGTCGAGGGTACGTTGAACGATCCGAGCGATGTCGACACGGCGTGGTCGGTCGAGATCGCGATCCCGTGGGCCGTGCTCAAGGAGGCCGCCGGCTGCACGACGCCGCCCGAGGACGGCGACCAATGGCGCGTCGGCTTCAGCCGCGTCGAGTGGCAGGTCGAGGCCGTCGATGGACGGTACGAGAAGAAGGTCGATCCGGCGACCGGCAAGCACTATCCGGAGAACAATTGGATCTGGTCCGCGCAGGGCCTGATCAACATGCACTACCCCGAGCTCTGGGGCATCGTGCAGTTCTCGACGAGCGACGTCGGAGGCGACGACGTCGAGTATGTGCCCGATCCGGAGCTCGAGCCGTCGTGGCTCTTACGACGACTGTACTACGCGCAGCGTTCGTTCCATGCGGCCAACGGTCGTTTCTTCGCGGGATTCTCCGAGTGTCCCGGGTGGTCGGAGCTGCGCGACGAGTTTAATGCTCGCTACGGCGAGCCGGAGATCCGCTGCACCGACTCGGGGTTCGAAGCGACGCTGGAGTTCAAGGGCAACGCGCTGCACATCGACGAGGTCGGTCGGCTGTGGCGGACCCCGACGTCGAACGACGTGGCGCCGTGACATGCGATACGGGACCTTCGACGACGAGAAACGCGAGTACGTCATCGAGCGTCCCGACGTGCCCGTGTCGTGGACGAACTACCTCGGTGTCCGGGATCTGTGCACGGTCATCTCGCACAACGCGGGCGGGTATACGTTCTACAAATCGGCCGAACACGGCCGGCTGACGCGCTTCCGGCCGAACGGTGTGCCGCTCGATCGACCGGGGCACTACGTCTACCTGCGCGACGATGAGACCGGCGAGTACTGGTCCGTTTCGTGGCAGCCGGTCGGCGAGCCGCTCGACGGGGCCGACGGCGCCGAGTATCGCGTGCGGCACGGGCTGTCCTACACCGCGTTTTCGTGCGCGTATCGCGGCATCGACGCCGAGCAGCTGCTGTTCATCCCGGTGGCGGACGACGTCGAGATCTGGGATGTGACGATCCGCAACCGCAGCGAACGCCCGCGACGCATCAGCGTCTTCAACTACGTCGAGTGGTCGTTTCAGCACGTCGAGATCGACAACCAGAACCTCCAGATGAGCCTCTACGCGAGCTCGGCGGGCTACGCGGACGGGATCATCGAGTACGACTTCTTCTACGAGCCCTGGAACTACCACTTCCTGACGGCGGACTTCGAGCCGGACAGCTGGGACTGTCTGCGCGACTCGTTTCTCGGATCGTATCGCACCGAGAGCGATCCGATCGCCGTCGAACGCGGCGAGTGTAGCGGTGCGAGCGAGCTCGGCGGCAATCACTGCGGGGCGCTGCACAAGCGTATCGAGCTCGCTCCGGGCGAGGAGCGGCGGCTCGTGTTTCTGCTCGGCGTCGGACCGCGCGCGACAGACGGCAAGGCGATGCGCGCGAAGTACTCCGACCCGGAGCGCGTCGATCTGGCCTTCGACGAGCTCGCGCAGTACTGGCGCGACAAGCTGTGGCATCTGCAGGTCGAGACGCCGGCCGCGGGCATGAACTGCATGCTGAACACGTGGACCCCGTATCAGGCGGAGACGTGTGTCGTCTGGTCGCGCTTCGCGTCGTTTGTCGAGGTCGGCGGGCGTACGGGACTCGGGTATCGCGATACCTCGCAGGACATCCTCGGCGTCGCGCACGTCAACCCCGCCAAGACGAAGCAGCGTATCCTCGAGCTCTTGAACGGCCTGACGCCGGAGGGCTACGGTCTGCACCTCTTCGATCCCGCGGTCTTCGCGCCGCGTGATGAGCGGCTGCCCGACATCAAGCTGCCGACGGTCGTGCCGACGCCGAGTCCGGAAGACATCGTGCACGGGCTCGAAGACGCGTGCGCCGACGACGCGCTCTGGCTCGTGCCGTCCGTGTGCGAGTGGGTCGTCGAGACCGGCGAGATCGACTTCTTCGAACGCGTCGTGCCGTACGCCGATGGCTCCGAGGGGACCGTTTGGGAGCACCTGAAGCGCAGCCTCGATTTCTCGACGCGCCAGGTCGGAGAGCACGGCGTTTGCCTCGGACTTCGCGCTGACTGGAACGACTGTCTCAACCTCGGCGGCGGCGAGAGCGCCATGGTCTCGTTCCAGCACGTTTGGGCGCTCGATCACTTCGTCGAGGCCGCGCGTCATCTGGGCAGGACGGACGAGGCCGACGCGTACGCGGCGATCGCTGCCCGCGTCAAGGAGACGTGCAGCGAGGCGCTGTGGGACGGCGATTGGTACCTGCGCGGCTTCACGAAGCACGGTCGCAAGATCGGCACGCGGGACGACATCGAAGGGCAGCTGTTTCTGAACGCGCAGACGTGGGCGGTCTACTCGGGTGTCGCCACGGGGGAGCGCGGCAAGCAGGCGATGGATGCCGTGCACCGTTATCTCGCGTCGGAGTACGGTCTGCATCTCCTGTGGCCGTCGTATGGTCGACCGGACGACGACGTCGGCTACGTGACGCGCGTCTACAAGGGAGTCAAGGAGAACGGCGCGATCTTCAGCCATCCGAATCCGTGGGCCGTGATCGCCGAGTGTCTTCTCGGTCGGGGCGATCGCGCGATGGAGTACTACGACGCGATCCTGCCGTATCACCAGAACGACCGCATCGAGACTCGCCAGGCCGAGCCGTACTCGTACTGTCAGTTCGTCATGGGGCGCGATCACAGCGCCCACGGCCGTGCGCGTCATCCGTGGCTGACAGGTACGGCCGCGTGGTTCTACACGGCGGCGACGAGGTACATCCTCGGCGTGCGATCGACGTTTGCAGGGCTGGTCATCGATCCGTGCATTCCGCCGAGCTGGCCGGAGTTCCAGGTGACGCGTCGATGGCGCGGCGCGGACTATGACATTCGGGTGACGAATCCAGACGGCGTGATGAAGGGCGTCCGAAGCGTTCGCGTGAACGGCAGGGAGGTCGCCGGACTCGTCCCGGTCCAACCTCGGGGCTCCGGGTGCATCGTCGAGGTGGAGCTCGGTCAGAGGGAGTAGCGAGGAGTCTCGCGTTGGAAACGAAGTTCGAGCAGATCATCGCCGCGCGCGTCGAGAAGTTCGCCGCCCGCGTCGCCGAAAGCGTCTTTGCCGAGAGCGTGCCGCTCGTCGCGCGGTACCGTCGCGTCGAGCGCGGCACGACGTGGTCCGAGCGTCTTGACGGCGAGCTCGCGTCGATCGAGGAAGGCGCCACGTGGGGCGAAGCGTGGGGGAGCGCGTGGTTCGAGCTGCGCGGACGCGTGCCGGAGTCGTGGCGCGGCAGCCGCGTCGTCGCTCACCTCGACCTCGGCGGCGAGGGGCTCGTGTTCGATCGTGACGGCACGGTGTTGCAGGGCATCACGACAGGCTCGATCTTCGACATGGAGTTCGGCCGCGACGTCGTACCGCTCCGGGAGAGCTGCGACGGCGGCGAGGACGTCGAGCTCTGGGTCGAGGCCGCGTCGAACGGGCTCTTCGGCATGTTCAAGGAGATGGACCCGCCGGCCGACTCGCCGCGACGTTACGGCCACTACGATGCGCAGGCCCGTCGCATGCGGCTCGCGATATTCGATGCCGATCTGTGGCACCTGTGGCTCGATCTGTCGCTTTTGGGCGGACTCGTCGAGGTGCTCCCCGAGAAGAGCGTGCGGCGCGCGCGGCTGCTGCATGTCGCCTCGGCCGCCATCGACGCGTTTGCCGAGAATCCGTCGAATGCCGGTGCGGCGCGCGACGTGCTGGCTCGCGAGCTCGACAAGGGCGCAGTGCCGTCGGCGCCGACCGCTCTCGCCGTCGGTCACGCGCATATCGACACCGCGTGGCTGTGGCCGATCGCCGAGTCGGTCCGTAAGTGCGCGCGGACGTTCGCGAGCCAGGTCGACCTTCTCGGGCGCTATCCGGACTACGTGTTCGGCGCGTCGCAGCCGCAGCACTACGCATTCGTCAAGGAGCGTCATCCCGAGCTCTACGACCGCGTGCGGCAGGCCGTCGCCGACGGGCGCTGGGAGCCGCAGGGCGGCATGTGGGTCGAGGCGGACTGCAATCTGATCGACGGCGAGTCGATGGTGCGCCAGATCCTGCACGGGAAGAACTTCTTCCGCGACGAGTTCGGCGTCGACGTGAAGAACCTGTGGCTGCCGGACGTGTTCGGGTACTCGGCCGCGTTGCCGCAGATCCTGAAGCGCAGCGGCATCGATTTCTTCCTGACGCAGAAGATCTCCTGGAACCAGATCAACGACTTCCCGCACACGACGTTCAAGTGGCGCGGCATCGACGGCAGCGAGGTGCTCACGCATTTCCCGCCGGAGAACAACTACAACAGCCGGCTCGACGCGAAGTTCCTCGTCCCCGGCATGGAGAACTTCCGCGAGAAGGGGTACCTCGACGAGTTCATGAGCCTGTTCGGCGTCGGCGACGGCGGCGGTGGTCCGAAGGCGGAGAACATCGAGTGGGGGCGGCGCATGGCCGACCTCGAGGGCACGCCGCGCGTGCGTTTCGGTCGCGCCGATGAGTTCTTCGCGCGCCTCGCCGATCGCGCGGATGAGCTGCCGTCGTGGGATGGCGAGCTCTACCTCGAGCTGCACCGCGGCACGCTGACGACACATGCCAGGGTGAAGCGGGCCAACCGGCATCTCGAGGCACGGTTGCGACACGTCGAGCGTTTGTGGTCGTGCCTGCCGCTCGCGGACTACCCGATCGCCGATCTCGACCGCGCGTGGAAGAAGCTCCTGCTGCACCAATTCCACGACATCCTGCCCGGCTCGAGCATCACCGAGGCGTATCGCGAGACGGCCGCGGATCACGGCGAGGCGGACGCGATCTGCGCACGCCTTGAAGAGAACGCCGCGGCGCGGCTCTTCGACGCGGACGAGAACGCGCTCGTCGTCGCGAACACGGCGCCGGTCGCGTTCGACGGTACCGTCGAGTTGCCGGAGTCCTGGCGCGGACGCATGGTGCGCGTCGCCGGGGGCGCAGAGCTGCCGACGCAGGCGCAGGGTGACGAGTGGCTCGCGCGGGTCGCCGTCGAGTCCGGCTCGTTCGTGACGCTCGAGCGCGGCGAGGCGATCGCGGCTGCACCTGTCGCTGCGAATGAAACCCAGATCGTCGAGAACGATCTCGTGCGATATGCGTTCTCCGGTGCAGGAACGCTCGTCGAGGCGCACGACAAGATCGCCGATCGCTCGATCCTCCCCGCGGGCGAGGCGGGCAACGTGCTGACTCTGTACGCGGATCATCCGAACGACTGGGACGCGTGGGACGTCGACTTCTTCTACGAGAAGAACGTCGTCGAGGCGGCGCGTTGCGTCGAGATCGAGACTCTCGGATCGGGAGCCGTCCGATCGGGCCTGCGCCTGGTCTTCGAGACCGGCAGCTCGCGCGTCGAGCAGCGAGTCACGCTCGATGCGGGCAGCGCGGAGCTGCGCTTTCGCACGCGAGTCGATTGGCGCGAGTGCCATCGTATGTTGCGCGTCGCGTTCCCGATCGCGGTGACGACACCGGTCGCGAGCTTCGACATCCAGTACGGCTTCGTCGAGCGTCCGACGCATCGCAACACATCGTGGGATCGCGCGCGCTTCGAGGTCGCCGCGCAGCGTTGGGCCGATCTCTCGGAGCGCGATTGGGGCGTCGCGCTGCTGAACGACTGCAAGTACGGTCACAAGGTCGACGGCCACGTGCTCGACCTGAATCTGCTACGCTCGCCGACCTATCCCGATCCCGACGCCGATCGTGGCGAGCACGAGCTCACCTACTCGCTGTACCCGCATGCGGGCGATCTGCGCGCGTCCGACGTCATCGAGGCTGCCGCGCGACTGAACGAGCCGCCGCGATTGTTCGCCGGTCGTCGTGGCGACGCGACCGAGCCACCGGCCCGCCTCGAGGGTGACGGACTGTCGCTCGAGGTCGTCAAGCGCGCCGAGAAGGAAGAGTGCCTCGTGCTGCGCATCGTCGAGCGATCGGGACGCCGCTCGCGAGGGCGGCTCCACGTCGCCGATCGCTATGCGGGTCTCGTCGAGACCGATCTGATGGAATGGACCGACGGCGAGTCGGCGTCCTGCACCGAGCCGCTACCGGTCGAGCTGGGGCCGTTCGAGATCCGCACCTACAAGCTGCGCACGCAAGCCGCAGCCGACACCAGCACCGTACCTGGGAGCCAGCCTTGAACCTGACACTGCTCGATTGGTCGATCATCGGCGGACTGCTCGTCATTCTGACCGGAGCCGCGCTGACGACCCGTCGCTACACGAAGACCGTGTCCGCGTTCCTGGCAGCCGAGCGCGCGGGCGGAAGGTACATCCTCTCGATGGCGATGGGCATGGCCCAGCTCGGCGTCATCACGATGGTGTACTACTTCCAGCAGAACTACGAGGTCGGCTACACCGGCTACTGGTGGGGGCTCATGGAGGGGCCGGCGCTGATCGTCATGGCGCTTTCCGGCTGGGTCGTCTATCGGTATCGGCAGACGCGGGCGATGACGCTGGCGCAGTTCCTCGAGATGCGCTACAGCAAGTCGCTGCGAATCTTCGCGGGTCTGGTCGCGTTCGGTGCGGGCATGTTGAACTTCGGGATTTTTCCGGCGGTCGGCGCGCGATTCTTCATCGCGTTTTGCGGACTGCCGGCCGACTTCGAGGTCCTAGGCTGGACTCTGAGCACCTTTCCGACGGTGATGGTCTGCCTGCTCTCCGTCTCGCTGTTCTTCACGTTCATCGGCGGTCAGGTCGCAGTCATGGTGACCGACTTCCTGCAGGGTGCGTTCGGGAACATCGTCTTCGGTGTCGTGATGGTGTGCCTTCTCGTGACGATCCCGTGGGAGCGCATCGGCAGCGTGCTGCTGGACGGGCCGGCGGGCAAGTCGATGGTTCACCCGTTCGACATCGGCAAGGAGGAGCACTTCAACTTCTGGTTCTTCGTGATCAACATCGTCATCTTCTTCTACGGGCCGCTCCTCTGGCAGGGCACGTCGGGCTACAACTGCTCGGCGAAGAACGCCCATGAGGCGAAGATGGCCAACCTGCTGGCGGGCTGGCGCTTTCGCGTGCTGATGTTGATCACGATCCTCGTGCCGGTGGTCGTCAAGGTGTTCATGGAGCACCCGGCCTACGTCCAGCAAGCGGAGGTCGTCGCGTCGCAGGTCGCCAAGTATCCGAACGAGGCTCTGCAGAGCGAAGTTCGCGTTCCGCTGGCACTGGCGCGGCTCTTGCCGGTCGGAGTCATCGGCCTGATGGCGGCGGCGATGCTCGGCGCGTTCATCAGCACGAACGACACGTACCTGCATTCGTGGGGCTCGATCTTCGTCCAGGACGTGATCCTGCCGTTCCGGAGGAAGCCGCTGTCGCAGCGTCAGCATATCTGGGCGCTGCGCCTGGCGATTCTCGGCGTCGCGATCTTCATCTTCGTCTTCAGCCTGCTCTACACGCCGAACAAGTTCATCCTGATGTGGCTCGCGATCACCGGAGCGATCTTCGTCGGCGGAGGAGGCTCGATGGTGATCGGCGGGCTCTATTGGAAGCGCGGAACGACGCTCGCTGCTTGGGGGGCGCTGCTGAACGGCATGGTCGTGTCCGTGTTCGGTACGGTCGTCGGACAGTACAGGATGGACGGGAGCTTCCCCGATGCGCCCTTCTTCGAGTGGCTCTCGCAGTCGACGCTTTTCGACTGGTTCTTCGACCTCACCGGTCAGGAGATGACGTTCTTCGCCATCGCGACGTCGATCGCCGTGTACGTCCTCGTGTCACTACTGGGCCCGCAGCAGGTCTTCAACCTGGACAAGATGCTCCACCGCGGCAAGTACGCGCTCGAAGACGACCCCTCTCTTGCCGACGAAGACCGGAAGACCTGGCTCGAGAAGCTCGGGTTTACGCGCGAGTTCACCGGACGCGACAAGTGGGTCGCGTTCGTCACGTTGAGCTGGCCGCTCGTGTGGACGGTGATCTTCATCGTGGTGACGGTTTACAACGTCTTCGTCGACGTTCCGAAGGAGTCGTGGTTGTCGTTCTGGCGCTTCTTCACGTGGTT
>CAYMRB010000167.1:12757-19253 GCA_964392615.1 uncultured Planctomycetia bacterium | reverse complement strand
GAGAACGGTCGGCTCTTCATGCTGCAGTGTCGCAACGGGAAGCGGAACGGTCCGGCTGCCGTCAAGATGGCGTGCGACATGGTCCGCGAGAAGCTGATCACCAGGGAAGAGGCGGTAGCCCGCGTCACCGCCGATCAGCTCGACGAGCTCCTGCACCCGATCCTCGACCCCAAGGCCGAGAAGACAGCCACCGTGCTCGCGAAGGGTCTTCCCGCGGGGCCCGGCGGCGCGGTCGGCACGATCGTGTTCTCCGCCGACGAGGCGGTCGCAGCGCACAAGGACGGCAAGACAGTCATCCTCGTCCGCGAGGAGACGAATCCCGAGGACGTCGAAGGCATGCGCGCCGCCGTGGCGATCCTGACGGCTCGCGGCGGCATGACGTCGCACGCCGCGCTCGTCGCGCGCGGTTGGGGCAAGTGCTGCGTGGTCGGCTGCTCGGCGATCGACATCGACATGTCGACCCGCACGCTGCGCATCGCGGGTCGTTCGCTCACGTCGAAGGACACGCTGAGCCTCAACGGTTCGAAGGGTAACGTCTACGAGGGTGCGGTCGCGACGACCGACGCGAGCGGCGACAAGACGCTCGTTGAGTACCTGAAGATCTGCGACAAGATTCGCAAGCTCGACGTCCGCACGAACGCGGAGACGCCCGAGGACGCGGCCAAGGCGCGCGAGTACGGTGCGCAGGGCATCGGCCTCTTCAGAACGGAGCACATGTTCTACGGCGAGAACTCCGAGGCACCTCTCACGTGCCTGCGGAAGGTCATTCTCGCCACCGACGAGGCTGGCCGGCGCAAGGCTCTCAACCAACTGTTCACGCATGTCAAGCGCGACATCAAGGCGACCCTCAAGGCGATGAAGGGCCTGCCGGTCACGATTCGCCTCCTCGATCCGCCGCTGCACGAGTTTGTGCCGCACGAGGAGCGCAAGCTCGCCGAGCTCGCCCTCGACCTCGGGCTCGACCTCGCAACCGTGCGCAAGCGCGCGGAGTCGCTCCACGAGATCAACCCGATGATGGGTCACCGTGGTGTGCGCCTCGGTATCACGTTCCCCGAGGTCACCGAGATGCAGGCGCGCGCGATCCTCGAGTCCGCCGCCGAGCTCTCGAAGGCGAAGATCAAGGTCCACCCGGAGATCATGGTGCCCGTCGTTTCGATCGACCGCGAGATGGACTCGCAGTTCGAGGTCATCGCGAACGTGCACCGCGAGGTCTGCAAGAAGTTCGGCGTCCGCAAGGTGCCGCACCTCGTCGGTACGATGATCGAGATCCCGCGCGCGGCGCTCAAGGCGAACGAACTCGCCGAGACGGCGCAGTTCTTCTCGTTCGGCACCAACGATCTGACGCAGATGGGCTTCGGCTTCTCGCGCGACGACGTCGGTGGCTTCATGCCCGACTACCTCCACAACGGCGTCATCGAGGCGGATCCGTTCCAGGAGCTCGATCAGGCCGGTATCGGCGAGCTCGTGAAGATCGGTATCGAGCGCGGCCGCGCGACGAAGCCCGGTCTGAAGATCGGTATCTGTGGCGAGCACGGCGGTGATCCGTCGTCGGTCAAGTTCTTCCACAGCGTCGGCATGGACTACGTCTCCTGCTCGCCGTACCGCGTGCCGATCGCGCGACTCGCGGCGGCGCAGGCGGTCGTCGAGGAGCAGGCCGCGGCCGCGGCCGCCAAGAAGGCCGCCCGCAAGAAGCCGGCGAAGAAGAAGGCCAAGAAGGCCGCCAAGAAGAAGACGGCCAAGAAGGTCGCCAAGAAGAAGACAGCCAAGAAGGTCGCCAAGAAGAAGACGGCCAAGAAGAAGCGCTGATTCTTCGCGTCGCGTTCTCTGACTGACGATTCAGAGGCGTCGCTCCGGTTTGCGGGGCGACGCCTCTTTTTCGTTCAGCGGGCTGTCAACGGAAGATCCACCAGAGGGCGACGATCGTGGTGAAGAGCACGCCGATCCAGATCCAATGCCCTGCGCTCAGGCGCTCGGCTCCCGGCTCGGCGCGGCGGAACAGGTAGAAGCCGCCGGCGCGGATCTCCGCGGGGGGCGGGGCGCTCATCAGGCTGACGCCGACCATCGTGATCGCGGTCAGCGCGGCGCTGACGAAGTGGCGATGCAGAAACGACTCGAGGAGCTCGTGGCGCAGGATCGGGTTCGTGAACCAGGGCTCTATCTGGCGTCTCGCGGCCTCTGCGGCGTTCTCCGAGTCGATCAGCAGGAACGCGCCGACGACGATGCCGACGACGACGCCGCTGAGCGCGCCGGCACGATTGACGCGCTTCGTGAAGATGCCGAGCAATCCCGCGACAGCGAAGGGCACGGACAGATAGCCGGTCACCACCTGCAGGTACTTCCACAGCGTCTCCGACCGCTCGATGAGCGGTGACGCCTGGATGCCGCACACCATCACCGCGATCAGCGCGACCTGGCCGCTGATGATCTGACTGCGCACGCTCGATCCCGGCTTCCAGCGCGCGACGATGTCGCGTCCGACGATCGTCGCGGCCGAGTTGAAGCTCGAGCTCAGCGACGACATCAACGCAGCGAGCAGCGCGGCAAGGACGAGCCCGCGCACGCCGGGGGACAGGAGATTGTCGAGCAGGTCGGCGTACGTGCTGTTGTAGTCGAGAGTGCCGTTTTCGCCGGCAGCGGGCTGTCCCCACAGCGCGAACGCGATGACGCCGGGCAGCACGAAGATGAACACCGGGATGATCTTCAGGAAACCGCCGAAGATCGCGCCCGACGTTGCGTGGTGCAGGTTGCGCGCGCCAAGAACGCGCTGCACGTTCACCTGATCCATGCACCAGTAGAACATGCCGCCGATCAGGAAGTTGCCGAGCAGGTAGCCGGTGAACGGCAGCTCGTGGCTCGCGGGCTTGATCATCGACAGCATGTCGGTGGCCTGCCGCGACTCGAGCGTCGCGGTCAGCCCGGACCAGCCGCCGACAGCCGAGAGTCCCGTCACGGTCAGGATGATCGAGCCGCCGATCAGGACGATCGACTGGATGAAGTCGGTGTAGATCACCGCTCGCAGGCCACCGACGAGCGTGTACACGGCGGTCAGGATGCCGATCGTCCACATGATCAACTGCGGCGACCAGCCCGTGAACGCGTGGATGACAACCGTGCCGCTGAAGAGTGCGAGCGACACCTTCGTCAGCACGATCATCGCGAGGAAGTAGACGGTCAGCCCCATGCGCATCACGACGCCGTAGCGCTTCTCGAAGAACTCCGGGATCGTGAACACCTTGTGGCGCAGGTACTGCGGCGCGAAAACCGCGGCGAGCATGATCAGGCACAGGCTCGCCATCCACTCCCAGCCACCGGCGACGAGGCCGAGTCGACGACCGTCGGCGGCCAGGCCGACGAAGTGTTCGGTCGAAATGTTCGTCGCGAAGAGCGACAAGCCGATCAGCGGCCAGATGAGGCTGCGACCGGCGAGGAAGTAGTCCGCCGATCCCTTCGAACGCCGCGCGAACCAAAGGCCGATCGCCACGGTGGCGATCAGGTAGGCGCAGATCACGAGGTAGTCCATCACCGCCAGCTCGCGCATCGCTCGTCCTTTCTACTCTGCAGGCAAGCGGCTGGCCGGCTCGCTACCGGGCAGCCGCGCCGGCAGTGTAACGGAAATCGCGTACGGAGCGCACGTGGGACGCGCGGGCAGGGACAGCGCGCCCCGGCGGTTCGCGCAGGGCTGATAACCCGCGTAGATTACCGTCACCGCAGGAGTTGCGCGTTTCCGTCAGGTCGACTATGTTTCAGGATGTTGAGC
The DNA here is from genome assembly GCA_964392615.1 of uncultured Planctomycetia bacterium. Lineage (GTDB taxonomy): Bacteria > Planctomycetota > UBA8108 > UBA8108 > UBA8108 > CAYMRB01. The sequence goes on along the minus strand of CAYMRB010000167.1, from coordinate 15,496 downwards.
CCGAGGTAGCATGACCACGTCGCCACGACAGATTACGGGGCCCGAGCCCACCGAACGCCCGCCCTCGTTCTTCGAGTGGTTTCCGTGGGAGAAGATCCTGATCTGGGTGCTGTTCCTCGGCGCCGTCTATCTCCTGCGGCACTTCTTTTTCGTCATCTTCATGACGTTCATCGTCGCGTACAACATGCGCGCGGTGGTCGTGCGGATGTCGACGATTCTGTCGCCCGGCAAGGAGCGCGTCTGGCTCGAGCGCATCCTGGCGCTCGTCTGCTTCGCGGCGCTGCTCGGTGCGTGCTACGGCGTCGGTCTCTACTTCGTGCCGCATCTGACCGAGCAGACCCAGAAGCTCGGCGCCAAGGTCGGCCAGCTCGTCGAGAACCCGCAGGAGAAGCTCGACGAGGTCTTGGCCGACAGTCTCGGCCGGGTCCTCGTCAGAAAGCAGCTGGGCGGCCCCGGCGACGAGGCGTACGACGAGGCATTCGAGACCTTCCAGCAGAAGGGGCTGCATCCCGTCAAGTACGCGGCGTTCAAGCGCCAGGTCAGCGAGATTGACGCGACGTTCTCGGACTGGCTCATCGAGAAGAAGATGGCCGAGGTTCTGGAGTCGATCGACTCGGACGACGCGCGCGAGCAGCAGCTCTTCGAGTGGGTCTTCACGCAGAGACGCCAGTGGGCCCAGGAGGAGGCTCGGAGCTACTACGAGAAGGAGGATCGCCGCACGAACCGCGAGTTCGGCGAGCCGGACGATCCGCCGTTCGAGGAGCTGCCCGAGGCCATCAAGGAAGCGCGGGCGCGCAAGATCGTCCAGACCCGCATCTTCGCCGACGAAAAGGAGCGCGCTCACTACGAGGAGAGGTGGAAGCAGAGCCTCGTGGCGCCGCTGATCGACAAGCTGCGCACCGAGGAGCCTGACAGGTACGGCGAGCTCGCGCGCGAGCACCACGACCACGTGCGCCAGCAGGAGCCGGGCAAGTTCACCTACGACTTCGACAGGTACCTCGAGCTGCGTCCGACGCTCGACGAGGAGGAGCCCGAGGTCGCGTTCGCGCGCGCGCTAGACGGTATCGAGATCGACGAGAGCATCACCGAAGAGGTGCGTCTCGAAAGGGAGCGTGACGAGTTCGAACGCGAGCAGCGCGCCGAGCTGGTCGCTGAGTTCAAGCAGGGCGAGATGGCTCAGAAGATCGGCAAGAAAGCCGAGGAGAGCATCGCCGCCGGCCTCGGGCACTTCACGACGTTCGCTACCAAGACGGCGAAAGACCTCTTCATGCTGCCGGTATGGCTCGGTCTGTCGCTCCTCTTGAGCCTGTTCGTCACGTTCGACTTCCACAAGCTGCGGGGCGGCGTGCGGCGTCTCGGCGAGAGCCGGGTCGCGGGATTCTACGAGGAGATCGCGCCGGGGTTGTACGCGTTCGGCCGCTTGATCGGGCGGGCGTTCCAGGCCCAGGCCGTCATCGCGTTCTTCAACACCGTCCTGACGTTTCTCGCGATCCACTTCCTCGGCATTCAGAACGCCGCGTTCCTGTGCTCGATCGTATTCGTCTGCAGCTTCATCCCCGTCGTCGGGGTGATCCTGTCGAGCATACCGATCGCGGCCATGGCGATCATTCAGGATTCGCCGAACGCGGGGATCTTGCTCGGGCTGTCGGCGATCGGGGCGATCCTGCTGATCCACTTCATCGAGACGAGCATCCTGAATCCGAAGATCCTCGGCGATATGCTCCACCTGCACCCTGTGCTGGTGCTGGCGATTCTGGCCATCGGCGAGCACTTCTTCGGGGTCTGGGGGCTTCTCCTCGGGGTGCCGGTTATCGTGTACGTCATTCGCTTCGTCATCCTCGACGAGGGGATTCCGGGCCTCATCGAGCCGGCCCGAAGGCGACGGAAGCCACCGCCGGGCGCCGCGACGGCCGCCCCCGCCACGGTCATCTACGCGTCGCAGCCGACGGCGCTTCCGGGGCATGCGGAGGACGATTCGCAAGCTTCTGCGGAGTCGAACGACGGGGCCAGCCCGGCTGCCGACGACTCCGAGAAGGACGAGGAGACGGACGTCGAGGTCGTCGTCCACGGGGTCGATCCGGACGAATCGAGCTGACGCTGATCGAGTCCGCGGCGAGCCGGCCAACGACGCGCGCGGCCGTTATCGGCTACGGAATTCCCGCGCAGAGGCTGCGAAGGGCCTTCAAAAACGTCGGCGATGCGTCTATGTTCGAGCGCGGACGGGTGTAGCGCGGCGACCTCTTCCGTGCATCGACCAGCGAGCCCGAGGACGGGAGGGGTCGCCAGCAACGTCAGGGAGACGCGATGCCTTCCAGAGACGAGCTGCGCAAGCTGGGGCGCAAGAAGCTCAAGGAGCTCGCCCGGGATGCAGCGCTGCGGGACTGCTCCCGCTGGACGAAGGATGAGCTCATCGCGGCGCTCGCCGGCGACGGAGTTCCGACGCCGGCGAAAGAGCGCCGCGCGAGAGCTTCCGGAGGGGCGTCGCGAGAGCGCGAGAAGCGCAGCGGGAAGAAGAAACGAGCGGTCGCTGCGGATCCGCGCACGCCGAAGCGCGGTGCGACGGAATCGAGCCGTGCGAGAGAGTCGCGCGGAACGACGGAGTCCAGCATCGCGAAGGCCAAGCGTGGAGCGAAGACCGCAAGCGGTGTGAAGTCGAGGCGCACGGCGAAGGACGCGCGCACGGCGGACGCGCGCACGGCGAAGGAACCGCGCACGGCGAAGGACGCGCGCACGGCGAAG
>CAYMRB010000167.1:0-12521 GCA_964392615.1 uncultured Planctomycetia bacterium | reverse complement strand
ACGCGCGCACGGCGAAGGACGCGCGCACGGCGAAGGACGCGCGCACGGCGAAGGACGCGCGCACGGCGAAGGAACCGCGCACGGCGAAGGAGCCGCGCACGGCGAAGGAGCCGCGCACGGCGAAGGGATCGCGCACGGCGAAGGACGCGCGCACGGCGAAGGAACCGCAGCCGGTCAAGCGTGCTGCCGCCCGAGCCTCGCGCCCGCGGCCGGTCATTCGGCCGAAGGTCGTGCGTCGATCGCAGCGCTTGGCACTTCTCCTGATCGATCCGTGCCGCGTTCACGCGTACTGGATCGTCGAGACCTCCGGGGTCGCGGCGGCTCGCCAGCGGATCGCGGATCCCGGCGCGCCGCTGACGCTTCGCGTGTACGACGTCACGCTCGTCGACTTCGACGGCTCGAACGCCAACGCCATCGACGACCACCGAGTCAGCAGCGGCGAGGGCAATTACTACGTAGCTCTCGACGCCCCCGGCAAATCGATCGTCGCGGAGATCGGCGTCCTGTCCCGCGAGGGCGAGTTTGCCGCGGTGACTCGATCGAACTTCCTCCACATGCCACCGGCTGCGCAGTCTGCGGTCACCGAGGAGCTGTGGGCCGAGGTGCCGGACCGCGACGACCACTGGCAGCCGCGCGCTCCCGAGCCGGTCGAAGTGCCGCCCGTCGCGGGGGAAGACGATGCGCCGTCGAGCGAGCCGCTCGAACCCGCTTCGGCCGTCGTCGAGGTCGATACGACGATCGGACTCGTTCCGGATGGCCGCGCCTTCGAAGAGCTGCCGGCCGAGGAGGAGGTGCCGATCGCGGCGATCGTCGCCGCCGAGGCGAGCGTCGTGTCGCCCGCTGGCGACGCGCCGCCGGAGGTCGACATCGAGCCCGAGCCGCTGCAATCGCCCGAGGATCTCGCTCGCGCGCTCGAAGAGCGGCAGCAGCAAGCGCAGGAGCCAGAGGCCGATCGCCCCGTCGCGGAGGCTGCCGGCGCGCCGCCCGAGGTCGAACAGGCTGATGAGGCACCGTCGGATGCCGACGAGTCGCGGGGCGTCATCGACCAAACGGCACATGCGGCGACCGCGGCCGTCGATGCGGCTCCTGACGAGGAACCCGTCATCGTGTCGCACAGCTCGGACATGCTGGCCAGCTGGTCGCTCGCCCGTCCGCAGCCGGACCGGCGTCCCCGGCTCGAGGTGCAGGCCGACCTGATCGTCTACGGACGCGCCGCGCCCGGCACCGAGGTCGTCATCGACGGGATTCCCATCCGCGTCAGCGACGACGGGACGTTCGAGATGCGATTCGCGTTGCCGGCGACACCCGGGGCGGGAGGCGGCAGCGAACCGACCGGAGGCGACGAGTCGAGTTGATGGCCGACCCTGCGCGTGGCTACTTCGCTCTTCTCCTTCATGCGCATCTGCCGTTCGTGCGTCATCCGGAGCACGAGCGGTTTCTCGAGGAGAGCTGGTACTTCGAGGCGCTCACCGAGACGTACCTTCCGCTCCTGTGGATCCTCGAGGGCATGGCGCGCGACGGCACGGACTTTCGCATCAGCTGGAGCGTCAGTCCCACGCTGACGACCATGCTCGGCGACGAGCTTCTCGCCGAGCGCTACGAGCGCCACCTGCGTCGTCTCGTCGAGCTCGCGGAGAAGGAGGTCGTCCGGCAGCGCGGTCACGCGGAGTTCCGCGCCACGGCCGAGTTCTATCACAAGCGCTACGGGTTGCTGCTCGAGTACTGGCTCGAGACGTGCCAGCGCGACCTCCTCGGCGCGTTTCGGCGGCTGCAGAACGAGGGATTCGTCGAGATCCTCGCGTGTGGGGCGACACACGGCTATCTGCCGATCCTGCGTCACGAGCCGTCGAGCGTCTACGCGCAGGTGCGCGTCTCCGTCGACGTGTACCGCGAGGCATTCGGGCGCGACCCGAACGGTTTCTGGTTACCGGAGTGCGGGTACTACCCGGGCGTCGACGAGGTGCTCGCGAGCTGCGGTGTGCGCTACTTCTGCGTCGAGAGCCACGGTGTCCTGAACGGCAGCGCGCGTCCGAAGTACGGCGTGTTCGCTCCGATCGTCTGTCCGAGCGGCGTCGCGGCTTTCGGGCGCGATCCGGAGTGTTCGAAGCAGGTGTGGAGCAAGGAGGAGGGTTTCCCGGGGGACCCGGACTACCGCGAGTTCTATCACGACATCGGCTTCAGTCTGCCGCTCGAGTACGTCGCGCCGTATATCGGCCCTGACGACATCCGCACGCAGACGGGCATCAAGTATCACCGCATAACGGGTGACACCGAGGACAAGCGGCCATACGTTCGACGCGCGGCTCTGGAGAAGGCGGCGTTGCACGCGGGGCTGTTCCTGCAGTGGCGGCAGCAGCAGGTCGAGTGGCTCGCGGCAGACTCCGATCGCAAGCCGTTCATCTTCGCGCCGTACGATGCGGAGCTCTTCGGGCATTGGTGGTTCGAGGGGCCCGAGTGGACCAACTTCCTGTTGCGGAAGATGGCGCATGACCAGGACGTCGTGCGTGCAGCGACACCATCGGAGTACCTGGCGGAGTATCCGGAGTGCCAGGTGTCCGTGCCGTCCGCGTCGAGTTGGGGGCACGAGGGCTTCAGCGAGGTCTGGGTCAACGGAAACAACGATTGGCTCTATCCGCGACTGCAGCGATCGGCCGAGATGATGACGGATATGGCGTTCCGTCACCGCGGAGCCCACGGACTCCGCAAGCGGGCGCTCGACCAGGCCGGCCGCGAGCTGATGCTCGCCCAGGCGAGCGACTGGGCGTTCATTCTCAAGACCGGCACGGCCACGGGCTACGCCAGGGCGCGGGTCGAGGAGCACCTCGACAACTTCGAGCGTCTCGCGCAGCACGTGGAGAGCGGCAAACTCAACGCCAGACTCGTCGCCGCCCTCGAGAAGAAGAACAGCATCTTTCCGCACATGAGCTTCGACACTTTCGAGACGCCCGCGATCGCGACGATCGACGCACAGCCCCGCGAGCCGGCTCACGTCGCGTTTCTTTCCGCCGAGATGACGCCGCTCGTCAAGGTCGGCGGCCTGGCCGATGTCGTCGGTGCCTTGCCGTCTGCTCTCGCACACACGGGTGTGCGAGTGAGTGTCGTTCTTCCCGCGTACGGCACGATCGACCGCGAGCGCTTCGGCCTCCGTCCCGTTCGCGATGGACTTACCGCGCCGTTGGGAGACGCGGAGCACGGGTTCCGACTGCTCGAAGGCGACTCCCCGGCGTCGGGGGTGCGCCTCTACCTCGTCGAGCACCACGAGTTCTTCGGCCGTCGGTCTGGCGTCTACGTCGATCCGGAGACGAAGGAGGAGTACCCCGACACGGCGGAGCGCTTCGCCTTCTTCACGCGCGCCGCGCTCGAAGGGCTTCGCGCTCTCGGCGAGACCGTCGACGTGATCCACAGCCACGACCACCAGACAGCGCTCGCGTCGGCGTTCCTGAAGATCTTCTACCACGACGATCCCGTACTCGGACGCGCGGCTACGGTGTACACGCTGCACAACCTCGGCTATCAGGGCGTGTATGGCCCCGAGGCTCTCGACCTGATCGGCGTCGACCGCGATCAGTTCTACCCCGGAAGCTGGTTCGAGCACTTCGGCTCGGTCAACTGGATGAAAGCCGGCATCTGCTTCGCCGACATGGTGAGCACGGTCAGCGAGTCGTACGCTCGCGAGATCTGCGAGGATTCGGTTCAGAGCGCCGCGCTGGGAGGCGTCTTGTCGGCGCGGCGCGACAACCTCGTCGGCATCCTGAACGGCATCGATGCGGTCGAGTGGGATCCGGCAACTGACCCGCTGATCCCCGCGCACTTCAGCGCCGCCGACCTGGACGGCAAGGCCGAGTGCAAGGAGGCGCTCCTCGAAGAGGCGGGCCTCGACGCGAACGATCTCGACACGCCGCTCATCGGCATGATCACGCGGCTCGTCGACCAGAAGGGCCTCGATCTCATCTCGGCCGGCATCGATCGATTGCTCGCGACGGGCGCACGGCTCGTCGTGCTCGGCACCGGCCTTCCGAAGTACGAGGAGTTCGTGGCGCGCGTCGCCGAGAAGCACCCGGAGCAGGTCGCCGCCCTGATCCGCTTCGACAACGGCCTCGCGCATCGCATCGAGGCCGGAGTCGACATGTTCCTGATGCCGTCCCTGTACGAGCCGTGCGGGTTGAACCAGATGTACAGCCTGCGCTATGGCACGGTGCCCATCGTGCGAGCCACGGGCGGCCTCGCTGACACGGTGACGGACGCCGACGCGTCGGAGGACGGAGTCGGTTTCACGTTCGAGGCGTACGAGGTCGACGAGCTGGTCGCGACGGTCGAGCGTGCGGTCGCCGCATTCGGCGACGCGGAGAGGTGGCGGGAGATCGTCGTCCGCGCGATGCGCCGCAACAACTCGTGGGACGCGTCGGCGGCGCGCTATCTGGATCTCTACCGCGCGGCGTTGGTGCGCTAACCCTCAGCTCTCTGGCGTCGATCCCCGCAATCCGTTCTACTAGACAGCCGTCCGTTGAAGAAGGCAATCCGGCGCGATGGCGGCCATTTCGCCCAGGCTCTTCGTTGTCAGAACTCGACAATGCACCACATTGCCTGCGTTCTGACGCCTCGATCCTGGACGAAATGCCTCGCCCTAACGCTCGGAGCCCTTCTTCAACGGACGGCCAGCGACTCCAACCGGGGGCGCAGGACTCCCGTAGACACGGATCCACCGAGATGCCGGACGCCGACGACACGATTCGCTCGCTTCGCGATGCGCTGCAGGCAACGCCGCACAACGTCCCTCTCCGCAAGCACATCGCCGAGCTTCTGCTGGCGGCGGACCGCCTCGACGAAGCGGAGACCGAGTTTCGGCTCGCGTTGAGCTACGAGCCCTCCAGCGAGGAGCTCAAACTCGCGTTGGCCGACGCGTTCAGTCGGCAGGGCAAGCACTCGGAGGCTTTCGTCGTGCTCGAGGCGCTCGTCGAGGCCGAGCGAACGACCGGTGCGGCGTATCTCGCGCACTGCCAGGCCCTGCTGCGGGCCGGCGAGATCGAACGCGCCGTGCGGCAGTATCGCCGCGCGATCGACGAAGATCCCGACGTCGCCGATCCGGCGTTGGCCGCACGCCTCGGAGTGTGGGGCGAAGACGGCGGCGATGGCGTGCAGGAGGTCGTCGATGGACGGATCCGGGCGACGAGCGATGGCGGAGCTCCCGGCGGCGCGGACGTCCCGGTCGAGCGGCCGGACTGCTCGTTCGCCGACGTGGGCGGCATGGACGAGCTCAAGGACGAGATCTCGATCAAGATCATCCAGCCGCTCGCGCACCCCGAGCTCTACGAGGCCTATGGCAAGAAGATCGGCGGCGGGCTGCTGCTCTACGGGCCTCCCGGCTGCGGCAAGACGCACATGGCACGCGCGACGGCGGGCGAAGTCGATGCGTCGTTCATCGCGGTCGGCATCCACGACGTGCTCGACATGTGGATCGGCGAGAGCGAGCGCAAGCTGCACGAGCTGTTCCAGCAGGCGCGCGCCTGTGCGCCTTGCGTGCTGTTCTTCGACGAGGTCGACGCGTTGGGTGCGAGCCGCTCGGACATGCGCGGTTCCGCCGGTCGCCAGCTGATCAACCAGTTCCTCGCCGAACTCGACGGCATCCGTTCGTCCAACGAGGGCTTGCTGATTCTGGGCGCGACGAACGCTCCGTGGCATCTGGATGGAGCGTTCAGACGGCCTGGCCGGTTCGATCAAGTGATCCTCGTGCCGCCGCCGGACCGCGAGGCGCGCGCGCGCATTCTCGAGATCTGCCTCGAAGGCAAGCCACAGCAGGACATCGATCTCGACCAGATCGCGCGCAAGACGGAGCAGTTCTCCGGCGCCGACCTCAAGGCGCTCGTCGACGCGACCGTCGAGGACAAGCTGCGCCAAGCGGTCCGCGAGAAGAAGCCGACACCGCTGCGAACGAAGGACTTGCTCGCCGCGCGCAAGAGGCAGCGGCCGACGACAAAGGAGTGGTTCGCGACCGCGCGTAACTACGCGCTGTACTCGAATCAGGGGGGCATCTACGACGACATCCTGGAATACCTCGGTCTGAAATGAGCGCGCATCTCGAACGCGGAAGGTTGCTTCTCGAGCGTGACCGCCACGAGCTCGCCGAACGCGAGCTGCGCATGGCGCTGGCGGAGGATCCGGAGAATCCGTTCGCGCTCTGCTTGCTTGCACGGGCGGTTTGTGAGCTCGGGCGAGTCGACGAGGCGACGGATCTGGCACAGCAGGCGGTCGGCGCCGCGCCCGACTTCCCTTTCGCGCATCAGATTCTCGCGCTCGTCCTCTCGGAGCAGAAGCGATACCGCGAAGCGCTGGATGCGATCGATACCGCGATTCGTCTCGAGCCGGAGGACGAGACGCTGTGGGCCGTCAAGGCGCATGCGTTCATCGGGCTCAAGCGCTGGAAGGACGCGTTGCAGGCGGTGGAGTCCGGACTCGAGATCGACGCCGAACACGAAGCGTGCACGCACCTGCGCGGCATCTGCCTGCAGCAGCTCGGGCGCACCGACGAAGCCGCCGAAGCGGCGGAGGACGCTCTCGAGCTCGATCCGGACAGCGGCGTCGCCCACGCGAACCGCGGTTGGGTCTATCTGCGTCAACGAGACCATCGGCGCGCCGAGCAGCATTTCCGCGAGGCGTTGCGTCTCGACCCGGAGCTCGACTGGGCCCGCCAGGGCGTCGTCGAGTCGCTGAAGTCGCGCAACCTGATCTATCGCTGGATGCTGCAGTACTTCTTCTGGATGGGCACGCTGCCGTCGGCCGCGCGATGGGGCGTGATCATCGGGATCGTTCTGCTGCAGCGCTTGATCCGGAGCGTGGCGCAGACCAATCCTCAGCTCGCTGGAATTCTGATCCCGATCGCGATTCTGCTGTTCGCGTTCGTGTTGCTCACGTGGATTGCGGACCCGCTGTTCAATCTGTTCTTGCGGCTGCATCCGTTCGGCAAGCTCGCTCTCTCCAAACAGCAGCGGCTGTCGTCGACGATCGTCGGCGCCGTGCTTCTCGGCGCCGTCGTGCTGGTCGGCGCCTTCCTTGCGACCGGCGAGTTGCTCTGGGGCGTGGTCGCGGGCGGCTGCGTGTTCTATGTTCTGCCGGTCGCGGCAACGTTCGCCGTATCCGGCGGGAAGCGCCTCGTACTCGGTAGCGCGACGGCGATCATCGGGCTCGTCGGTATTGCGGCGTGTGCTTGCGCGCTCGTCGGGCGCGAGGAGCCAGCGGGATCGCTCGGCTACGCGTACTTCATGGCGATCGTACTCTTTACGTGGTTCGCCACATTCGTTTCGAGTCGGGAGTGAGGCTCGGTGCTGCGATGATCCGAACACAGCTCTTGCGGACGGTACTCGCGGTCGTCGGCCTGCTCTTGGTCGCGACGAGCGCCCCTGCGGCGGCCGTCGCGGTCGACGAGCGTTTCGACACGGTGCGGCCCGGGCAACTCCCCGCAGGTTGGTCGGCGGTGTCGGGCGATTGGCAGGTCGACTCGGGCCGGCTCGTCGGCTCGAGCGCCAGCGGTGTCGCACGCATCCTGCTTCCGGCAGGCGACCGCGACGGTTTCGCGTTCGAAGCGACTGTGGCGTTCCTCGCCGTGGCGGATCCGATGCGTTGGCTCGCGCTGCAGTTCGATGCTCGCGACGGAGACGACGCGAGCGCCGTCGTCTACCACCAGGTCGTGCTGCGGCAGCGTAGCACGGACCGCAGCGGCGTCGAGTACGCGGCGCAGCTGGCCGGTGGCCGCTGGGACGTGCGCGAGCGAGGCAGCGCGAGCGCGGTGACCGACCTCGGCAAGGCGCGGAGGCTGCGGGTCGAAAAGATCGGCCAACGCGTGCGCTTCTTCGTCGACGGGAGCCTCGTCATCGACCATGCGCTCGCGATCGACGCGACAGGCGGGCGGCTCGGCCTCGGGCTGTCCGGCGCGCGTGTCGCGTTCGACGACGTGCGCGTCACGGCGCTCGACGCGGCGCTCGAGGCAACGCTGCGCGTCGACCTCGGCCCCGTCCGGCGCGTTCCGATCATCGCGCATCGCGGTGCGTCGGCGGAGGCGCCGGAGAACACGCTCGTCGCCGTTCACCTGGCCATCGAGCAGAAGTCCGACGGCGTCGAGTTCGACGTCTACCGCACGAAGGACGGCGAGCTCGTGCTCTTCCACGACAGGACGCTCGAGCGTACGACCGACTTTCGCGCGGTCTTCCCGGGCCGCAAGGATGCGAGCGTTGCGGGCGCGACGCTCGCCGAGCTGCGCAAGCTCGACGCCGGCGCGTGGAAGGCGGCGAAGTATCGCGGCGAGCCGATTCCGACTCTCGCCGAGGCACTCGCCGCGCTCGCGGGTCGCTCGACGCCCGTCGTCGAGATCAAGCCTGGCGACATCGGTCGCGACGTCGCGGCGGTCGTGCGCGAGTCCGGCAGCGCGTCGGAGGTTTTCGTTCAGAGCTTCTCGGATCGCGCGATTCGCGAATTCCGCGAGGTGCTGCCGGAGGTGACGACAGGGTGGCTTACCGGCGATCGCGTGTCGGTCGACCCGATCGTCCGCGCGCGTCGACATCTCGCGACCGCTCGTCGCGCCGGCGCCAGCGCCATCGTCTGCAGCCATCGGGTCGTCCACCCGGACTACGTGCGCGAGATCCACCGCCACGCGATGTCTGTCTGGGTCTACACGGTCGACGACCTCGCGATGGCCGAGGCGCTCGTGCGGCTCGGGATCGACGGGATCATCACGAACGTACCGGCGACGATGCTCGCGCTCGTCGGGACGCCGCCGCCGGAGTCCGATCGGACTCGTGGTGACGACGCGGTCGGCAGTCGCATCGATCCGCGCCCTGCCGGCGATCGTCAGCGCATGGACCTGGTGCGCGGCTCGGTGCAGGTGGTCGATCTGCTGCGCTTCGTCGCCGATCGTACCGGGCTCACAGTCATCCCCGTGGGGGACTTGCGTCGCCGCGAGATCCGCGTCGTCGACGATGTCGAGAACGTCGACGTCGCCGTTGTTCAGGCGTACCTCGAGGCGAACGGAATCCGGCTGTTCCGTCGTCGGATCGCCGCGGGGCAGGACGTCATCGAGGTGCGAGCCGGGGGAGCCTCGACCGACGCCGGATCGGAGGTGCGTGCGAAACCGATCATCCTGATCGGTCCCCGCGGCGGTGACGGCAAGGCGAAGATCCAGGTGCTCCGGGATCGGCGCGCGCGGAAGGCTCCGGCCGCCGAGGAGCGCGTTCGGCGGGCGAAGCCGCGGCAGTGAGCTCTTCGGCCTGCCGCTAAGTCGTGATGTCAGGGCGTGTTAAGAAAAAGATGAGAAAGCTCCGCCGGTCGCCTTGTGTGGAAGGCAGTAGATGTACGGCGAATAGAAGACCTCCTCCGCAGAACGACGCGTTCTTCCGAGGAGGTTTTTTCGTGTCTGCGTCGCCTCGGAGGGGGTCGTCTCGACAGGGGCCCGGGGGCGGGCGATGACGGTCGACGGCCAGCGGGGCGGCGGGGCGTCCCTCGTGTATCTGCACGGTTTCGCGTCGAGCCCGGCGTCGGCCAAGGCCGTGCGATTCCGGGCCGCGTTCGAGGCGCGCGGGTGGGAGGTCATCGTCCCCGATCTGAATCCGCCGGATTTCCGGAACTTGACGGTCGGCGGCATGCTGCGAGTGACGGAGGCCGCGGTCGACGGCGCCCGCGGGCCGGTCGTGCTCGGCGGGGCGAGTCTCGGCGGGTACGTGGCGGCGGAGGCGGCGAGCCGCCTCGACGGCATCCGCGCGCTCGTCCTGCTGGCGCCGGCGTTCGACCTGCGGGCTCGTTGGGCCGACCGCCTCGGGCCCGGGGCGCTGGCCGCCTGGAAGCGGTTCGGCTCTGTGCCGATCCACCACGACGCGTACGATCGCGAGTGCCCGCTCGCCTACGAGTTCTACGACGAGAGCCGCAAGTATCCGGCTTTCCCGGCGAACCGCGCCACACCGCAGATTATCTTCCACGGTCGCGATGACGACACGGTGCCGCTCGCGACGGTCGAGAGGTACGTCGAGCGCCATCCCGACGCCGAGTTCCACGTGCTGGACGACGACCACGCGCTGCTCGAGACCATCGACTCGATCGTCGCGGCGTCGATCGAGTTCGTCGAGCCGCTGTGCCGCGTCGAGTCCTGACGGACGCACGAGCATTCTCGACCCAGTCGCCCCTTTGCATTCCGTGGCGACACCGTTTCAATGTGGCATGGGCTGGCCGCGCTCGACGCGGCCTCCCACGGCGGCTCCCGGCAGCCCATGCCCGCGGAGTTGGAGGCTGACCGCTGCGCGGCAGCTCAACTCCGCATGGAATGGTCCGGGGAGGTCGGCTGTCCACGGAACCCGTTGGGAGGAACGAATGCGGTCGCATGTCCTGTTCTGTCTCTTGCTGTCGGTCGTGGCGTCGAGCTGGCTCGTCGTCGCGGGCTGTCGAAGTCCCGAGCCGCCGTCGGCGGACGTACCGACGGTCGTCGAGTCACCCGCAGTCCGGCCGGACGAGCCGCGGCCACCTGCCGAACCGTGGCCCCTCGGTCCCGAGATGGCGCAGCTCGAGCGCGACCTCGCGACGAACGACTACCACGAGACGATTCTCGGCTGGACCAACTACAACGACCTCAACGGCGAGATGAATCGCGCCGACCTGCCGGACTGCGCCGCGCGCTTCGAAGCCGCGCACGGCGGTGCCGCGGCGATCGAGGCGGATCCGGCGAAGAAGGCGGCTCTCGACAGGCGGCGCAAGATCGAGGCCGACTTCCTCGCGCTGATGAAGAAGGCGTACAAGGTCCTCGAGCGCGAGAAGATGTTCGACGGCCAGCTCGCGCGGCTGCGGCGTGAGGCGGCGGTCGGTGCTGTCGGTGCGACCGCGCTGCCCGCGGCGAAGCCGATCGAGCCGATTCTCCCGGCGGTCGACGCGGGCGCTTACTGGCCGCGTTGGCGGGGGCCCAGTGGGCAGGGGCACTCGGAGGAGACGGGGTTGCCGCTCGAGTGGGACGCGGAGACCGGAGTCGTCTGGAAGACGCCGATTCCGGGACGCGGCCACTCGTCGCCGGTGATCTGGGGCGACCGTATCTGGCTCATCACGGCGTTCGACAAGGGGGCGCGTCGCAGCCTGATCGCGGTGCGGCGTTCGGATGGCGAGCTCCTGTGGACGCGCGATGCGCCGGAGATCGCGCCAGAGAAGAAGACCATGGCGAAGAATAGCTGGGCGTCGTCGACGCCGGTTGTCGACGAAGAGCGCGTCGTCGCGTTTCTCGGCAACACCGGCCTCGTCGCGTTCAGCCACGACGGCGATCGGCTCTGGCACTATCCGATGCCGTGGTTCGACGGCACGCACGGCACCGGAGCATCACCCGCGATCTGCGGCGATGCGGTCGTGCTGTTTCAGGAGCACAGTCGCGGCAAGTCGATCGCCGTAGGCATCGACAAGAACGACGGGCACGAGCTCTGGAAGACCGAGCGCGACGCCGCGTACGGGTGGTGCACGGTGCTGCCGTTGCGCATCGGCGGACGCGACGAGCTCGTCGTCGGCGTGCATCATCGCATCCTCGGCGTCGATCCGGGCAACGGCGCGGAGCTCTGGAGCTGCAGCGGGCCGACGCGAGAGGTTGTGCCGACACTCGTCTACGGTCACGGCCTGGTGTACACGTGTTCGGGGCGCAACGGTCCGACGATCGCGATCCGGCCGGGTGGCGACGACGATGTCACCGCGACCCACATCGCGTGGCAGTCCGGGCGCGGGGCCCCGCACGTACCGTCACCGATTCTCGTCGACGATCTGCTCTACTTCACGAACGACAACGGCATCGTGACGTGCCTCGACGCGACGACGGGCGAGACGGTGTATCAGAGCCGTCTGCGGGGGAAATTCACCGCGTCGCCGGTGGCAGCCGATGGCAAGATCTACTTCACGAACGAGCGCGGCGTCACGTTCGTCGTCAAGCCGGGACGGGACTTCGAGATTCTCGCGCGGAACTCGCTCGGCGAGACGACGCTCGCGTCGATGGCGGTGCTCGGCGGCCGCCTGTTCATCCGTACGGAGAAACACCTGTGGGCGATCGGCACCTGACAGTCGCAGTCTTCGCAGCGCTCGTCCTTCTGGCGGTCGGTTGCCGGTGGAGTCCGACGATCGCCCCCGACGGCGAGCCCTCCGTGCGCGTCGAGCGGGACGATCCGGACGGGCTGACGCTGCGTTGGCGCCTCGCTGCCGGCGATCGGTTCCGGTTCTCGGTCGAGGAGAAGTTCCGCGCCGCGATCGAGATCGACGGCGAGCCCGCGACGTCGCGTCGCACGTTGCGGATCGAGTCCGAGTGGAGCGTCGAGTCGATGACGTGGGACGGCATCGCGACGATCGCGCAGAGGGTCGATCGCGTACTCGTCCACGATGAAGTCCCGGGGCTCACGTTGCGGTGGGACTCCGCCGAGGAGCAAGGCGAGGCGAGGCCGCTGCCGCCGGCGCGGGCCGACGAGGTCGCGGCGCCGTCGGCGTCCGCGTCGGAGTCGGAGTCGGAGTCGGAATCGGAGTCGGAGTCGGAG
>CAYMRB010000166.1:0-19267 GCA_964392615.1 uncultured Planctomycetia bacterium | reverse complement strand
GGGGTCGGAGTCGGAGTCGGAGTCGGAGTCGGAGTCGGAGTCGGAGTCAGGGGTAGCGGATCACCTCCACGTGCGTGACGTCCGGCGACGTGCCTCCCTCGAGCAGACGCGGGAGGTACTCGCGCAGGTTGTGCGGCCCGAAGCTCGACGCCAGGCTGTCGAACTGCTCCTCGAGCGCGCCGATGACGCCCTCCGCGTCGAGTCCGAGGAGCTCGCCGGCCTCCTCCGACCGGTCGAGGCACTCGTCGATCGCCTGGCTGACGGCCATCTCGAGGATCGCGCCGGACACGATGTCCCGGCGGCGCACCTCGAGCGTGCGGCCGTCCCGCGTGCTCGCCCGCGCGATCACCTGGTCCTCCTGATCGCCGAAGAGCCAGTAGACGACCTCGGCCAGCAGGCGCTGGCGCGAGCTCTCCTCCGTCTCGCCGTCGAGCACGCACACGGCGATGTCGGTGGGGATCTTCTTCTCGAGGACCGCGAGGGACGCCTCCGCGGTGAGCATGTCGAAGCGCGCCTCGCGCTGGCCGAAGCGGCGCTTGCCGGCGGTGTCGACGAGCGACTTCATGTTCGTCGTCGACAGCACGAGGATCGGCACGTCGAGATCGTTGCGGACGTCGTCCATCTTCTGCAGGATCAGCGACAGCACGCGGTCGAAGAGGTGGCTCGACGCCGAGTGCTCGCCACGCTGGCGCAGCAGTCCCTCGATCTCCTCCAGCACGACGATCAGGGGCGCTTTGATGCGCTTGCCGGACCGGGTCACGAACTCGACGCGCGCGACGCGGCCGAGCTTCTCGAACCAGTGGGAGATCTTGATCTCGGCCTCGCCGAAGTACGGCGAGTAGAAGTCCGACGCGTCGCAGAACACGACGCGCGGCTCCCGAACGCCGGTCAGCTCCTCGAGCCAGTCCGCCACGAGGTTGACGAACACCTTGATCGTGCAGGTCTTGCCGGTCCCGGTCGGGCCCCAGAACAGGTAGCTGCAGCGCCCGCGGGCCTTCATCTTCCGCACCCACTTCGGGTGCTTGACCATGCGCTTGACGAGCCGCAGCAGCTTGTCGAGCACCGGGTGCGGCGCGCCGAGCGAGTCGAGACCGAAGCCGGAGAGCTCCGACGCCGGCGTCAGCAGATCGGTGCCGTCGGCACGATCCTCGAGGACGCGATGCAGGAACTGGCGTCGCGAGTCGTACACGACCCGCGCGCCGGCCTTGAAGCCGGGGTCGCGGCGGACCGAGTCCGCGACGTGCGCCGTCGAGCGCTCGTCGCGAATCCGCACGACCGCGTGCAGGTCGGCGTCGTCCTCCGGGACCTCCTCGACGGTGACGATGTCGCCCGTCGGACAGATCTGGCCGTCGCGCGCGACGATCGTGCCGGACTCGGCGTCGACGAGCACACAATCGCCGCAGCGCAGATCGCCCAGCTCCTCCTGAGCCGTCGGATCGGCGGGCAGGACGACCGCTCCGCCCTCCGTCTGCAACACGTGCGCGGGCCCGTCGGCGAGCTTGAGGTTGCGAACGTAGATCTCGGGGCGCAGCGGCCGCGGCTTCTTCTCTGCCGCCTCGGCCTTGGCGGCGAGCTCGGCGACCTTCTTCTCGAGCTCGCCGTACGCGTCGACCCTCGCGAGCAGTTCCGTCACGTGAGCCAGCACGTCGTAGCCGACCTCGTTGACGAACAGAAGGAGGTGCTCGGCCCGCGCCTTCGCCGGCTTGGACGAATCGAGGATGTCCTTCATCAGATTGTCGACCGCCTGCACGACTTGCTCGGGCGGCGAGCCGGGCGCGACGCCGGCGGCGCCGTCCGAGTTGGCGTGCAGTTGCATCAGCTTCTGGGCGAGTTCGGGAGTCGTCGGTGGCATGGTTCGGGGTCGTCCTCCGTGGTGAGCCGGGTGGAGCCGGGCTAGCCGGATTCGGTGGGCGGTCGATCGACGCGCCAGATGCTGCGCTCGCGCAGGACGCCGTCGACGAAGCCGTAGATGCGGATCCGGTCCTCGCCGCGCGGCGACAGCCCGAAGACCAGACCGATCGAGAACGCGCGCTTCTCGAAGAGCGCGCGGTGGAACTGCTCGTCGTCGGCACTGTAGAACGCGCTGTCGAGGTCGCATGTTGCGATCTTTCTGCAGGCCGAGCACCGCGACGCGCCGGTCTTCGCATCGACTCGCGGCGCGAAGTTGTGTCCGTGCGCGAAGCCGAGCGCGATCTCCTCGGGGCGTCGAAGGCGGCGACGGCGCACCTCGAGCTGACGTTCGAAGTGCAGGAACGTCTCGGTCGACGGGGTCAGACTGAAGACGTCCTGATCGGCGTGCCGCGCCTCGAACGCCGCCTCGATGACGACGAACAGCTCGTGATGCGGGTCGACCTGCCGGTGGATCCGCCCGACGAGCAACGCGCCGCCCTCGCGCTCGCCACCGGCGCGGCAGAACTCGCGCGCCGCGTCCCACGCCTGTCCCAGGATGAAGACCGGCGTCGAGTCCTCGCGGTGGTGCTCCGACGACACGAGCTCGCCGGCGGCGAGCCAATCGTCGAGCCTTCCGCCGACCCAGCGCAACGGCTCGCGGCGGACCGCGCCGCGCGCTGCCAGCGCGGCATCCTGCACCGCGGCCTGCGGCAGGCGCGCGTTGACGACGCGGATGTACTCGTCGTCGACGGCCAGCTTCTTGGCGGCGAGCGCGCGAACGGTCAGCGCGCGCAGCGCGTCGCCGAAGATATCGAGCGAGTACTCGCGGCTCCAGCACGGCTCGCGGCCGTTCGCCGCGCCACCGCCACCGCCGCCGCCGTTCTCCGCGTCGTGAACGAGGACGCGGAATCCGTCGACGCGGACGCGGTCCGCCGCGGCGAAGACCGGCTCGATCTCGCAGCGCACGCTCCGCGCCTCTGCGGCGATGGCATCGCCGCGCTGAGCTTCCCAGAGAGCGGACTCGGCGACCGAGCGCAGCTCCCGGGCGGCCACCGGCTCGCGCGCGATGATCGCGCCGGTATCGGCGTGGCGGATTTCGACCTCGAACTCGTGTCGGGTATCCAACATAGACGTCGTCCTTCGCGTGGTTCGCGTCCTCCTCGTCGTGGGGTGAGAAGAGCGGCCGGAGAGCCGTTGCCGACCCTCCGGCCGCGACGCCAGGAATCAGCCGAGCCGGGCGTCGGGCTGCATCCGCAGCGACACCTTGCCCTGACGCGCCGCTTCACCGATCTCCTGATCGGAGCGCAGCAGGCTGGAGCTATGGGTGTCGCGGAGCAGGAAGTCGACGTCGGTCGGCGTCTGCAGACGCGCACGGGAAATGCCGAGGACGTCGTCCACCGGGGTGTTCGACGCCATGAATCCCAGATCCAGGGTCTCCTGACCCAGGAAGTCCGAGACTTCGACGTCGACGGTGCCGACGGCACCCGACCCGCGCTCGAGCGTGGCTGGCATGCGCTACCTCCTTTCCGATTCGGGGTGTGCTGCCCGCTCGCGCGAGCAGCGGGTTGAGGACAGAACCCACCGGGCAAACTCGGAGTCCGCCAGGAGAGGGAGCTCGTGAATCAGCGCGGCCGACGCGGTGCGCAGGCACGCCAACGCCGCTGCGAGCCACGGCGAATCGACCGACAGGCTTCCGAGGGAGACCTGCGCGACGATCCGGCCGACATCCTCCGGGGCGCACCGGTGAACGATTCGCACGAGACGGTGCTGCTCGACGACGCTGCGGGCGACGTCGGCAGCCGCGGCGAAGGCGTCGGCCGACCACTCCGCGGTCGTCGTCAGCTCGACTTCGATCCGCGTGTCGCTCGGTTCCGAGCGAGTCAGCCGCGCCTGGCAGAAGCCGCGTCGGCTCTCGAAGTTGATCCGCACGACCGACTCGGCGGCCGAGGCGATCCAGCCGGCCCCGTTCAGTCGCGCCGCGATGGCGTCGGCGTCGAGCGGCCCGAGCGACGCGGGCACGCGTCTCGCGCTCGTAGCGCCGTTCGCGCGCCGCTTGCCGGCGAGCGCGCAGAGCGCGTCGCGCAGGTTGTCGGCCCACGGTCGCAGCGGGACGTCGCCGTCCGGAGCGAAGAACGACCGCGGATCGGTGCCGACGCGCGCGAGGAAGTCGTCCGGCAGGCACGCGGGAGAGCGCGACGGGCGAGCCGCTTCGAACGGCACGTCGGCGACGAGCCGCACGGCTCCCTCCACCGCCCCGGCGGCCTCGGCGTCGGCGGCGGCGGTGATCGCGTTGGCCGGGACGAGCTGGAACGGCCCGACGGGTGCGAGCGCGGCATCGAAAAACGCCGGCACCGGCGCGCCGCGCCGCGGACGGAGGACCAACGGCGAGCTGACGAATCGCTGCCAGCGTCGCGACGGCCGCGACGCGCGCACCGAGAGCTTGCGGTGACGCCCCGGGCGGAACACGCCGCCGCGCGAGCGCCACCCCGCATCCGTCAGGGCGTCCACGACGCCGGCAATCGGATCCGTGGCGGTGGAATCAGTCGAGAAGGGGTTAGCGATCGGCTTCATCGTTCGGGGACTCCTCGAGCGAGATCGGAGCGAACATCGGCGGAGGCACAGGCCGGACCGGGAGAGCCACCTGCGGATCCGGTGCGGCAAACAGGCCGGTCGAGACGATCGGAAACTCGTCGGCGTGCCGGCGGATGAAGTCGGCCGCGCGCGGGTTCAAGCCCTGCCACTCGATCGTGTTGCACGATTGCAGCGTGATCGCGGCCCACACGAGGTGGAGGATCGCCTCCATGCTGATCCCGGCGGGCGGCGCGCCGATGCAGAGCCCGCCGCTCGGGTGAATATTGGCGTGAAACACGTTCCCCGGCTGCAGGATGTCCACGATCTCCCACGGGATCGGCGGACGCGTGATGAAGGCCTCGTTGTAGCGGAGGCCGACGACGACCGGGCCATCGAGCCGGACCTCGTCCCGCTCCGGAACGACCAGCGTCGGCACGCGAAAACCGAGCACGGCGCGGACCTCGTCCGGCCGCTCGCCGAGCTCGAGAATGTCGAGCGCAGGGCTGCGCTCTTCGGCCGCGCGCAGCTCGGCGACGATCGACTGCTTCTTGTAGCGCCAGACTCGCGACGGGGCGCCCTGGCGGTCGGCGGGCTTCTCTTGCATGACGGATCCTCTCCTCAGCCGACAATCCAACGTGCCACGTCGTCGTCGCTTGCACTCGAAGTCGCCGCGCTCGGGCTCGCGGCGATTTCGATGAGCGCGCGCCGGCCGACGCCAAGCTCGGCCAGCGGCCGCTCCCAATGCGACGCGATGTCCTGACGACGCCAGCTCCCGAGCGTCCAGAACGGCATGCCGTGGACCGCACCACCGCACGCGCACCTCGCGACCGGACCGGGCGCGCGTCGCCACCAGCAGCCTTTGCGCACGTCGCCGCACCGCGAGCAACGCGCGGCGAGCGCCACTTGACCGGAACCGCGCACGACGGCGCGGTCGACGTCGAAGCCCGCCTGCCGCGCCAGCGCGTCGAAGCTCAGCGCGCGCGCGGTCTCGTCGAGACGCACGACCGCAGCGTGTGGCGAGTGGTCGCCGAGGCAGCTCGTCGCCGCCGCGGGCAGGTGGCTGTCGAGGAACGCCGGCCCCGCGGGCGAGTAGACGAACGAACGCTCCCAGATTCCGGCGCCGCCGTTCTGCGTGAGCGCCTGCGCGATCATCAGCGCGCCCTGGCTCGCCGCCAGGGTGGACAGCGCGCGCGGGCTGCCGGTCGGGCGCTCGTCGGACGGCTCGCAGGAGACGATGTGCTCCTGCGCCGCGAACTCGCGCGCCCCCCACGAGCACAGCGCGCAGCTCGCGTCGGGGCCGCGGCGATAGTCCCACGCGCTCAGCGTGGCGGCGGCGTAGCGCGGCTCGATGTTGATCCGAACGAGCGGGCGATCGAGCGTGCGGGCGACGTCGTGCGCGGCGCGGACTGCCGACAGCCGGTCACCGCAGACGACGACGAGCGCGTCCGGTCCGACCCAGCCCGGCTCGACGAGCTCGACGAAGCTCGGCCACGCGATCACGCGCTCGGCGCCAGCGGCGCGCAATCGGGCCGCCGCGGCCTTGACCTTGAACGCGCCGACCTCGTCCTCGGCGCACTGAGTGCGCACGTTGGCGGCCTTGTGCCGCTTCGGGTCGTACAACACGAAGCGGCGGAAGCCGAGGTTCGCGAGGTAGAGCGCCAGCGGCGTGCCGATCGAGCCGAGACCGATCAGCGCGACCTCCCACGTCGCGAAGAGGCGCCGCGCATCGGCGCCCCAGAGCGGGTCTTCCGAGGCCGCGACGTCCGAGGCCGCGACGTCCGAAGCCGCGACGTCCGAAGCCGCGCCGCGGGCCCGCTCGACGATCATACGACCCCCTCGGGCAGGGCCGCTCCGGCGACGCCGAAGCCGAGCTCGGCCGGATCCGGGAGCAGGCGTGCCTCCCACGACTTCTCGCGCTTGCACGTGATGCACGTGCGGCTCTTGGTGAAGCAGCGCAGGGGCTCATCGTCGGGCTCGCCGGCCTCACCGGCCTCACCGGCCGGGAGGCAGTCCTCCGCGTGATACCAGGTGCCGCAGGAGCACGCGGCGACCGGCGCGATGCCGAGCGGCATCCCGCAGACCGCGCAGGCCTTCTCCGCCACGCGTTCGGGCGCCGGCTGCGCCTCCGCGCGGTACCGCCGCACGAGCAAGAACTCGCCGCACGGCGGCAGGGACAGCGGCTGGCCGGGGTGCACGAGCCGGAACGAGTAGATCGGCAGCCCCGACGCGAGCACGTCGCGCGACTCGGCGGTGATGGCGAGCGCGGCGTCCTTGCCGCTGTTGCCGCGACAGCGGAAGCGCGCCACGACGGTGAGATCCGCTGCCCCGGAGGTCGACGCCGCTTCAGAAGCGGGAAGATCAGTAAACGGTGCAATGCAGAGTCGGTCGTCGGCGTTCGCATAGAGCGCGTCGCCGTCGCACGACCAGCCCGTGTCCGTCAGTGAGCCGACGACGACCGAGGCGCGCTCGGCGGAGTCGAACAGAATCGGCAGGAGAACCAGTTCTTCTTGCATGCTCGAGCCAGGCTCCGAAGGGAGGTTGGGTGTCCACCCTTCTCACGCACAAGCGGCTCGGTCCTTGCATGGCAAAAAGATGATTCTCGATGACGGTTCGGGTGATTCGCGATTCGTCGCGCGATTCGCCGCGCGATCAGTGGATCGTCGAGTAGTGGCCGCTGTTCTGTGAGGCGAGCCGGCGAAGGAAGATCTCCTGCGTCGTGCGGCCCGCCATGCGCACCCCGATCGTGTCGATTCGCGCGTTGCGGCGGTTCATCGACCGGACGCGGCCCAGCGTTTCGTCGAGGTACGCGGGCTCGCCGCCGTTGCCGGGGCACGTGCCGCCGCCGTCGCCGACGTACAGGATCGCGCTGCGCCCCGAGGTCGACAGGTTCGCGAACCGCAGCGCCTCGAGCAGGGCGCGGCGACAGCAGCTACCGTGACCGCCAGGCACGCCGGAGAGCCAGCTCAACGCTGCGGCCTTCATCGCGGGCGTGGCGCGAGCGGGCCGCGCACCGCGCGGGAACTTGTCGACACCGGAATCGAAGAACACGATGCCGAACTCGGTTGTCGCGGGGAGCTCGCGGATGTTCCGCGCGATCTCGCGCTTGGCGAGCGCAAGGGGCTCGCCGTGCATGCTGCTCGAGCGGTCGATCACGAAGAAGAACGCGTCGCCCTCGAGCCGGCGACCGAGGATGTCGATGATCTCCGGCGGGTCGTCGTCCGGGCCGGTATCGCCGACGGCATCGAACGGCAGGTCGAGGTTCTCCTTGGTCCCGGTGACGCCGCCGATGCTCTGGGCGCGGGACGGTGCAGTCGCGGTCATCACCATGACTGCGGCGACAAGCGAGATCACGACAGCTGGAAACACGCGGGAGATCACACGATGCGGCCGATGCGCGAAATGCGACATGACGAGGGCTCCTGCTCCTGTTGGCAGCTGGTGACGACGGCCTGCGGGGCCCCTACGGCGACGGTCCCGATTCCGGCCAGCGGGCGATCAGCATTGAATGCGATCGACGTGGGAGGCATCGTTGAAGACGCGACGCACCGCCGATTCCTTGCGCGGAATCTGCCAGCCGCGCCGGCGCGCATCACCGTCCTCTCGAGGAGACCCCACGCATGAGTACCGCGAAGATCCGACGTCGAGCGTTCCTGTCCCGCACTGCGGCCGCATCGTCGATCGCCCTACCGGCTGTCCTCGGAACGCCGGGCGGGTCGTTCGCGGCTGACGATCGATTGGTGATGGGAATCATCGGCGCCGGCGGGCGCGGGCGGCGAGTGATGACGCGCCACCAGCAGATCGGCGTGCAGTTCGCCGCCGTCTGCGACGTCTACGAACCGAATCGCCGCAAGGCGCTCGAGCAGGCCGGCAAGGGGGCGCAGGAGTACACCGACTACCGCAAGCTGCTCGATCGCAAGGACATCGACGCAGTGCTCATCGGGACCCCGGAGCACTGGCACGCGCCGATGCTGATCGACGCGGTCCAGGCCGGCAAGGACGCCTACTGCGAGAAGCCGATGTCGCACTCGATCGAGGAGGGCGTCCGCATGGTCGACGCGGTCCGCAAGACCGATCGCATCGTGCAGATCGGCATGCAGCGACGGAGCGCGCCGGCGGTTCTCGAGGCGCGCGGACTTCTGAAGGAGTGCGGCGAGGTGTTCCGCGTCGAGGCGTACTGGAACTGGAGCGTGTTTCGCACGCTGAACAACGAGCCGATCGCCGGCAAGCTCGATTGGGACGCGTGGTTGGGCCCGGCGCCGAAGCGACCGCTCGAGCCCAAGCGCTTCCGCTACTGGCGGTTCTTCTGGGACTACTCCGGCGGCGCGTGCGCCGACCAGGGGACGCACCTGATGGACGTCGTGCAGTGGTTCATGGATGCGAAGACCCCGCGCGAGGCGAGCTGCATCGGCCGGCTCTACTCGATGAGGGGAGCCGAGACGCCGGACGTTTTCTCGGCGGCGTATGATTACGGCAAGTTCGTCGGATCGTGGAGCCTCGACTACGCGTGCGCGATGGACAACGGCTGGAACATCCGCTTCCTCGGCCGCGAGGCGACGCTGTGGCTCGACAACCAGGGCGCGCGGCTCTACCGCACCGCGAAGCACCCGGGCTTCGGGCGCGCGGAGAAGAACCACCTCGTGAAGGAGATCAGCCGGCCGCTCTCGGACCAGGAGCACGTCGCGAACTTCGTCGAGTGCTGTCGAACCCGAGCCGAGCCCAACGCGCCGGTCGAGGTCGGCCACCGCGCCGTCTGTGCGCCGCACCTCGCGAACGTCGCGCTGCGCGCCGGCGGGCGGGCGAAGCTCGACGAGGCGGGACGAAAAGTGAGCGTGTAGGGGCAGGCGAGGCCGGCAGGTTCCGGAGCGCGGGCTGCCGGGACCTGTCGGCCTTTCGCGATGACTCTCGCGATCAGCCGTGTTGAACTGAGCGGGTCGTAGCGTCGGTGAAGACCTCGTCAAGGAGGGCATCATGACCCGCAACAACGTCGTCGCGGCGTCGGCAACCGCAGTCGTCGTCGTGGCGCTGCTGATCCTGGCATATCAGCTGGGGAGCGACCGGAGCCGCAGCATCCCGGAGGCGGTTCAAAGCGCCATCGATCAACGGCAGGCGTCGCTCGACGAGGTCGTCGAGCGTCTCGACCGGCTCGAGAGCGAACTCGTGTCACTCCGCGACACGATCGCGAAGGTCAGTCCGGAGGGGACGGATCGCGAGACCTCGGACGACGTCGGACGCCTGGGCGTCATCGAGTCCGATCTGTCCGCCTTGAAACTGCGCGTCAAAGGCCTCGAGGAGGACCCGGTGACCCGCGGCTTCTCGTTCATCGCGTCGGAGAACGCCGAGCTCAGGCGCGAGGGAGTCAATCTCCTCAGTCGGGTCGCCAAGTTCGATCCGGAGGCGCGGGCCGCGATCCGGGGGCTCCTCACAGACCCGAGCGCGAGAGTGCGGGAGCAGGCGACGCAGAAGCTGCGAGACTTGAAGGACAAGGAGGCCGTTCCGGAGCTGCTGACGCTCCTGGCCGACACCGACGCGCGAACTCGGCGACGGGCGGTCCAGGCCTTGGGAGCCGTCGAGGCTCGCGACGCGGCTCGAGGCATCGGACAGAGACTCGTCTCGGACGCGGACGATCGCGTGCGCGAGGAGGCTGCCGACGTGCTGGGAAGGCTCGGGTCGCCGGAGGCCGCCGAGTTCCTCGTCGAAGCGCTGAAGGATCGCAACCAGGCCGTCCGCGGTGAGGCGATCGCGTCGCTGGGCGAGATGGGGGCCACCTCCTCGGCCCCCGCGCTGCGAGCGATCTACGATCGAGATCCGGGAAACCACCGCCGCCGGCTGGTGCTCGCGTTGAAGGCTCTCGGCGACGAAGAACCCGTGCGACAAGAGGTGGACCGGCTCTCGACGCTGATCACGGGCGACCCGGACGAGCGTGTGCGGCAACGCGCGGTCCGAGAGCTCGCCGTGCTCGCGCGAGACTCCTCGCGCCAGGTCTTCTCGCAAGCCCTCGAAGATCCGAGCGCCGCCGTGCGCCGCGAGGCGGAGAAGGCGCTGCGCTGACACGCGTCGTGGAGCCCCTCCCATCGCCCGAGAGTCCATCAGGGCTCCTCTGACGACGCAGCCTCCCACGCCGTGGTAGACTGCCCGGTCCTCGTTGGCCGGTCTGCCCCCCCGACACAGCATGCGACGATTCGACGCCCGACAATGATCCGATCTCCCCTCGTTCCCCGACTCTTCACGACGGTCTTGCTCCTCGGCTGCAGCCTGTTCCTGCGCGTCGACGCCGCCGAGCTCTCGTCCGCGCCGCCGCGCCAGGACACACGAGAGGAGCGAAGACGGAATCGACAGGCGAAGAAGGACAAGCAGAAGCAGGACAAGAATCAGAAGCAGAAGCAGGACAAGAAGCGCCAGAAGCAGGCCAAGCCCGGCGCCGTCATCCGCCCGCCGCGCGACGCCGGCTCGGAGACCGTCGACAGTCTCGCGTTGAGCTCCGCCGCGCAGCTCGCGGCGTTCCAGCCGGCGGCGGGCTTCGAGATCAACCTGTTCGCCGACGAGTCCCTCGGCGTCGTCAACCCGGTCCACATGACGTGGGATCCGGACGGTCGATTGTGGATCGTCTGCGCGCCGTCCTATCCGCACACGCTGCCGGGCGCGCGGCCGAACGACTCGATCGTCGTCCTCGAGGACACCGACGGCGACGGGCAGGCGGACGAGCACACCGTCTTCGCCGAAGGCCTCTACGTGCCGACCGGCCTCGAGCTCGGCGACGGCGGCGTCTACGTCGCCAACGCGCCCGACTTCCTGTTCCTCCGAGACACCGACGGAGACGGACGCGCCGATCACCGCGAGGTCGTGTTCACCGGATTCGGCACCGAGGACAACCACCACTCGATCAGCGCGTTCCGCTGGGGACCCGGCGGCTTCCTCTACTTCCAGGAGGGCACGTTCCTGCACTCGCAGATCGAGACCGCCTGGGGCACCGTGCGTCTCGTCTACGGCGGTGTGTTTCAGCTCGACACGACGGCGCGCAAGCTGAGCGTCTTCTCGGATGCGCGCTACTCGAACCCATGGGGTCACTTCTTCGATCGCTGGGGTCGCGCGATCCTCGTCGACAACGCCCGCATCCACTATCTCGCCCCGGAGACCGGCAACAACGCGGCGAAGATCGACGGCCTGCCGATCGCACGAACGCACCGCGGCAAGACGTGCGGTGGCGAGTTTCTCGACGGCCGCCACCTGCCCGAGCACCTCCGCGGCCTGATCGCACTCGGCTCGTATCAGGTGCACGGCATCTCGGTCTACCGGCTCGAGGAGGCCGGCTCCGGCTACTCGGTGAAGAACGAGCCGTGGCTCCTCGAGTGCGCCGACCGCAGCTTCCGCCCGGTCGACATCAAGATGGGCCCACGCGGCGCGCTCTACATCCTCGACTGGTACAACCCGCTCATCGGCCACGTACAGCACGACGTTCGCGACCCGCGACGCGATCACGCGCGCGGTCGCGTGTGGCGCATGGCCTGGAAGGACCGCCCGCTCCTCGACAAGCCTCGCCTGCGCGGCGTGCCGCTCGCCGACGTGGTCGCGCAACTCGCGTCGCCGGAGGCCTGGACGCGCCATCAGGTCAAGCGCGTGCTGTCGACAGAGGACCCGGCGACCGTCGCGACGGCGCTCGCCGCATGGCTCGACAGTCTCGATCGCTCGGACGCGGAGCTCGAACACCGCCGGCTCGAGGCGCTGTGGTGCTATCAGACGATCGGTCGCGTCAACGAGCCGCTCTTGCGTGAGGTGCTCGCATCGCGCCAGCCCGCGGCGCGCGGAGCGGCGTTGCGCGTGCTGCGCTACTGGTGGCCGCACGTCGGCGAGCCGCTGTCGATCCTCGCGCAGGCTGTCGCGGACGACGATCCGCAGGTCCGGCTGGAGGCTTTGTTGACGGTCGGATTCATCCCGCGCGCCGAGTCGGCCGCGATCGCCGTACGCGTGATCGACAGGCCGATGGATGAGTTCCTCGAGCTGGCGCTCGCGTCGACGCTCGACGGGCTGCGCCCCGCATACGCCGCGCCCGCCAAGAGCGGCGAGCTGCGCTTCGCCACCGCGGGGCACCGCGAACGGGCGCTGGAAGGCCTCGACGCGGCAGAGTCTGTCGAGCCCCTGCTGCGGGCGCTGCGCTCCGCGAATTTCGGCAGACGATCGATCGAGACGCTCGTCGCCCCGGTCGCCGATCGCGCCGGGCGGGCCGAGCTGACCAAGGTCTGGGCCGCCATCGCCGACGTCGATCAGCGCGGACGTCTCGAGCCGGCGACGACCGCGGCCGTCCTCGACGCGATCGCCAACGCGGCGCAGCGCCGCCGGATCAAGCCCGACGCCGGCATGCGCAACCTGCAGAAGCTCGGGCCGTTCCTCCAGTACGATGACATCGATGTGCAACGCGCGGCGTTGTGCGTGTCGGCAGCCTGGGGCGACGGCAAGGCGGCGGACTCGCTCCTCACGTTGGTCGACGCGCCCGGCCTCGAAGCGTCCGAACGCGAAGCCGCCGCGATCTCCGCGGCCGAGTTCTTCGGAGCGCGACGAGCTCCGACGCGCATGAAGGACCTGCTCGCCGCCGGTCGTCCCGCGGCGGTTCGCCAAGCGGTCATCGTCGCACTCGCTCGCGTCAGCCTCGAGGCTGCTGCCGACGCCGCAGCCACGCTCTTCGCCGCGAGCTCCGACAGCGCAGGGCTCGACCCGCCGCGCATCGTCCGCGAGTTCCTGACACAGAACGGCGGCGCCGCGGTCCTCGCCGACGCCTTCACCGAGCGGCCGCCGAGCGACGCGTTCGCCGCGACAATCCGCCAGTACCTCCGCGAAGTCGGCGAGCAGGACCCGGCGCTGTCGAAGGTCTTCCGCCTCGAGCCGAGCGACGACTCTCTCGAACGGCAGCTGATCGCCGCGGGCCCGGCAGCGATCCTCGCGGAAGCGCGACAATCGGGCGACGCCGCGCGCGGCGAGCTCGTCTTCCGCGACGCGCAGCTCGCGTGTCTGTCGTGCCACGCCATCGCCGGCGCGGGACCGGAGATAGGCCCGGACCTGACCGTCATCGGCAACACCGAGCACCCGTACATCGTCGAGTCGGTCCTCGAGCCGGCGAAGGTCATCAAGGAACTCTACGAGAGCGTCTCGGTCGTGGCGGCCGACGGCAGCATCACGACGGGCATCCTGCGCTACGACGACCCCGAGAAGATCATCGTCCGATCGCGATTGACCGGTGACGAGGTGACGTTGCCGAAGTCGCGCGTCCTCGCTGTGCAGCCGGTGGCTTCGCTGATGCCGGCCGGCATCGTCGATCAGATGACGCGCCAGCAGTTCCTCGACCTGACCGCGTTCCTCACGGCACTCGGCCGCGTGGGCGAGTTCACGCCGTCGAACGAGCCTGTCGTTCGACGCTGGCGCGTGCGCGCGCTCGAGTCGCGGCCGAACGATAGCGACCTCGACGCGCTGCTCGCGGCCGACGCGAGCAACGACGGCTGGTTGCCTGCGTACGCGACGGTCGCCGGCAAGATCCCTGCGCCCGAGCTCGCGGCGCTGTCGCGATACGCTCTCGCGCGCGGCGACCTCGAGGTCTCGCAGGCCGGGAAGATTCGCCTCCAGGCGAACCGGCGCGGAGTGCTGGCGACTCGCATCGGGAACCGAGCGACCCGCGGCGCCGTGATCGACGTGCCTGCCGGACGCGTGTCGATCGTTTTCGTCATCGACACGCGAGCGCGCGGCGGCGTGCCACTTCAAGCGGCACTGATGCCCGCGCCGACCGGCGGGGCCCGATTCCAGATCGTCGGAGGGAGGTGAGCATGAGAGGACCCGGCTACACGACACCGATGGCTCTCGGCGCGCTGCTGACGCTCGCGTCGACCTTCGCGGCATTCGCGGCATTCGCGGACGAGAAGAAGCCCGCCGCGTCGCTGGAGATCCGGCCCGGCGATCACGTCGTGTTCATCGGCAACACGTTCGCCGACAACCTGCGCCGACACGGTTACTTCGAGACGCTCCTCCACGCGCGTTATCCAGAGCACCGGCTGGTCGTCCGAAACCTCGCGTGGAGCGGCGACACGGCGGCAAAGCAGCTGCGCCCGCACGCGTTCGGTGACATCCACACGCACCTGCGCCGACAGAAGGCCGACGTCGTCTTCCTGGCGCTCGGCATGGGCGAGTCGTTTCGAGGTGCCGCAGGACTGCAGGCGTTTCGCGACGAGACGACGCGGTTCGTGCGCACGTTGAAGACGAATCGCTACAACGGATCGACGACGCCGCGCATCGCGCTCATCGGTCCGATCGCCCACGAGGCACTCGGCGGCGGCTACCCCGACGGCCGCGAGCATTGCCGCGACCTCGCTTCGTACAACCGTGTGCTACGCGAGATCGCCGCGCGGGAAGGCGTGTTCTTCATCGACGTCTTCACGCCGACCCTCGAGCGCATGAGAAACAACAAGGACGAGAAGCTCACGTCGAACGGCATCCACCTGACGGCGTCCGGATACCTGTGGGTCAGCCAGGTCATGGGACGAGCGATCGGCATCCTGCCGGCGGACAGCAAGCCGCTGCCGCGCCTGCCGCGACCGCTGGAGGCCGCGCGTGGCGAGATCGTCGAGAAGAACCGGCTCTTCTTCTCGGGTTGGCGGGCGCCGAACGGCGAGTACATCTACGGCCGGCGCAAGAACTCGTGGCACTTCGATGCGGAGTTCGACCGCATCGAGAAGCTGACCGCCGACGCCGACCGCAAGGTCTGGGCGAAAGCGCGCGAGGCGTCGTCGCTGCCATGATGAACCCCGAGGAATTCCGCGAGCACGGCCGCCGCGTCGTCGACTGGATCGCCGACTACCTCGAAGGCGTCGAAAGCTACCCCGTCGTCTCGCGAGTGCAGCCCGGCGATGTGCGCAGCGCCTTGCCGGATTCCGCGCCATCCGAAGGCGAGCCGTTCGAGAGCATGCTCGAAGACATCGAGCGCGTGATCCTGCCCGGCATCACGCACTGGCAATCGCCGGACTTCTTCGCGTACTTCCCGGCGAACAGCTCGTACGCGTCCATTCTCGGCGAGCTGCTCTCCGCGGGGCTCGGCGTCCAGGGCATGCTCTGGTCGACCAGCCCCGCATGCACGGAGCTCGAGACGCACGTGCTCGATTGGCTCGTCGAGCTGCTCGGTCTGCCCGAGCGTTTCGCGTCGACATCGGATGGCGGCGGCGTGATCCAGGACTCCGCGTCGAGCGCATCGCTGTGCGCGCTTCTCGCGGCGCGCGACCGGGCCAGCGGCGGTCGCGTCAGGACGGACGGTGTCGACGGATCGATGACGGCGTACACATCGGCGGAGGCTCACTCGTCGATCGAGAAAGCGATGATCATCGCCGGACACGGAACGGACAGGCTGCGCCGCATCGAGACCGATCATCGCCTGGCGATGCGTCCGGAGTGCCTCGAGTCCACGATCGCGGCTGACGTCCGCTCGGGACACCGACCGGGCTTCGTCTGCGCGACGGTCGGCACCACGTCGTCGGGCGCGGTCGATCCGCTGCGTGCGATCGGCGAGGTCTGCCAGCGCCACGGCGCCTGGCTGCACGTCGACGCCGCGATGGCCGGCACGGCCGCTCTGTGCGACGAGTTCCGCTGGATTCACGACGGGCTCGAGCTCGCCGACAGCTACGCGTTCAATCCGCACAAGTGGATGTTCGTCAACTTCGACTGCAACTGCTTCTACGTCGCCGACCGCAGCGCGCTAGTGCGGGCGCTGAGCATCCTGCCGGAGTATCTCCGCGCTGGTGCCTCCCACGATCCTGCCGGGGCGACGCAATCGGGTGCGGCGATCGACTATCGCGACTGGCAGGTGCCGCTCGGTCGTCGCTTTCGCGCGCTCAAGCTGTGGTTCGTCCTGCGATCGTTCGGTGTCGAAGAGCTGCAGCGGCGCGTTCGCGAACACGTCTCGCTGGCGACGGAATTCGCTGCGTGGGTCGACGACGATCCGGACTTCGAGCTGGCCGCACCACGACCGCTCAACCTCGTGTGCTTCCGCCACCGCGGCGGCGACGACGTCAATCAACGACTGATGGACGAGCTGAACGCGTCGGGCGAGATGTTCCTGACGCACACGCGCATCGACGGCCGCATGGCGCTGCGCATGGCGATCGGGCAGACGCGCACTCGGCGCGAGCACGTCGAACGCGCGTGGAAGCGCATCCGGGAAACCGCGCGCGGAGTCGTCTGACAGGCGAGTGCGCCGGCGTCGCGATCAGGCGGCGCACGGAGGAAACGCGTCGCAGCCGAGCTCGGTCGAGTCGTCGAAACCGCACTCCTCGAACGGCGGACGCGGCCCCAGCGTCCCGAGGAAGAGGTAGCCGAGCAGCCCGATCGCGTCGCTGATGTCGACGGCTCCGCTGTCGTCGACATCGCTAGAAGCGAGACACGGTATCGAGCCAGGGCCGAACAGATAGGTCAGGATCGCGATGGCGTCGCCGATGTTCAGGCTGCCGTCCGCGTCCGCATCGCCGCGACGATAGAGCGGACCGACGAACGGATACTCGACGATGAACGAGTAGAACAGCGTGCCGATGAAGTTGCCGCGGCGATCACTCGAGTCGTTCCACGTCAAATTGTCGTTGTAGATCGTGTAGTCCTCGTCGCCGGCATTGTTCGGTTCGCGCACGTTCCAATGCTCGAACTCGAACGGCTCGCCGGTGATCCACTCGAACGTGCCCTCGGCGCGGCGATCGGTGAGACCGATCCAGACTCCCGCGAGCGCGAAGTGCTCGGCCAGGAACGCTTCCTCCTCTGCGCTCGTCACCGTGACCAGGTGTCCGCTGGAGCCGCGATACTCCATCGCTGCCGCGGCGGGCTCGGCCGCGATCCAGCCGATGCCTCCCTCGGGGGTCACGTGCTCGTAGTAATGCCCGTTGCCACCGTCCTCGAGCCGCCATTGGACGGGCTGGGCGAGACACGGCGCCGCGAGAGCGCAGAACAGAACCCAAGAGGTGAATCGGGCGATAGCGCGTTTCATCGACGTTTCGTCCCCGAAGAGCGGTGCGAGATCAGAGACCCAACGCCTCGAGTGTACCCGACCGCGCGCCGCACATCGCGGAATGGCGACCAATTGCGAAGAGCGGCCTTTAAAAGCGGCCCGGGGCTGGTAGCCTGGCCGGTTTCCCCCACCATGGAGACCGATCGATGTCCGCATGTCCCCGACCGCTCATCCTCGCCCTTCTGGCCGCCTTTGCCGTATCGCCGGTGATCGTGGCCGCGCCAGCGGACGCCGATGACGCGGTCAAGAAAGACGCAGCCAAGAAGCCCGAGAGCAAGGTTCCGACGAAGCCGGCCGAGGCGCCGGAACGCGTCGCCGCGTCCTGGATCGTCATCTCGCACGCCGAGGCGCGCCCGCTCGGCCGGGAAGGCAAGCCGTCGGAGCGCACCAAGGAGGACGCCAAGACGCGATCCGTCGAGGCTCTCAAGGCCGCTCGCGATCCCGCTGCGAAGTTCTCCGACGTAGCGTTGAAGTACTCGGACGACCCGCGCGTCGCGGACAGCGGAGGCAAGCTCGGGATCTTTCAGACGGGACAGCTCGCCGGTCCGTTCCAGCCGATGAGCGATGCGCTGTTCGGCATGGAGATCGGCCAGGTCTCCGACGTCGTCGAGGTCCCCCTCGGCTTCGTCATTCTCGAGCGTACGAAGATCGTCGAGTACTCGGCCGCGCACATCCTGATCACCTACAAGGGAAGCCAGGCGGCCAAGCCCGACACGACGCGCACGAAGGAGCAGGCGCTGGAGCTCGCGAAGAAGATCCTGACCGAGACGAAAGCGCCCGGCGCCGATTTCGCCGCACTCGCGCAGAAGTACTCCGAAGGACCGACGGCGCGCAAGGGCGGCAACCTCGGCATCTTCGGCGCCGGCATGATGGTCGGGCCTTTCGAGAAGGCGCTCGTCGCTCTCGAGATCGGCGCGATCGGCGGTCCGGTCGAGACGCAGTTCGGCTACCACATCATCCGTCGCCAGAAGATCGAGCGCGTCACCGCGAGCCACATCCTGATTCAGTACAAGGGCAGCATGCGCGCGGGCGCCGACGTGACGCGGTCGAAGGACGAAGCCCGCAAGCTCGCCGAGAAGCTCGTTGCGGACGCCAAGAAGCCCGACGCCGATTTCGCCGCTCTCGCGGCGGAGCACTCCGACGGCCCCAGCGGCCCGAAGGGCGGCAGCCTCGGCACGTTCGAGCGCGGCCAGATGGTGCCGGCGTTCGACGACGCCGTGTTCCCGCTCAAGCCCGGCCAGGTCAGCGGGGTCGTCGAGACGGACTTCGGCTTCCACGTGATCCTGCGGACGAAGTAGCGACGAAAAAACGGCTGTCGGGACCCGGTCGGATCCCGACAGCCGCATCGTGGGCAGAATTCACGACTCCAGTCCGGCGATGAGCTGACGCACCTGATCGCTCAGGTCGCCGGCCCCGAACACGAAGGTCGCCTTGGTGCCCTCGAGGATGGCCTCGAGAGCCTCGAGCTCCTTCATGCGCGCGAGGACAGGGTTCTCCGCCAGCAGGCGAGCGGTGTTCGCCTGGGAGCGGGCGGCCGCGGTCTCCTCGCGCCGACGGATGACGTTCGCCTCCGCCTGCTTCTGGGCCTCGATGACCTGGTTCAGGATCGTCTTCATTTCGCCGGGCAGAATCACGTCGCGCACGCCGACCTTCTCGACGCGGACGCCGTACTCGCGCGCGCGCTCGACAATCGCGTCGCGCACCTCGTCGCCCAGCGCGTCCTTGTCGGACAACACCTTGTCGAGAGTACGCGCACCGACCGCCGCACGCAGCGCGAGCTGCGCCTCG
>CAYMRB010000165.1:0-19290 GCA_964392615.1 uncultured Planctomycetia bacterium | reverse complement strand
GACGTCAAGACCGGCGTCGCGGAGCTGCGCCAGGCCGGCAAGATTCCGCATCTTGTCTGGGTGCAGGTCGGCGACAACGAGGCGACGGATGTCTACATCCGCCGTCAGAGGAAGCGGTTCTCGGATCTCGGAATCCAGTACACACACCTGCATCTCGACGAGCTGACGACCGCCGCCGATCTCCTCGTCCACCTCGACTTCCTGAACACCAACCCGACCGTCTCGGGCATCATCCTGACGATGCCGCTGCCGGAGACGATCGTGCCGCACGAGATCCAGGAGACGATCTCCCCCGCGAACGACGTCGAGGGCGTCAACCCGGCCAACCTCGGGCGCTTGATCTACAACCGCCACGCGGTCGGTCCGTGCACCGCGCTCGCGATCCTCACCGCGATCGAGTCGACCCGCGCCGAGATCGCCGGCAAGAACGTCGTCATCGTCGGCCACAGCGACATCGTCGGCAAGCCCGTCAGCCTGTGCCTGCTGCAGGAGATGGCGACGATCACGACGTGCCATATCGCGACGCGCGACCTGGCCGAGCACACGCGACGCGCCGACATCCTCGTCGTCGCCGTCGGCAAGCCGGGACTGATCACGGGCGATATGGTGTCGGAAGGCGCGACCGTCATCGACGTCGGCATCAACCGCGTTGACGAGGGACGCATCGTCGGCGACGTCGACTTCGCCACGGTCGAGCCGAAGGCCAGCTGGATCACTCCCGTGCCAGGAGGCATCGGGCCGATCACCGTCGCGATGCTGGCGCGCAACACCCTCGTCTGCGCCCGTCAGCACTTCGGAATCGACACATGACGCAAGACGCATCGACTCCGGGCTTCTCGCACATCGACGAGACGGGCGCCGCGCGCATGGTCGATGTCGGCGCCAAGACGCCGACGCGCCGCGAAGCCCTCGTCCGCGCCACCGTGCGGATGGACGCGGACACGCGCCGCAGGATCGAATCCGGTGACACGCCGAAGGGCGCCGTCCTCGACGTGGCTCGCATCGCCGGCATCCAGGGCGCCAAGCGCACGGCCGAGCTCATCCCGCTGTGCCATCCGCTGCCGATCGAGACGGTCGACATCGACTTCGCGTGGCAGAAAGAGAACGCTGACGATACGGATGCGGCGCGCCTCTTGATCGTCGCTCGCGCCGTCGTCACCGCGAAGACCGGCGTCGAGATGGAAGCGATGACGGCCGCGTCCGTCGCCGCCCTGACGGTCTACGACATGTGCAAAGCCGTCGATCGCTCGATGGCAGTCGAGTCGATCGAGCTGCTCGAGAAAAGGGGCGGTCGCAGCGGGCACTGGACGCGCGACGACGCGTAGGCGTCCAGCTTCGCGTCCGGACCAAACCGCGGGTCGGCCTCTACGAGATCAACGGGACCCTGGACAACAATGTCGTGTTGGCCAATACGGCGCCCTACACGCATAACTTCTGCCCGTTTGTCGATACGCGTCCCGGCGTGCCGAGAAACGAACGGTACAAGGGAGTGGCGGGCCTTGCGAAGGGGCTTCATCTGTTCGTGTCGCCCGACGGCCTGCGGTGGAAGAAGACTACCGAGAAGCCGGTGATCACCGACGGCGCGTTCGACTCGCAGAATCTGATTTTTTGGTCGGAAGCCGAGGGCTGCTACGTGGCTTACTTCCGGATCATGCTCGGCAGCTTGCGGGCGGTCGGGCGGGCGACGAGCCCCGATCTGTCGAGTTGGTCGCCAACCCAGCAGATGCAGCCTGTTCATCGTGGCCGTCCGGCACGGAGAGAGCATCTCTACACGAACCAGACACAACCGTATTTTCGGGCGCCGCATATCTACGTAAGCACGGCCGCGCGGTTCATGCCCCGGCGACAGGCGATTACCGACGAGCAGGCGAAGGCGATCGGTGTTCACAAGAAGTACTACAGGGACATCTCGGACGCCGTTCTATTGACCACGCGCGGCGGCACACGGTACGACCGTACGTTCATGGAAGGCTTTCTGCGACCGGGAATCGGGCCGAAGAACTGGGTCTCGCGGACCAACTATCCGGCCTTGGGGGTCGTGCAAACGGGTCCCGGAGAAATGTCGTTCTACGTTCAGAACGACTATGCCCAGCCGACGGCCTGCTTGCGGCGCCATAGCGTTCGTCTCGACGGCTTCGCGTCGGTTCGGGCACCGTACAGCGGCGGCTCGATGGTGACCAAGCCGTTGACGTTCGACGGGTCGAGCCTGTCACTCAACTTCGCCACGTCAGCTGCCGGCGAGATCCGGGTCGAGGCCCAAGACGCCCAGGGCAAGCCGATCCCCGGTTTCACTTTGCGCGAGAGCGAGCCGATCATCGGCAACGAGATCGACCGCGCGGCCGCATGGAAAAGCGGCGAGTCGATCGGCACGCTCGCCAGCAAACCGATTCGCCTTCGGTTCGTGATGCGCGACGCGGATCTCTACTCGTTGAGGTTCGAGTGAACCGACGATGGGCGGAACGTTCGGACGCCACGCGCTCGTCCGGCTCGGCATCGAGGCGGTGATCGGGGCGGTCTCGCCCCGCCGCTACCGATCGCGCCGCAGCACGTAGTCCGCCGCGAGCTCGAGGCTCTCGCGCGCGGCGACCGCCCGGGGATCGCCGACGACCGCGAGCTCGAGCAGGCTCGACTTGGCGCTCTGGACGAACGACTCGGCGCGCGCGAATGACTTCGTCAGCACGCCGTTGGCGCGGACCAGATCGTGGATGCGCGCCTCGGACTGCGCGTCGAGCGGACCGCGCAAGGCACGCCGCAGCCAATCGCGCTCGGGGGCCGCCATTCCGTCCCGCAGGTACATCAAGGGCAGCGTCAGCTTCCCCTGGTGCAGGTCGGTTCCGAGGCTCTTGCCGACGACCTCCTCCGTGCCCGCGTAGTCGAGGCAGTCGTCGACGACCTGGAACGCCATGCCGAGATCGAGGCCGATGCGCCGCAGCAGCTCGACGCGGTCCTCATCGAGCCCGGCGAGGCGACCGGCGATCTCGCACGCGACGCCGTGCAGGATCGCGGTCTTCTTGCGGATGATCTCGAAGTAGAGGTCCTCGGTGATATCCGGCTCGTGTCGCGACCCGATCTGCAGCAGCTCGCCCTCGCAGATCTCGTGCGTGGTCGCCGACAGGATGGCCGCCATCCCCTCGACCTCGGTCGACAGCTGGAACGCGCGCGAGTAGATGAAGTCGCCGATCAGGATGGCCGGGCGATTCCCCCACCGCCTGTGCACCGTCTCGACGCGACGGCGCATGGCTGCCCCGTCGAGAAGGTCGTCGTGCACCAACGTCGCTGTGTGGACGAGCTCGAGCA
The DNA here is from genome assembly GCA_964392615.1 of uncultured Planctomycetia bacterium. GTDB lineage: Bacteria > Planctomycetota > UBA8108 > UBA8108 > UBA8108 > CAYMRB01. The sequence goes on along the minus strand of CAYMRB010000165.1, from coordinate 15,993 downwards.
CGGCGCCGATCTTGACCACGTCCGCCGTCGGGCGAGCGCCGACCAACCGCGTCGCGAGGAACAGAAGCGCCGGCCGGATCTGCTTGCCGCGGAAGCACGCGATGTGCTGCGAGAGCTCATGGATGAACGGCTCGGACGCCCCGAACTCATCGCGCAGGAATCCATCGAGACGGCGCATCTCGGCCTGAATCGGCGCGTAGATGCTTTCGAGGGCTGCGGGGCTCTTGGTGTCCATGACCGTTCAGCGTGTCGTCGTCTCGGGCCTCAGCCGACGGAATCGGCGGAAAGCTCGGTCGCCAGCGGGAGACCGAACGCGCTCGCCACGCCGGCGTGGTAAATGCGTCCCTGGTGTACGTTCAATCCCTGCGCCACGTGCTCTCCGTGACCGAGGAAGCCCGCGAGGCCGTCGTCCGCCAGCGACTCGAGGTACGGCAGCGTGACGTTGGTCAGCGCGAACGTCGACGTCCTGGCCACCGCGCCCGGCATGTTCGCGACGCAGTAGTGCAGCACGCCTTCCTCGACGTAGGTCGGGGCGCTGTGCGTCGTGGGCCGGCAGGTCTCGATGCACCCGCCCTGGTCCACGGCGACATCCACCACAACCGAACGATCCTTCATGTTCTTAACATCCTCGCGGCGCACGAGGACCGGAGCCTTGGCCCCGGCGACCAGGACCGCGCCGACCACGAGGTCGGCCTGAGAGACTTTCTTGCGGACGAGCAGCGGATTCGAGTAGAGCGTCGTCACGTTCGGCGGCATCACGTCGTCGATGTAGCGCATCCGATCGTGCGACACCTCGAAGATCGTCACCTGAGCGCCGACGCCCGCCGCGATCTTGGCCGCGTTGAGGCCGACGACGCCCCCGCCGAGAATCACGACCTTCGCCGGCTCGACGCCCGGCACGCCGGAGACGAGGACGCCACGACCGCCGAACGGGCTCTCGAGGTGCTTGGAGCCCTCGAAGACCGACATGCGCCCGGCCACCTCGCTCATCGGCGTCAAGATCGGCAGTTGGCCCCGCCGGTCGCGAATCGTCTCGTACGCGACGCACGTCGCTCCGCTGTCGACCATCGCGGTCGTCAGCTCGCGCGACGCGGCGAAGTGAAAGAAGGTGAACAGAATCTGGTCCGACCTGATGAGGCCGTACTCCGCCGGCAGAGGCTCCTTCACCTTGACGATGATGTCGCTCTCGCCGAAAACGCTCGCAGCATCCGGAACGATTTCGGCACCCGCCTCGGCGAACTCCTCGTCCGGGATGCCGCTGCCCTCGCCCGCGCCCCGCTCGATGAGGATGCGGTGGCCGCGTTCCTCCAGGATGTGGACACCCGCCGGAGTGATGGCGATCCGTCCCTCATCCTCCTTGATCTCTCTCGGAATGCCGACGATCGATCGCATCGGTCGTGTTCCTCTGAGTCCCAGCTCCGTTCACGACCGGCATAGGATATCTTCCGGCCCGGTGGTTGCAAGCGAGAAACGCTCCTCGCTGCAGACGCAACGCTCTGCGCGACAAAGGTTTGCGATGCGGCTGGGTGAGGCCGGGGGCAGGCCCCGTCGACGCGAGCGCCACGCGGCCCGCCGGGGGGCTTTGGCGATGGACCGAACGGGCGGAGTGGCTATAATGGCGCTTCGCCGGTCTGTAGAACGAAAGTCCTCTCAGGTCGAGAGTTGCGCGATCGAGCACCGTCCCGCGCCGTCTGAAGGGTGAGCGCGCAAGGCGGGGGGTGCCAGAAGACTCGCGCGCCAGGCCGTGACGCGCCCCGAGTGCGCACGGTGCAGCCGGAACTCACAGCGGATCCGTCGAGCGGATCATGTGGTAGGATGGCGCTGCGACAGACTATCGACCGAGGAAGACGATCGGGGCAGACCGGCTTCGTCGCCCGACTCCCGCACGGCCAGCAACTCTCGGCCGCGGAGTCCGGGAACCTCGCGCCGCACGGCGACCGCCGCATTCATTGAGAACAGAGCCATGCTCGACAGATCCAGCACGAGACGGACGGGCAAGCGCTGGAAGGCCCTTGTCTCGATCGTGGGGACCTTGGTGCTCCTCGCGTCGACAACGGCCGACGCCGGAAACGGTGATATCGTCAGCATTTCGACGTTGCTTGCCGATACGGGCCAAAGCTACGTCGACTTGACGAGCGACTCCACCGACGGCAGCTTCTGGCTACTCGGCTCCAACGGTCTCTCCGAGGAGAGCCACCGGTTGGTGCACGTCAGCCAGGACGGCCTCGAGCTTCTCGGCAGCGTGCCGAATCCGCATCCTCTCGGGACCTTCCCCGCGATCACGCTCAACCGCGGCCTCAGCGAGGGACTCGGCGGTTTCCTCTACGTCCTCTCGAGTATCGGTGGGCGCGATGAGCAGGAGTACGTGGTCGACGCCGTGGACCGCGAGGGCGCACCGATCGACGGTGCCCGCTTCGCGATCTCGCTCATCGACGACGACGCCAACCTCCAAGGCCTGGCATGGGACCCGCTGGGTCGCCGGTTCTGGACTCGCGACGTGGTCAACAACAAGGTCCTCGCGATCGCGCCCGGCGGCGTCATCGAGACGTCGTTCCGGCTCGTCGGAGTCGAGACGGCCGAGGACGTCATCCACGGACGCGGCATCGCGTTCGACACCCAGGACTTCATGCTGTACGTCACGTACGGCGACATTCGCAGCTCGGGGCCGACGAGGATTCTCCAGCTGACGACCGAGGGCGAGCTCGTCGGAGAGGAGCTGATCGCCGACCGCACGGGCCTCGACGTGCCGCTCGGTCAGGTCGAGACGAGCGCCATCGGCGGCATCGAGTCGTTCTCGACGGGTGCGCTGCGCCTGTTCGCCGTGATCGCCGACGAGGCCACGCTGTACCAGCTCGAGCAGGTCATCCCCACGATCGTGCCGCCGTCGGAAGTCGACTGTCGACTGACCTTGTCGAACCAGGTCGACATCACGTGGCAGAACAACGGCTCCGGGGAGGACGACGCCTACGGGGGCGATATCCAGATCCTCCGCAACGGTGTGCCGTTCGCGGTCGTCGCGGGAGGCGCGACGCGCTATCTCGATCAGACCCCGAACGATGGAACGACGACCTACACGCTGCGCGCCTCCGAGGTCATCGGCGCCATGCGCAGTCCGGAGAGCAGCCCGTGCGCCGCTTCCGTCGGCCCCGGCGGAATCATCGATTGGAGCGCCCTTCCGGGCCGCCACTGCTTCGACGTCACCACGCTTCCCGATGGCGACCTCCTGGTGACCGACGACGTGACGCCCGCGATCGTGCGCCTCGGTCCGGACCTCACGCCATCGGACGCCGGCGATATCGTCAGTCCGTGGGCGCATCCGGGCGGCATCGCATATGTACCGCGCATTCTCGTCGGCATCCCGATCCCTCCGGGCAACCTGGTCGAGTTGACGGACTACGTCGCGATCTCCAACTCGGTCGACAATCGGATTCGCCTCGCGAGCCTGGCGGACCCGTCGGTCGGGACGACGATCAGCCTGCGTTTCCCGCCCGAGGTCGAGTCGCCCGTCGTGCTCGGAATGACGTTCATCCCGGGCAAGCGACAGGCCGATCAGCGGCTCATCGTCGTCGAGGGCACGTCGCGCCGAATCCATGCGTTCGACCCGAATGGCGCGCTGGTCACGACCTGCTTGCCGCCGGAGATCTTCATTCCCGTGCCCCTGGGCGGCGGCATCGACTACGACCCGCTGCAAGAGACGTTCTCACGACGTTCGGGGATGGCCAGGTCCGTGAGCTCTTCACCGGTGGCGACTGCCCGCCGCCCCCCGAGCGCTTCGAGTTCAGTCTCGAAAGCCTGGGGCCGGGGTACGACGATCCGGGACACATCGGCGGCGTCGCGATCTCGGGCAACACCCTCCTCGTGTGCAACCGAACCCATGGCATTCTGTATCGCACGCTGATTTCGCCGAACGAGGCGGAGTTCGTGCGCGGCGACCACGACCGCGACGGCGAGGTGACACTCTCCGATGCGGTGGGGATCGCTGCCTACCTGTTCCAAGATGCGCCGCCGCCCGTGTGCGCGGACGCGTCGGATGCGGACGATAGCGGTCAGCTCGATATCGTCGATCCGTTGTACCTCCTCTTCGCGCTGTTCATCGCGGACAGCCTGCCGCCGCCGGCTCCGTTCCCGGATCCCGGCAAGGACCCCACATTCCGCGACAACCTCGCGTGCAACGAGTGAGAGGAGGAGCCATGCAGAACTCGATCGCCACCTCTGAGAACTTGCGAACCATGAGTGACCGCCTCCAAGTCGTCCGACTCGGCGCGCTCCTGCTTCTCGCCGTCGCCGTGGCCACGCCGGTGCGAGCCGACAACGTCCTGCGGGTCGGCTACACCGAGGGCGCACCAAACGACTCGGACCTCCACGTGATCATCACGGCATCGAACGACGAGCCGATCCACGCCTTCAGCCTCGCGCTCACGTTCCCGTCGGAGGCACTGGCGCTGACCGAATTCGGGGTGATCGGCACCGACGTGATCGGTCTCGAGCCCGATTGGGTGCAGCCCGACGTCGACAACAGTCTCGGCGTCGCGACGCTGGCCGTCGTGTTCGAGTTCAACTCGAGCGTCGCCGACAAGAGCCTCGACCCGCTCCCCGAAGGCGCGGCGCCGCGCATCCTCGCGCGCCTGACCTTCCGCGTCCGCGGCAATGCGGTCGGCGGCGAGTACCCGATTCGCCTGATCGACGGCATCGGCAGCCCGGCGAGCTTCAATCGCTTCGTCAGCGGCCAGCAGGGGATCACTCCGACGATGATCGACGGAGCGCTCCGGGTCCACAGCGGCGACGTCCTGTCGCTGGAGAGCGCGCGGGCGATCTGCGGCGCGACGCCGGGCGTGACGCTCACTTGCCGCGGCAAGCACAGCGGCGATCTCCAGGGATTCCAGGTCGGCGTGTCGTACGACACCGACCTCGCCGAGGTCATCGCTGTCACGTACGACGGGACCGACGTCGGACGACAACTGGGCAACGCCGGACGCATCGAGTTCTTCATCACCGAGACGCTGACGGACCGGGGCCCGCTCGGCGGGCGCTCGCGGACCGGAGTCATCTTCGACTACGTCGAGCCGTTCTTCGAGGACCAGATCCTGCCGGCCGCCGATCAGCCCGATGAAGGCCATTCCCTGCTGCGATTCCGCGTGCGGGCACGCAGCGGGATCGACTGCGGCACGGTCAAGGTCATCCCCCTCCTCCTGGAGAACCTCGACCTCGGCGGCTCGGTCAACAATGCGTTCATCGTCGACGGGGCCAGCATCGTGCCGCGCCTCGTCCACGGATCGATCTACTTCGCGACGGGCCATCTGCAAGGCCGCGTCGTCGACGCGGTCACCGGCGAGCCGCTCCGATTCGTACGCGCTCAGCTCGATCCGACCGGCTGGTCCGCGACGACGGACGGCAACGGCGCCTTCCGTTTCAACGACCTCCCTCCGGGGACGTACACCGTCGCGTTGAGCTGGCCGGAGTACTACACGGAGCGGATCACGGAAATCTTCGTCGACGGTGACACGACGACCGACGCCGGGGTGACGGCGCTGTACGAGATCCCGCCCACGCCGTTGCTGCACAACCCCTACCGGCGCGGCGACGTCAACCAAGACGGTCGTACCGGGCTGTCGGACGCGATCCGCATTTTCACGTACCTGTTCGCGGGCACGGCGGCACCGAACTGCCTCGCCGCGGCTGACGCCAGCGGCGACTTCAACATCGACATCACCGACGGCATCTCGCTCCTGCAGTATCTGTTCAACGGCGGCACCCCACCCGGCGAGCCGTTCATGGAGTGCGGTGACGAGCCGGGCGAGGATGAGAGGTTGGGCTGCACGCAGTTCACGCCCTGCTCCTGACGCGAGCGCGAGTTCCCATTCCTGCCTCGGTACAGGCTCCTGGATCGCAGCCTTCTCGAACTGTTCTCAAGGTTCGGGCCCGACAACGTCGATAGGCCAGCAGGGCCTGACAGTCGCCGCGGGGGCGGCAGCTGCCGGCAAGGACTCGGTTTCCTATGACCGGACGGACCGCTGGTGGGCACTCGTCCCGGCGGTACCGCGCGAGGAGGTGAACGATGGAAGGGTCTCTTACCGTCGTCGTGTCGATCTTCGTGGCTATCTTGACGTTTGCGAGCGCGTCGGCCGAGGACGGAGTGACGAACGACGAGATCCTCGTCGGCCAGTCCTGCGCTCTTACCGGGCCGGCGAAGGCACTCGGCGAAGGGATGCGCGCCGGCCTTCAGGCGTGCTTCTCCAAGGTCAATGCCGGCGGTGGCGTCAACGGCCGGAAGATCCGCCTCGTCAGCATGGACGACGGATACGAGCCGGACAGAGCCATCACCAATACGCGCCGGCTGATTGAGGAAAAGAAGGTCTTTCTCCTCATCGGCGAGGTCGGTACGCCGACCTCCAAGGCTGTGGTCCCGATCGCGGAGAAGGCTGAGGTGCCGTTCTTCGCGCCCTTCACCGGCGCGGAATTCCTCCGCAACCCGTTCAAGAGGTACGTCGTCAACGTCCGGGGTAGCTACTACCAGGAGATGGAGAAGCTGGCCCAGTACTTGATCGACAAGAAGGGCGTCGACAAGATCGCGTGCCTGTATCAGAACGATTCCTACGGCCAGGCGGGCTTGAGCGGCATCGAAATCGCGCTCACCAAGCGCGGGCTGAAGCTCGCCTGCACGGCAACGTACGAGCGCAACACGATTGCAGTCAAAGGCGCTCTGCTTCGGATTCGCCGCGCGCAGCCGCAAGCCGTGATCATGGTCGGAGCGTACAAGCCGTGCGCCGAGTTCATCAAGCTCGGCAAGAAACACGGCATGCAGGACGCCATCTACTGCAACATCTCCTTCGTGGGAACCGAGGCCCTGCGTACCGAGCTCGGTCGTGACGGCGAGGGCTGCATCATCTCCCAGGTCGTCAACTTCCCTCTCGACAGACGGGTGCCCGTCGTCGATGAGTACACGGCTGCCCTGAAGAAATATCAGCCGGGCGCCAAGCCGGGGTTCGTGTCTCTCGAGGGGTACCTGGCCGCCAAGTTGTTCTGCGCTACCGTCGAGAAGGCCGGCGCCACGCCAACCCGCTCGGGGTTCATCGACGCCGTCAACACCACGGGTGCCTTCGACCTCGGTGGTGTCGAGCTTCACTTCGGTCCGGAGGACCACCAGGGAATGGACGAGGTGTTCCTGACCGTCATTCGCGGAGGTGAGATCCGGCCACTGGCAGATTGACAGCTGCCGATTCGCCATGAGCAAGCTCAAGTCCAGGCTGTTCGCCGGCTTCTTCTCCTGCGCCTTCCTTGCCGCCATCTCGGGGACGCTGGGAGTCCTCTGTATGCGCCACGTGCAGGGAAAGCTGCAGATGACGACTCGCGAGATCAGCGCGACGATCGACCGCCAGAACAGGGGCAGCGTGTTCCTGTCGTCTCTGCGCGCGACATGCGATGCGATCGTCGGCGCGCGGTCAAGAGACAGCCTCGAGAGTCTCCAATCCGAACTCGCGAACCGCTCCCCGCGCGGGGCGAGCGAAGGGGAGTCGGAGCTGCTGCGGGGTGTCCTCGCCGAGATCGGCAGCCTGATCGCTCACCGCAGCCGCGAGATGGCGGCGTCTGAACGCATGACAGATCTGAGCAAGTCGTGCTCGGGACTGCTGAAGATCATCGACAAGACGACTGTCGAGATGGTCGACGCCTCCGATTTCAGCGCGACGCTGTTCGTCGAGGACGCCATCGACGGAATCAGGACGAACGCGACCTCGTACCGCCAGGAGGTCGCCGACAAGTTTCGCGAGGTTTTCGCGACCTCCGAAAGGTCGATCGGCAGTATCAGGGCCGCACTCTCGATGCGCTCCTCGCTGCACGAGCTGAACGCGTTGGCCAAGGACGCCCTGCTGTCTCAGGACACAGCGGTGGTCGACTACGCCGAGGGCGAGATCGCGACTCTCTTGGCGAATGCGACCAAAGCCCTCGCCCGGCTGAAGGAAGACAAGGCGATGGCGCAGGTCTTCGACGGCCTGAAGCGGCTAGCGCCGCTCATCCGGGACATATTGGAGGTCAAGCGCCAGATCCTCGCCGGAGAGGTAGAGCACGCCGTGGGCCTCGCCAGCCTCTCGCGACAGAAGAAGACACTCGACGAAGCGGTCGCCGCGATCAACAAGGCGGCCGTCGAGAAGAGCGATGCCGCGGAGTTCAGCGCGTCCATGGACATCGAGAACGCTCTCGGGCGAATCCAGGCCAAGGCGGGCTCCATCGCCTCGGGAACTCAAACGGACGTCGCCAATGTGTCGAAAACGACGACCAGGGCCATCACGACCATCAAGACGGCCTTGTCCGTGCGCTCCTACTGCCACGAGCTCGACGCGCTCGTCAAGGACTCCCTCCTGGCGACCGACACGGCTCTCATCGAGTACTCCAGAAGCGACATCAAGACTCTGCTGCGCAGCGCGAGAGACGGGATCACACTGCTCTCCCAGGACGAGACCACGACAAGCGTTTCGACCGCGTTGACCCAACTGACCGGTCTCGTCGACCACATGCTCGACGCCAAGAGCGAGATGCTGGAATCACAGAGCGACCTCACGCGCACTCGCGAGCAGCTGGCCTCGAACATGAGCCGTCTTGACGACGAGCTTGCCGCCGAAGCCGAGGCCCTGCGGGCCAAAGCGGACGCGACGTTTCTGAGAAGCTCGACGATCGTCAGCCGCTGGCAGCTCGTCCAGCTGTTCATCGGCTGCGGCGCTGTCGTACTCGCCGTCGTCATCGGCGTGCTCGTCTCCCGCAGCATCGGCAATCCGATCAGCAACGTCATCCGCGTCTTGAACCGTGGAGCCGTGCGCGTCACGACGACCTCGCGACAGGTCGAAGACACGAGCAAGCAGATCGCCGCCGGTGCTGGAGACCAGGCCAGCTCGCTGGACCAGGTTTCGAGCAGCCTCGAACAGATGGCCGCAATGACGCGCCAGACTGCCGCCAGCGCCGAGGACGCGAACTCGATGGCGGCAGACACGCGCTTGGCCGCCGAGAAGGGTTTCGGGGCCATGGGCGAGCTGACGGAGGCGATAGCACGAATCCGGGAATCGTCGAACCAGACGGCCGAGATCGTGAAGATGATCGACGAGATCGCCTCTCAGACGAATCTGCTGGCCCTGAATGCGGCGGTAGAGGCTGCTCGGGCGGGAGAAGCCGGCAGGGGCTTCGCAGTCGTGGCTCAGGAAGTCCGCAGCCTTGCGAAACGAAGTGCCGAGGCTGCGAAGGAATCGGGCGAGCTCATCAGCCAGTCCAGAGAGAAGGCCGAGACGGGAGTGGGGACCTCGGAGCAAGTCGTCGGCATCTTCCAGAGGATCGTGCAGGACATACAGAAGGGCTCGGACCGAATCGCCGAAGTGTCCGGCGCGAGCCAGGAGCAAGCGCTGGGAATCGAACAGGTGAGCGACGCGGTGACCCAGATGGACAAGGTCACCCAATCGAATGTCTCGTACGCCAAGAGATCTGCCGTAGCCAGCATGGATCTCTCCAGGCAGTCCGAGGAGCTCGGCGAGATAGTACAGGTCCTCGTGGGCATCGTCGGCGGGCTGGAGCCCGTCCAGGCGCAGGCGGGAGCCTTCGAGAGCGACGACGAGATCCTCCGTCCGGGGGCGAAACGCGGACCAGCAGCTGACAGGTCGGCAGCCGAAAACCTCCCTCCAGTGCACGCCGTCGATCCTCCGACTCGCGCCGACACCGTTCGCCCTCCGCTCCTCGGTTGAATCCCGACCGGAAACGCAGGCGCCAGCTACCGGGCGTCGTGAGTCGAGGTCGAGGTCAGCACGCTTACGCCGGTCGGCTGAATGACGTCGCCGCTTCCAGGCGGTGCAGCGTCGCCAGCAGCGTGGCGCCCTTCATCGGACTTGCCGTTGTCGTGGTCCCGCATGTGGTGCTCCGATACGAGTCGCAGATCCGGACGTCGAGAACGACGTCGTCCTTGATCGTCGCTCCTCGTCGACAGTATCATGCCGCCGACGTTTGAAACCGACTTGGCGGGACCAAGTGTCACGCCGGACGATTCACGACTCACCTGCTGCGCATTAGATTCCGCGTCGTCCAGACTCCGTTGCGACGACAGCCTCGGCCCTCGATGAGCGAGACTCTCACCTGTCGCTCCTCTCCAGCGTCTCGCCCCATGTGCACTATATATTCAATGCCAACCGAGGATTAAATGACCACCAGCCGCGACCCTGACCTGACCTCCACCGAAGCGCCCGCATGTACAAAATCCTCTCGCTTGATGGAGAACATCGGCATGACCCCGTTGCTGGAATTGCCGTCCATCTCCAACGAAGCGGGGTGCACGATCCAGGCCAAGGCAGAATTCACGAATCCGGGTGGCAGCATCAAGGATCGCATCGCCAAGAACATCATCGAGGAGGCGGAAAAGCGCGGCGACCTCAAGCCGGGCGCCACCATTCTCGAGGTAACCAGCGGCAACACGGGTATCGCCGTCGCCATGGTCGGCGTCGAGAAGGGCTATCGTGTCGTCATCGTGCTGCCGCGGTCCGTCACGGAGGAACGGCGCAAGATGATTCAGTCCTACGGGGCCCAGCTCGAGCTCATCGACGACCTGCTCCACATTCAGGACGCGGTAAAAAAGACCGTCGAGCTGGCCCGTACCGATCCACATCTCTTCCTGCCCATGCAGTTTTCCAACCCCGACAACGCAAACGCCCACGAACAATACACGGGCAAGGAGATCATCGATCAGACCATGGGCAAGGTGGACGCCTTCGTCATGGGCGTCGGAACTGGCGGCACCCTGATGGGAGTCGGCCGTGCCCTCCGGAAGGCTGGCCTCGGGTCGAAAATCATCGCGGTCGAGCCGGACGAGTCGGCCGTTCTGTCAGGACGGCCGCGCGGGTGCCACGGTATACAGGGCCTCGCCGACGGTTTCATTCCCGACCTCGTCAACGTGGAGGAGATCGACCAGGTGGTCGCGGTGCGAACGGTCGACGCGATCGCCATGGCCAAGCGCCTGGTCCGGGAGGAAGGGACGTTCGTCGGCATCAGTTCAGGTGCCAACATCGTCGCCGCCATGCAAGTGGCGAAGGACTTCGGGCCCGACGCCAATATCGTCACCATTCTGCCCGACCGTGGAGAACGCTACCTGAGCGTCTGGTGATCTTCAGGAAGCCGCGGGCTCAGGAGACTCGAACGCGTTGGAGTCGGCCGAGTGGCATCCGCTGCACTCCGCGCTCGTGGCTCTCAACGAGAAGTCATCGCTGTCCACGACATCGCCCAGGCCATCACATCGGATCTGCGCCGACGCCGTGCTTGTCGCTACGAGAATCGCGACAGCGATCGTCAGGCAGCGGCGCGCAGGCCTGTGCATCGGGCTGTCTCCTTCGTTCGTCAACGTCGACCTGTCCACGGTCGTGACCCTCCTGTAGTCGTCCTCGCGAGCGAGCGTCAGAAGTCGCACACGTCCGGGCAGCCGGCGCCATGACAGGGGCCTCCCCGTCCCGGGACAACCGCTTGCGACGGGAACCTCGGCTACGAGCCGGAGGCTTCGGTTTTTCTTGAAAACGTCCCGGTCGGTTTCGCGCGGGACCGTGTCTGTAGCGATAGAGTGCTCTGTCTCGTCGTGTGCTGCGGCGGGGGTGATCGCTGACACACGAGCTCGAAGCGGCCACGGCAGGACCGTGCGTCAACGGAGGAAGGCGTTGCCCGAGGGAGCGCTGAACTCGGCTCGAGCCCGCACGAACGAACAGGTTTCAGAGACCGGGGAATCGAGACAATGATCGAGACAAAGTGGACGTTGAACGTAGCCCTCGTGGGATCTCTCTTCCTCGCGTCGTCCGGTCTGCTTGCCGATCGGCCGGGTGACAGCAATATGGACGGCGCAGTCGACATCTCGGACCCGGTGGGCGCGCTGTCCTACCTGTTTCTCGGGGCGACGATCCCGTCGCGGGAGAACGCGAACGTCAACGGAGACGAGATTCTGGACATCTCGGATCCGGTCTATCTGCTCGGCTTCCTCTTCCTCGGCGGGCCGGCCCCGATCGCGTCGAATCGACCTCCTCTTGCCGTCCTCCACGTGACGAAGACCGCGACCGATCGAACGGTTCGCTGCGACTCGCTGGGAAGCGAGGACTCCGACGGCACGATCCGTTCCTACGAGTACGACTTGGGCGACGGCACGGTGCTGCATGGTCCCGAAGTCGAGCATGCGTACGAAGAGTACGGCAGCTACGAGATCATCCTGACGGTTACGGATGACGAAGGCGCGTCAGCGACCGCGAGCTCCGTCGTCGAGCTCGTCGAGCCGGGCCCGCCGGAGGCGAATCCGCCGACCGAGTCGGCGAAGATCGTCGTATTCGTCGTCAATGACATCGACTTGAAGTCGTTCGTCACCGACCCGGACACGCCTCTCGAGGAACTGACCTACGAGGTGACCGAAGAGCCGGAGTTCGGGTCTTACCGCATCGAAGACGGTATTCTCCGCCTGACTCCGGATCCGGTCTGGGCTCCCGCCGAGGACATGATTTCGTTTCGTGCCTCAGACGAGCTGGGCAGCACCGTGATCATGGAGTTGACTCTGGAATCCTATCTGCGGCTGCCTCACCCGACGCTGAGTCGGCGCGGACTCCGGTACTTCGCGTACCCGTTGGACGTCGTCATCCCGCAAACGATGTACGACGAGTTCGGGCCTGGAATCGAGATGGCCGTGCAGGAATGGGAAGATGCACTCTGCCCGGTTCTCGGAGAGGAATGTCCGAGCGGGAAGATCTTCAACATCGTCATCGAGGATATCCCAGCGAACTTTCGGGACACCGACCTGTTCCTGGAGAATTCTGCTGGGTGTCCCAGCTCCTGGCATCCCTTGGAAAGGCATCTCTGCAATCGCAAGTTGAACGTGTTCTTCGTGAGCCCCTGGTCTTTCAGCGAGGGTTGGTTGGGGCTCACGGATAGCGCGACTCTCGTCGGCACAAATCTCGTCTTTCTCTCGGGCATCTTCATGAACAATTGGAACTTTGCCTGGACCCTCGACCCCGAAGCGATCGCGCGCAATTTCACCACGACGTTCATGCACGAACTCGGACATGTGCTGGGACTTGGCCATACCGTGTCGAACGTCGACATCATGGCTCGAGCAGGGGACCGCAATCGTGATATAGTCAGGTTGTCCGCGAACGACCGGGCACGGATCCGAGCCGTCTACCCGGAGATCGTCGATCCGAGCTTGACCCTGCCGGTGCCCCGAGCCCTCCGGCAGGATCAGCAGCCGGCGGCGCCGATCGGATGGGACCAGGCTGTCCTCCTGCCACCGGTTCCATCATCGATCGAGGGCTGCTTCCCCTCGACACGGGGCTGTGTCGAGGAACCTCGGGACGGTGAGCGCGACCCCGCTTGCGGCCACGTCGATACGGACTGACCTCGTCCGTCGCCGATCGAGTCGGAACGAGCCGTGGGCACACCCGTGTGCACGCTTCCCACCGCACGGCGATGCCGTCGCACGGGGAACCTCGTGCCGCAGCAGCCTTTGTGCGCAGAGGCTGCCATCAACCTTCCATTCCGCCTGGAAGCTGCGTCGGCCCGGCGGAGCCCTTCCCGCCGCGACCGTACAGACGCCGGCCGAGCCGCAGCGAGACGCCGACGAGCGCGATCAGGACGGGCACCTCGACGAGCGGACCGACGACGGTGGCGAACGCGATACCCGAGCCGATGCCGAAGACCGAGATCGCCACTGCGATCGCGAGCTCGAAATTGTTTCCAGACGCGGTGAACGCGAGAGTCGCCGCACGCGGATAGTCCGCCCCGACGCGCTTCGCCATCAAGAAGCTGACGAAGAACATGAAGACGAAGTAGAGCGTCAACGGAATCGCGATCCGGAATATGTCGAGCGGCAACGCGACGATGCGGTCGCCCTTGAGACTGAACATGACCAGGATCGTGAACAGGAGCGCGACCAGTGTCATCGGTGCGATCTTCGGGATGAACTTGCCGCTGTACCACTCCTCGCCCTTCAGCGGTCGCAACACGAGACGCGTGATCATGCCACCGAAGAACGGGATTCCCAGGTAGATCATCACGCTCTGGAAGATGTCGCCGATGCTCACCTCGACGACGGCGCCTTCGAGTCCGAGTAGCGGCGGCAGCCAGGTGACGAAGATCCACGCGTACACGCCGAAGAACAGCACCTGAAAGATGCTGTTGAAGGCGACGAGCCCGGCAGCATAGTCGCTGCTACCTCGTGCGAGATCGTTCCAGACGAGCACCATCGCGATGCAGCGCGCGAGGCCCACGATGATGAGGCCGATCATGTAGTCAGGCTTGTCAGGCAGGAAGAGCACCGCCAGGGCGAACATCAGGACCGGACCGACGACCCAGTTCTGGACGAGCGACAGGAGCAGGACTTTCCAGTCTCGGAAGACCTCCGGGAGCTTCTCGTAGCGCACCTTCGCAAGCGGCGGATACATCATCAGAATCAGCCCGATCGCGATCGGGATGTTCGTCGTGCCCACCGAGACCGAGTCGAGCACTGAGGCGATGCCCGGCACGAAGCGTCCGATCAGGACGCCGACGGCCATAGCGAGGAAGATCCAAACGGTCAGAAAGCGATCGAGGAAGGCCAACCGTCCGGGTCGCCGATTGGCTTGGAAAGGTGCGGCATCGGCGGCAAACCCATCCGCTGCGCGCTCGCCGTTTGAAGTCATGATTCAGCTCCGTGGGGATCTTCGATTCAACTTGTTTCGTCGCAGCATCCATCGCCGACGCCAGACCCGTCGTCACACGCCTCGATCGCGTCCGCCAGGGCCCGCAGTCGACCCGCGACGTCCGTGAAACGGACGCGGTAGAGAACGGTTCGACCGTGCTTGTGCGCTTCGAGCACGCCGGCCTTGGCCAGCTGCGCGAGGTGGCGCGAGACGACCGAGTAGTCGACCGCGCAACACTCCGCGAGCTCGGAGACCGAGCAGGGGCGACGGCACTTGGCGAGACACGCCAGCAGGGTCACGCGCGTCGGATCACCAAGCGCCTTGAAGAAGTCCGGATCGAGCCGCTTGTCGACCGCGGCGCGGCGACGAAGCGCCTGTTTCGGCGTCGAGCTTCTTTGCATGGTTGCGCCATCATGCATACACATGTGGCGACGTCAAGACGGTGACGCTGCCGCCGCGGAGCCCGGATTCCCACGCGGGCATCCGACCCGTAGGTCCGATGCCCGGCTTCCCCGATGGACGTGCCTTCCGCCTTTCGGCGTCTTCTCCGAAAAGCGGAAAACCCCGTCAGAGTCCGGCGTCCGCTCGCAACGCCGCGGCCTTGTCCGTCTTCTCCCACGTGATGTCGGGATGACTGCGGCCCATGTGCCCGTGGCGGGCCGTGTCTTTGTAGATCGGCCGACGCAGGTTGAGCGTCTCGATGATGTTCTTCGGCTTGAGCGCGAAGTGCTTGCGGATGAGCTTCTCGATCGTCGCCTCGGGGACCTTCGCCGTCCCCTCGGTCTCGACGCGCACGGAGACCGGGTCGGCGACGCCGATCGCGTACGAGAGCTGCACCTCGCAGCGATCCGCCAGACCGCCAGCGACGACGTTCTTCGCGATATAGCGGCCCATGTAGGCGGCGCTGCGGTCGACCTTGCTCGGGTCCTTGCCGGAGAACGCGCCACCGCCGTGACGGCCGCGGCCACCGTACGTGTCGACGATGATCTTGCGGCCCGTCAGACCGGTATCGCCGTGCGGCCCGCCGATGACGAAACGGCCCGTCGGGTTGATGTAGAGCTTCGTCTCGTCGTCGAGAAGCTCACCCGGGATGACCTTGCGGATGACCTTCTCGGTGAGCTCGGACACGATCGTCGCGTGGTCGACTTCCGGCGTGTGCTGGGTCGAGATGACGACCGCGTCGACGCGGACCGGCTTGTCGCCTTCGTACTCGACGGTGACCTGCGACTTGCCGTCGGGGCGCAGGAAGTGGAGCAGACCGGACTCGCGCACGGCGGCGAGCTCGTCGCAGATCGCGCGCGCCAGAGCCATCGGCAGCGGCATCAAGCTCTCG
>CAYMRB010000164.1:0-19368 GCA_964392615.1 uncultured Planctomycetia bacterium | reverse complement strand
GAGGTGTGGGGTGATTTCCCGGCTCCCGTTGTCCGATTCAGCCTACCCTATGCAGGTAACCCCCGTGTGTGTGTCGATCCGGAACACGAACTTGTCCGGACCTGCGACCAAGCTAAAGCGACCCTGCGCGTGGTCGTCAGCTTGTCCAACGTCGTCCTCGGACCGAATCCACGGTGATCCCGAGTGGGCGACAAGCCATCCGAACGTCGACCCGACGATGGCGCCGACGAACGCGCCGAGTGCAACCCAGGTCAGGACCATGCGGTTACTCATGACCGGCTCCCTGCTGTCTACGTTCCCAGACTCAGCGCCAGGAGGCACTAGATCGTGCTGGCGTGCGGAACACAGACCTACGCTACTCGATCTTCCGCGACGCCGTCTCCACCTTGTCAGCAAGACGACCAGTGCACGACGGCAAGTCCCGCGAGTCTATCGCCCGGGTGAGAACTGCGAGCGTGTCCGCGTCGAGTTCGACGGTCACCTCGACGGTCCGCAGCACGTCGCCCCTTCGCGTAACGGCGAGCACCCACTCGAGCGCCGCGAGTTCCTCAGCGTCGAGCGTGAGCCGCTCCGTCGCGTCGTTGTCGAACATCCGAATGACGATGCCGTCGCTTGCGGCAGGCATCACGGCGTTTCCTCGTCCTCGGTGAGCAGTCGTGCAAGTTGCCGCCGGGACTCTAGCGGCAGGGCGCGCAGTGTCGCCGCGAAGGCGGCGATGCCGGGATCGATGGGCGGTACGTTCGGCCCGTCAGCACGCGTTCGTGAGGAGGCGCCGGCGGCGCGAGAATCTCCGCGATCGTGACCCGATTCCGTCCTGCTGGTGCAAGCAGTAGTGCAAGCAGACGGCTCGCTGTCGCCTACCTCACTACCGCGCAACGACTTCTGATGGTCGGCGGACGGATCGTGTATCCGTAGCCCGTCGGGAAAGGGGCTGGTCGAGCGTCACCGCGCCTTCGGAGCGATCGCATACAGCCGCGCCATCGTCGAGACGTAGACGACGCCGTTGGCTGCGGTCGGTGAGCCGCTGATCGCGCTGTCGAGCTTGACCGACGCGAGGATCTTCTTCTCGCGCTCGGCCGCGAACACGTAGAACCGCGCCCGGCGCGTGCCGACGAAGACCTTGCCGTCCGCGACGAGCGCGCTGCCCCAGATCTCTCCGAGCGTGTCGTGTGACCACTGCGGCTCGCCGGTGCGCGCGTCGAAGCAATGCAGGTGCCGGCCGCAGTCCGGCACGAAAACGAGGCCGCCGGCGACTGCCGGGGTGGACATGCAATGGCGCACGAGGGGCTGGGACCAGATCCGCGCGCTCTTCGTCACATCGCCCTTCTTCGACGCGTCGAGGCATTCGATCCACGTCTTCGTCTTGCCGTGCCAGAGGTCGCCCCCGCACGTGACGTAGACGCGGCCGTCGTGAAAGACCGGCATGCCGATGATCGTGCTCGGCCCGACCCGGCGATTGTCCTGGTACTTGGCCAGGTCACCGCGGGGCCCCTCCGGATCGCAGTCGAACTTCCACACGGTGTTCAGCTTGGCGAGCTGGCCAGCGGCGGGCATCGACGCCAGCGGCTCGAATGCATAGCAGATCGCGTTGGCACCGCCGAAGAACACGAGCTTGCGACCGCCCACCGAGCCCAACGCCGGCGACGACCAGGTGCAGTGGACGATGTCCGGACCGATGCCGAGGTCGTCCTTCGCCAGCAGCCGCCCCGTCGCCTTCTCGAGAACGATCAGGCTCGGAGCCTTCGGCGCGAGGATGTACTTGTGCGAGCCGTCGACGCCGTTCGACGTGCAGATCCACAGAAACGGCCCGTCGATCAGTACGGATGCGTGCGCTTCGTCGTGGAGTCGGACGCCGAGCTCTTCGCGCATGTCGTAGCGCCACACGATATCGGCGTCCGTGTCGCCGATCTCCATCGGCCCCGCTCCCGGGCGGGCCATGAAGCGGCCCTCGTCCACGAACGGTCCGTCGTTGCCGTCCGCGTGGCCATCGATATCGAGACACAGCACGGCGCCGCGGTTGCTGACGAGGTAGAGGCGATCACCTTCGACGGATGGCGGCGACACGAGGCCGACGCGCGGCCAATCGAGAAACTGATCCTGCTCGAGCTTCGGCACGACCAGTTGCCACCGCAGCGCACCGTCGTCCTCGTCGAGGCACAGAAGGACACCGCGGTCGCCCTTGTGTCGCGGATCGCGAGGTCGGCCGTTGTTCGTTCCGACAAAGACGCGGCCCTGCGACACGATCGGCGTCGAGTACGACTGCGAGCCGAGTGGAACGGACCACTTGACGTTCTCGCCGCTCTGGGGGTCGAAGCTCGCGGCCAATCCCGTCTCGGACGAGACCATATTGCGCGAGTGCCGCTCGCCCCATTGAGGCTGATCGCCGCCGCGGACCGCGACGGATATCGACACGATGGCAGCGCACGCGACGCAACACGAGAATCTCATGGTTCGACTTCCTCTCCCTCGATCAGGCGGGCGAGGTACGCCTGACGCACGCGCTTGCGACGACGTTCGAGCTCGTCGAGAAACACGGCGCCGCTCGCGGCCGCTCCGCACACGCACCGCGCCAACGCCTCGAGCTCGTCTTCCGACTCCGGAATCGTGTGCGTCTGTCGGTTGTGCAGGATCTGCAGTTGATGCTCCACGCAACGCAGCCAGCGGTAGTCGTCCGCCAGCTGCGCGGCCTCGTCGCTCTCGAGGATCCCCGTTTCGTCGAGAGCATTCAAGGCCTCGAGCGTGTTGCCGGTCAGAAGCGCGGGCTGCTCGGACATCCCTGCGAGCTGCAGCCCCTGACAGAGGAACTCGATGTCACGAATGCCACCGGCGCCATTCTTGACGTCGAAGCCGCTGCCGAGCGAACGCGCCGCGTGCTCGCTGACCACGAGATCGCGCATGGCACTGATCTCGCGAGCGATGCAGCCCCGCTCGCGCCGCTCGAAGAGCAGAGGGCGAAGTCGCTCGACGCAGTCGTAGCCGACTTGCGTGTTACCGGCGATCGGACGCAGCTTCAGCAAGGCCTGGACCTCCCAGAGCTTCGCCGTGTCGCGGTAGTACGTCTCGAGCGCGGTGATCGACGACACGATCTCGCCGACGCCGCCAAACGGTCGCAACCGCAAGTCGACGCGGTAGGCGTATCCCTGTGCGGTGTGCTCGGTCAGGTCCGAGCACAGCCGACGGACGACCTCCGACGCGCAGACCTCGAGCTCGCGCCGATGCGGGCCGCTCGACTCGAGCCCCATATCGTCGAAGACGGCGAGGAGGTCGATGTCGGAGCTGTAGTTGAGCTCGGCACCGCCGAGCTTCCCGAACGCGAGGACGCAGAATCGATCCGGCAGCTCCTCGCACGACGGCGGGACCTCGCCGGCCTCGCTCATCATGCGCCAGCTTCGCCGCAGCGTGACTTGCACGACGGCCTCCGCGAGCTTGCTCAGCTCGGTCGTCACCTCTTCAAGCGGCACGCGAAGGCACATGTCGCGTGCGCCGATGCGCAGCACCTCACGGCGCACGAAGAGCCGCATCGCATTGCACCACTCGGTGCGATCGGTGTGATCTCGCGACAGACCACGCAGCTCGCGGACCAGGTCGCGGCGCTTGCGGATCGGATGCAGACGGCTTGGCTCGGTCGCCCAATCGAAGAACGCCGGGTTGCGAATCAGCGTGTCGGCCAGAAACTGACTGCGAGAGAAGACGCCGAGCAGGAATGCCAGACGCTGCGGCTGCGACAGAAGGAGCCGGAAGTGGGCGACCGGGTGGTCCAGCTCGCCGAGGAAGCGCTCCCAATTGTTCAGCGCCATGTCCGGATCGGGTTCCGTGCGCAGGAAGTCGCACGCCAGCACGGCCAGGTCGGTGAACGCATCGGAACGCATCTCGTCGCCGGCGAGGCTGCGCAGGTTCGCGAATGCGCGCGTCACATCGCGAAAGCCGACCGCGTCGAGCGTCGACTCCACGAGCTCGTCCGGTGGATTCTCCGCCAGCAACAGGTCGGCGACGTTGCCGCTCGGCGGGCCCGGAAGGGAGTCCTTTCCGAGATGCCCCGTAACGAATGTCCGCACCGCCGCCGATCGCGTCTCGAACTCGACGTGGAGCTGCTGCTCCGGCCCGAGCCCGTCTTGCGTCTCGTAGCCCATGCGTCGGGCGAGATGCAGGAACTCGTCGGAGTCCAATTCCGGGAGGTAGAGGTCCTTCGCAGACCCCCGCAGCATCCGCAGGCCGTTGATGAGCTGACGGAAGAACACGTACGCCTTCGTCAGTCGACGACACTCCTTGTCCGCGATGACGCGGGCGGAGCGCAGCTCCTCGAGTCCTCGGTGGATGCTCGGCGTCTGCAGCTTCGGATACTTCGGAGAGTAGAGCACCTGCAAGAGCTGGACCGTGTACTCCAGATCGACGAGAGCTCCCGGGCTGTACTTCGCGTTGTAGCGACCGGGTTTGCGACGGTCCTCGTACTGGCGCACGCGAACCTCGTAGATCTCCTCCGGGTTGACGTTCCGCGACGCATAGGTGAGCTCGTCGCGCAATCGTTCGACGCGTGCGCCGAGATCCGGATCACCCGCGACGGCGCGCATGCGCACGAGCGCGAGACGTTCGACGGAGTGCGCGTCTCCGCCGACGCCGTAGTACGTGCAGAACGACTCGAGACTGCACGCGTTCGGACCGTTCTTGCCGTACGGTCGCAGGCGCAGGTCGACCTCGAAGATGCCCTCGCGCTTGGCGCGGATCAGCTTGGCCAGGTCGAGCGCCATTTCGTTGAAGAACTCGGTGTTCGTGCGGTACGACTCGCCGTCGGTACGGCCGTTGTCGCCGTAGACGAGGAGGATCTCGATATCCGACGCGTAGCCGAGAGCGCCGCCACCCAGCTTCCCGAGGCCGAAGATCGCCCAGGGAGCCTCCAGCCCCGCGACCGTCAGCGGGCGTCCGTAGCGCTCGACGAGGCCGTCCCAGACGATCTGCGCCGCGACGCGGATGACCTCTTCGGCTAGCGCGGTGAGGCGGCCGGCGAAGCATCGGAAGTTGACTTCAGGATCGAGGATGTGGTCGAGATCGATCAGGACGATCTCGTCGTCCTTGAAGCGATTCAGCCTGTCGCGACGCTCCTGCAGCGTCGTGGCGCCGGCGAGGGCCGCCGCGAGTCGCTCGCCGACCGGCTCCTCCTGGCGCCGCCGATCACCTCCGGACTCCAGGACCGGCAGGAGCGCCTCGTACTGCAGGCGGATGAAGTCCTCCCACAGGAAATCGCTGGCTCCGAGCAGGCGTGCGAGGTCCTTCATCAATCGCGGATCGGTCAAGTCGACGGAGCGCGCGTCCTCGGGGATCTTCAGAAAGCCCTCGACGAGCTGCTCGAATCGCGACAGCGCGGTGTACGGATCGGGCGCCCTGTCGAGGAAGTACGTGAACTGCTTCGTCAACAGGGCGCAGAGCCGGATGCCCTGAAGGGTGTCGTCGTCGTCGATCTGGTGGCCGTGTTTGTCGAGGAAATCGATGACGTCGCGAACACGGCCTTCGACGGTTCGGATGTGCACGTGCTCGATCGAGCACCCCTGCAAGGCCAGCGCGCTGCTGATCGAGTACAGGAAGGCGGGGGTGTCCTGCGATAGGAGCGACAGGCGCGTGAACGATCCGATGTCGTTGTCGAACTCGATCTCGACCGGATAGAGCACGGGCTGCTCCGTGCCGCGAAGCTCGACGAGCCGAGCCGTGACCTTCTCGTTGACGCGATGCCGAGCGGCGACAATCGCTGCGTCGTCCCCGGCAGCGAGCAGCGAGAAGACGTCGTCGAGGAGCCTGCGCAGCCGGCGCTTGGACGCGGCGTCTGCATCTCGCCCGCCGCCGTCCTCCTCGAACGCGCAGAGGAATCGATCGACGATGCACCGCCGATACCAGTCAGGCTCTGGCGGCGCGCGACGACCGCGCGGCGACGGCCGCCCTGGAGAGCGCGGCTTGGGCCGCGGTGCGGATCGCGCCACACCCCGGTCGAGAGAGCGCGCCCACGTGAACACGTCGCCGGACACGATGTTCGCGCCCGCGGCACAGAACACACCGGTAATCAACGAGAACACGGACGGCGAGTCGTACGCGAGAACGGTGCACGCGGAGTAGCCGTCACCGGCCGGATCGATCAGCAACTCGACCGGGCTGTCCGGACCGAGCTTCGCGAGCCCCCGGAGATGGCGCGCGATATCGTCGAGGTCGAAACGGTCGAAGTAGTCGTCGGAAAGGCGCTTGATGTGCTCGCGCACCAGGCCTTCGTCGACCTCGGGGCAGAGTGACAAAAGGTGGCGAACTGCGGGTCTCATGCCCAGGAGGTTACCCGCGAAAAACGCCGGAGTCCGGCGAAAAAGGAGCATGGGTTGCCCGGGAGAACGTCTCAGCTTGTCGGGTCTGTGGCGGACAGCCCATGCGCGCGGAGTTGGAGCTGACCGCGTCGCGCTCACTCCGCAGGGGCCGACCGCAGCGCGGCAGCTCAACTCCGCATAGACTGGCCGCGTCGCGCTCACTCCGCAGAGCGCAGCAGCTCAACTCCGCCTGCGTTTCGGGGCTTCCGGCGAGTCGGACTCCTGAGTCGGACTGCTAGCGCTTGTCGAGCATGAGATCCGGGATGCGATCGACGAGCTCGCCGTGGCGGTTGTAGACCGACACCGCGATCGACCTCGCGTTCGCGTCGAAGACCACGACGTTCTCTTGCGACGAGTAGCGAAACCCGACGACGCCGGACTTCAGCGGTCGCGGATCGCTGCGCCAGTATTCGTTCCACGGCGTGTCGTCCTCGGCGTAGTACGGTGCGCCGCCGCCGCCGCTGACGATGTACCAGGTGCTGAAGCGCAGGTCCGGAAGCCTGCTGATCGTCTCGCCGACCTCGGGATCGATCCGCGCGTTCTTGTTGCGGTCGTCCTTGTCGATATCGCCGATGGGAACGTCCCTGCCGATCAGGACGCGGTGATACGCGTGCTCGTCGGCCCCCAGGACCGCGGCGACCTTCGACCGCTTCGCGACCATGCGAACGAAGCGATTGCGCACAGCGACCATGCCGTGCTCTTCGGGCAACAGCTTTCCGTCGCGGTAGGTGTACGCCCGCACCCGGTTGTCGCCGCGATGCCACATCGAGTCGCCGACGTGGCCGCCGTTCGGAAAGACCGGCTCCTGAGCGAACAGAAGCACGTAGCGCACCGTCGCGTCCTTCTCGGCCTTGTCCAGCTCCGCCTCGATCCACGCGAGCTGATCGTCGAGGAGGTAGCCCTCCGGGCAGCCGCCGTACTTCGAGGCCGCACTCGAGAACCAGTAGTTGTTGTTGAACGCGATCGCGCGCACGGGGCCGTACTGGAGCGAGTAGACGTTCTCGGAGTAGGTCGGTCGACGCGGATCGCTCGGCTCGGGGCCGTTGCGCGGATGGACGAAGATGTCGCGGAACACGGCCTCGGCGCTGTCGGTCTCGTACGGCCAGAGGTCGACCGAGACGTCGTCGTACGCCTTCAGCAGAGCCTCGTGATTGCCCATCGCGGCGTACACGGGGCGCTCGTGCCAGAAGCCGGTCACGGCCTGCTTCCACGCGTGCAGCTGCGCCTCGAAGTCGGCGCGCACCGACGTGTACCCGTTGACGAGGTCGCCGCCGACGAGCAGACAACCCGCGTCCTTCTCGAAGGCGATGTGGGCGAGGCGTTGGAGCGTGCTGAAGTTGACGCCCATGAAGCTCTCGAGCCCCGCGCCGACACCCGCACGCGTGTCGCCGAGATACGCGAGGCGGACCGAAGCGCTCCCCGGCGCCGGAGCGGCGCGCAGCTCGAAGTCGCGCGTGCGGAGCCCGTCCCCCTCGACGCGATACACGTACGTCGTACCGGGACGGAGCCCGCCGATGCGGACCTCATGCCGTCGCCCCGGCACCTCCTCGCGCACGATTCGTTCCGCCGCACCGTCGCGCTTCTGGCGAAACACGACGCGCGTCTTCAGTTCCGTGTCGGTGCGATACGCGATGACGGCGGAGTCCGGCGCGTCGCTGGTCACGAGGTTGACGAACGGCCCCTCGAGGAGCGCGGGACGCAACGAGTAGCTGTCGCCTTCCTTCGCGAACGCGACCGTGATGTCCTGCACGCCGAGCTTGCGGTCCTTCTCCGACGACTGGAGCTCGAGCACGAACCGGACGACGATCTGGCCGCGATCCGTCCATCCCTCACTGTTGTACGGAACCTCGAAGAACGAGTTGAGGTAGAGCGTGCCGGCGCCCTTGTCGATGGTCGCGGACTTGCGAAAGCGCCGGTAGGTGAAGCGGGTCTCGCCGCTCTCGAACGGATACGGGCCGTAGTACGCCGTGCCGTAGATCGTCGCGGAATCGATGCTCGTGCCGTCGAGGAGCTCGCGGACGTGGCCGAAGTCGATGGAGAGGCCGTCCTTCGTCCCACCGCGAATCGCGCGCGAGACCTGCTCGAGCGACAGGAGATTCGTCAGGCCGCTCTTGCCGCCGGATCGCTCGACGAGCTTCTCCAGCGCGCTCTGGTTCACCGGCAGGTCTTCGGCCGCGATCGACGCCGTGGTGAGCGCCGCGACGGTGATCGCCAGGACAGTACGCATCATCTCTCGATCCTTCTCTGCCGCGATCGGCGGGCTGCGAAACGCACGATACTCGGATGTCGACCGGTGGGAGAGCGACCTGAAGCGCGGCCGGAACTCCGGCAGCGGAGCGACCTTGCCGACGCCGGCCAAGTGGCGAGAATGGACGACCGAGGAGCTGCTGGCGCTAGCAGTCTGTTGAAAAAGGGCTCCGAGCGCGCGTCGATGCGACTCGGACCGTCCGATCCGAGCCGCGAGCGCGTTCTTCCGGCGGTAGGTTACGGCCGACCGTCCCCGAGGTATTCGCATATGACCAGCCTGAGACAACCCGGAGTCCTCGGCGCGGCCGCGTCGCCAGCGACGCCTGACCACGGAACGCTGTGCCGCGCCGCGTCGCCCGTACCCGGTCCGAGCGGCAGCTGCCACCAGCCGCTCGAGACGGGCGCTGACGAGGCGCTCGCCGTCATCGCGTACATCGTCTGCGAGATGAACGTCAACTCGAGCGGCGACGACGCGCGTCGCATCGCCGAGCTGAACGCGAGCCGCGCCGACGAGTGCATCGCCGAGTGGCGCGACCTACCGCTGTGGCGGCAGCTCCTCGGGCTCGGCGTCTCGCCGGGGGACTGCGTCGATCAGGATCTGACCAACTACCAGGCAGCCGTCCTGTCGTGGGCCCTCCTCGTGCGCCAGGACGGACCGTGGGACCACAAGCCGCACATCCGCGGCACGTACAACGCGCGCGCACCGGGCAGCGAGCAGGTGTGGCATCGCCTCGGCGGCGAGCTGTACTACTACGACATCTGGTCGAACATCCACTACGGCTACGTCGGCGCCGCGTGCGGATTCTCGGAATCGGCGCTCCTCGACGGAGCCGGCACCGAGCAGATCGTGTCAGACGTGCTGCGGGGCGGTTGGCCGCGTGCGTCAGGGACGTCGGGCGGCATGCGGCGCTACGACGATCCGTCCGATCGCGCGGCGATCACGATCGGCATCAGCCTGTGGCAGCGCAACCCCGATTGCGTCGACGTGCAGGACATCGTCCGCGCGGTGACGGCGCAGGGCGACCTGACGCGCCAACCGTTCGCGCCGTAGCGGCGAGTCGGTCCCCCTCTCACTCCGACAGGAACGCGATCGCCGCTTGGACGAGCCGCGCCGTGTTGTCGTCCGTCGTCCGCTCGAGCACCGCTTGCAGCGCTGGCACGGAGCGCGGATTGCCCTGCCAAGCGAGGGCCCGCGCGATGTCCGCCACGAGGCGACCATCGGCGCGCTCGAGCAGACTGATGAGAACCTCGTTCGACCGCGCCGTCGGGATCTGGCCGAGCGCGGCGATCATCTCGTCGTTGTTGCGAGTGTTCGCAAGGTCGCCGGACAGCCGCGCCGCGAAGCGCTCGGCGTAGCCATCGAGGATCTCCGGGTCGTCGCCGTCGTAGTAGCCGAGGAGAACCGGCCCGAGATCGTCCGAGAGCTCCTCGTGCATCTCCTCGATCATCTCCGGCAGCTTCTCGCCCTCCTGCCGATCGAGCCAGAGGCCGAAGCGCAGCAGGTCCTCGTGGTTTTCCGACACGGCTCGGAGAAACGGACCGACCATCGTCTCCTCGCGGCTCCAGAGCTGAAACTTCTCCTGGAGCTCCTTGTCGCGGCCGTCGAGGAGCCTGGACAGCTCGATGATCTTCTCGTAGCCGGGCTCGCCGTGACCGAGGAGGTCGGCCGCGAGGAGCCACAGTCCGCGCAGATCGCCCTTGGCGACGAACGCCGCGACGAGCGCGTCGGCGTCCTCGATGGACTCCAGGACGTACGGCCCGTCCCTGCGATTCGGATCGGAGCGGGGACCAGCGGGCGTCGCATCGGTGCCGGTGGCCTCGTCGGTCGTGTCATCGCTCGGCGAGGCCGGAGCCTCCGCCGCACGCTGCAGCGCCGCGATCCGCGATCGCAGCGCGGACTCGAGCGAACGCGCCTTCTCGAGATCGCCCTGCGACTTCGAGAAGTCGTCTTCGAGCACGCCGAGTCGGCGCCCCAACGCGTCGCGTTCGCTCTCGCGGTCGGCGACGAGCGTCTGCGCGTCCTGCCACAGCGAGTACAGGAACCCGCTCGCGACGACGAGGATGAGGGCGAGACTGGCGGCGACGACCGCGACCTTGGTCGACATGGCTCTTCCTCCGCTGGGACAACTGCCCCCGTTCTAACCGCGAACGGGGGCCAAGGGGAGGAAATGCCGCCAAACAGTCGGCGGCTTTCGGCGCCAGGGCTAGTCCGTGCACTCGATGACGACCGGCAGGTGGTCCAGACCCGCCTTGACCAGCTCGCCGAGGACCTCGGCTTGCGACTCATCCGCGATCGTCCCGCTCGCGAAGCCGGCGAGCGAGAACCCGGCCGGCACCAGGACCCTGGCCTGAGATACCGGTCGGTCCTTCCCCACGGCGACGAGAAAGTTGTCCGTGCGACCGCCATGCGGACGCGTCGGCGCGTCGACGGTGACGCGGAAACCGGTGCCCTCGGTCATCTCCTGGAGCGCCGCCGCGTCACAGTTGAAGTCGCCGCCGATGATCCAGTCGGTCGTCTGGCCACGCTCGGACGCGCGCGCGTGTGCCCGCAGCAGGATGCCGAGCTGCCGGCGACGGACTTCGAGCCCCTCGAGATCGCGGTCGACTTGCCCTTCTCGTTCGCCGGTCAGGGTCGTCAGGTGGACGTTCCAGAGGATGACGTCGAGCCCTCCCTTGCGAAGCCGCAAGCCTTGCGCGAGACGCGGCTCGGAATCTCGATTGCCGGCATAGATGTCGACGTCCTCCGGCAAGGGAAGGTGCTGCTCGACGGGAACGGCATGGTCCATGAGCTCGCCGCTCCACAGGTTCGCGCACCGCACTCCGGCACCGATCGCCAACGCACACCCTTGAGCGCGGACGTGCCCGGGCGGCACGCGAACCCGACTCCACTTCAGAGGAGGCGAATCACGGTGGGACAGGATGGCCGGCGCGAAGCGGATGCGATAGCCGTGACCGCGCAGCTCCTGCTGGATGGCGCCGAGCAGATCTCCCTCCTCGGAGGGGTCGTACGAGTCCACGTCGCGCAGGTCGGGGGGCAGGCCCGCGACCGAGACCTGCCGCATCGCCTCCTGGAACAGGACGACGTCGGGACGTTGCTCGCGCACCAATCGCGCGAAGAGGCTCGCTTGAGCGTCGACTCGCGCGTTTTCGCTGCCGCCCGCGCCGTTGATCGTCAGGAATCGCATGAGCTCAAGTTCCGTTGCGAAGATCTTCCGGGCTGGTGGCGACCAGCAAGTTCGCGATGGCCTCGTGAATGTGCTCGTTGCACGCCGCGATGACGCCGTCGTGGAAGATCGACCACTCCTCCCACCGACGGTAGCCGGTGACGATCGCGCCTCCCGCGGCCTGCACGATGGTCTTGCCCGCCAGGACGTCCCACGGGTAGGTGATCGTGTTGAAGAACGCCTCGACCCGGCCACTGGCGACGTAGCAGAGAGCCAGCTGTCCGCTGCTCAGCGCGAGGATCTGGTCCGAGATCACACACAGGGAGCGCAGGAGGGGGCTGCCGAGGAATCCCACCATCTTGTCGTGCCGCGTCGTCGACAGATGCGTCGCCAGCGAGGCGCCCCGCAGGGACTGCCGCTCGGAGAGCTTCAGCGGCGCAAACTCCTGAACCTCGCGGCCCGATTCCTTGCGCGGAAACCGCAGCATGGCGGGTCCGCCGACGCGCGCGAAGTACAGCTCGCCCGTCGGCGGATTGTAGATCGCGGCGCAGATCGGCCGCAGCGTCTCGGTGGCGGCGTCCCAGCGTGCAGCGGCCACCGCGACACACCATAAATGACGACCACGGCGGTAGTTGCGCTGGCCGTCGATCGGGTCCATGATCCACAGCACCTTGCCGTCATGCTCCTCGAGGACAGACGGCCAGTCGCTTCGGCAGCTGGTACGGAGCACCATATCGGACTCGTCGTTGTGACCCGACGTACCGACGACGACGTCGCCGGGGAACGTGCTGCGGAT
The DNA here is from genome assembly GCA_964392615.1 of uncultured Planctomycetia bacterium. Taxonomy (GTDB): domain Bacteria; phylum Planctomycetota; class UBA8108; order UBA8108; family UBA8108; genus CAYMRB01. The sequence continues at coordinate 6,826 of CAYMRB010000164.1, read as the reverse complement.
CGCGTTCCTCGCCGCGCCGATAGACTCGCGGTGCCGGTCGTCCATCTCGTCATCGCCGAGCTCGCGTCGAGAGTTGGCGTTCTGAAACGCGAGGAGGCGCTCGCCGGCAACGCAGGCGGCACGGATCGCTACGATCAGCGGAGCGAGGCCTTGGACGCCGCCAGCGGAGGCGGCCGGCAGGGGATCGACCTCGAGGCGGAGGAGGTCGCGGATCTGAGTGTCGCGGTCACCGGCCAACGCCTCACGGTAGAAGCCGGCCAGCTGCAGCAGCTCCTCGGGTTGAAGTTGTCGGGAGCCGGTCTCGATCTTCGACAGCGTCGGGGCCGTCGTCGCCTGAAAGTTTGCGCCGTTCCAGATCTTCAGTTGGTTCGCGACGTAGCCTCCGTTCAGTCCGACGCGCTCCCGGAGGCTCGCCAGTCGGGAACCGATCTGGACGATCTCGAGGATCGACTCGCCGACCGTCGTCCAGTGCACCTCACCGGGGTCGTTCCGTTCGACGAGACCGAGCTCTTCCAGGCACGAGAGGTCGAAGTCGTTTTCGACGAGGTCGTTCCAAAGTGGCCGAGACACGGGTTCACTCCTTTCGTCTGCACCGTGATTCTCAACGAATCAGCGTTCGTCGGATTTCATACCAGAAGAGGACCCGGCGCGCATTCCGTCGAAAGTTTTCTGGGTCCGGCTTTCCTCGCCTCCGATCCCGACAATGCGAGTCTCGAAGATGCGCTCGGTGGAGGCGAGATGATGGACCGACAAGAGCCACACGATTTCGACGCGTACGACCTCGGATTCGGCATACAGGCAACCGAACGCGCGCTCCGCGCAACGTTCCGGGCAGTTTTCGCCCTCTCGCGCGATCAGGGTCTCTCTCTCGACGCCTGTCAAGAGGGCGGCATGAGGGCGCTGAGGGTGCTGGCGAAGGGCGGCGGGTTCCACGACGCGGAGCATGTGCTCAAGTTCGTGCGGCGTTGCGCCGTGAACTGGGCCAAGAGCCAGCTCCGGCGCCGGGCACGCGAGCGGCGTCTCGGCAACGAGACCGAGAGCTGCGTCGACCCGCCCATCCTGTCGGACGACGAGAAAGCGATCCTTCGTGAGGCGCTCGAGAGGCTCCCGGCTCACCTGCGACGCGTTCTCGAGGGAACGGCGGCCGGATACTCCGGCGTCGAGCTCGCGCGCCGGGAACGCAGATCGCCCGCCACCATCTCGCGCCGGCTCTCGCGCGCGCGCCGGACGATGCGGCGTCTTCTCGCGTGAGACGCGGAATCGAGGGCAGCGCGAGACGTGGGTCAGCCCATGCCGCTGTTCGACGCGACGCCGCCCAAGTACGATGGCGGGCGATCGACCCGCAACGAGGAACGTCCCCGGAGAGCCCGCAACATGAAGCCCTGGACACGCCGCCGTTTCCTGCGCCGCACCGCGCTTCTCGCGTCGACTGCCGTCGCCGCTCCGTCCATCCGCCTCCGCGCCGCCGCACCGCGTCCGCGCGTGCTCGAGACGAAGGTCATCAGCCACCGCAAGGAGGCCTACCACGGCTGGTCGACGATCGCACGCCGCGCTGACGGTCAGCTGCTCGTCGTGTCGTCGGCGGGTCGCGAGGCGCACGTGTGCCCGTTCGGACGCGTCGAGATGCAGCGCTCCGACGACGACGGGGCGAGCTGGAGCTGGCCGCGCGTGCTGCTCGACGGGCCGATCGACGATCGTGACGCCGGCGTGCTCGAGACGAAGCGCGGCACGCTGCTCGTCACGTCGTTTTCGTCGCTCGCGTACGAGCCGGGCCTCAGGCGCGCCGAGAAGAGCGGCGGCTGGCCCGCCGAGCGCCTCGCGAGCTGGCAGGCCGCGCACCGACGTGCGAACGCCGACGAGCGCAAGCGCGCGCTCGGCACGTGGATGACGCGATCGACGGACGGCGGCGTCACGTGGTCCGGTCGCTACGACAGCCTCGTCAACAGCCCGCACGGGCCGATCCAGCTCGCCGACGGCAGGCTCCTCTACGCGGGCGTCGAGCTGTGGCTCCCGGCGCGCCGCGTCGGCGTGTGCGAGTCGACCGACGACGGCGCCACGTGGCGCTGGCTCGCCGCGATCCCGACGCGCGGCGGCGACAACGGCAAGAACTACCACGAGCTCCACGCGGTCGAGACGACGGACGGCCGCCTCGTCGTCCAGATCCGCAACCACAACAAGACGAACAGCCGCGAAACGCTGCAGACCGAGTCGACCGACGGCGGCAAGACGTGGTCGACGCCGCACTCGATCGGCGTCTGGGGCCTGCCGTCCCACCTGCTGCGTCTGCGCGACGGACGGTTGCTGATGAGCTACGGCCACCGCCGGCCGCCGTTCGGCAACCAGGCGCGCATCAGCGCGGACGGCGGCAAGACGTGGTCGGAGCCGATGACGATCTCGGGCGACGGCATGGGCGGCGACCTCGGCTATCCGTCGACGGTCGAGCTCGCGAACGGCGAGCTGATCAGCGTCTGGTACGAGCTCATGAAGGGCTCGCCGCGCGCGGTGCTGCGCCAGGCGCGGTGGAAGATCGAGGCGTAGTCGGCGGCATCAGTCGCGCGGCGCGCCGGCGTCCTGGCGGGGCGGCGGGCCGGCGATGCGAAACCGTAGGGAGCCGCTCGGGTCCGCGACGCGGTGTACGCCCGGAATCGCGCAGCTCGCCCAGATCCGGTAGTGGTCCCGCCGAGGATCGTGATCGACGGGCAGGTCGAAGTAGTCGAGAAGCCGCATCCGGATGGCGTGCTCCCCGCCGGATGCCAGGCGCACAGCCGTTTCGCCCGGCGATCGCGACCGCGCGAGCCACTCGACGCCGACGCGGACCGGGATGAACGATGCGCCGTTCGGTGGATGCGGACGTTCGGTCTCGACGTACAGCGCGACGATCTCGGACGGGTCGGTGTAGCGGAAGTCGATGACGCGATCCGTCGCATTCCGGATGCGGATGAGGAGCTCGACCGGTCGCAGGGCGGGATCGAGCTCTCTGTCCGGTCCCGTCCGATCCAGCTTGGCGACGACGCGTCCGTCGCCGTACGCCCGCTCGCGCTCCCACCGCGCGGCGATCCGCAACGAGTCGAGATAGCGGGGGTCGTCGGCGACGCGTGCGAGCAAGCCCTCGTACTTCGGGAGCTTCGACCCGGCGAGAAACGACAACGCTGCGCGAAGGTCCGGCGTGCTCGGTTCGAGCGCCTCCTTCTCGAGGAGCGCGCGGATTTCCTCTGCGCCCGAGTCGTCTAGGCTTCCGAGCACCTCGAAGACCCGCGAACGCCGCGTCGAATCGTCGCCATCGAGCGACTCGGCGACGAAGCGCGTGAAGCGCGCCGGCGAGAGCTTCGCGAGCGACAGGCCTGCGAGGCCGAGCAGATCGGCGACGGAAGACTCTGGGTCCTCGTCGTCCTTCCGGGCCTGCCCGGCATGCAGCTCGAGCCACCGCTCGACGATCGGCAGCGCGTCGTCCGCCGGCAGACGCATGAGGCGCAGAAACGCGGCGGTGGTCGAGCGGTGCTTCTCCTGGCATGACAGCCCGAGATCTCGGAACAGGATACTCTCGAGCAGCGCCGTGTCCGCGCGGTGGATGGCGAGCGGGTCATAGTGCGCCGTCACCACCTCGTCGAGGTCGACGATGCCTTTGCCGACGTTCGAGACGAGATCGAGCTCGTCGTACAGGCGGTAGCGAACGTCCCGCTCCTCGCCCTTCGAAGGCGACCAGCCGAGCACGGCGATGAAGTGCCCCGGCGGCAGCTTCCGATCGAAGTAGCTGTTGCCGCACCAGCTGCTGACGTGGGACTGCGCGCGTCGCCACTGCCCGTCGGCATCGCGCGTCTCGAGCTTCGCGTAGACGTCTTCGTCCTGCGACGGAACGAGGACCAACTCTCGAGTGCGGTTGACGATGTACAGGACGGTGATCCCGAACAGCCTGTCCTCGAAGTCCGCGACGAGCGACAGCTTGCCGTCGGGCGCTCGGAGGCGTCCGGGAAGCTCCGAAACGCGGATCGGCTTCGAAGGATATCGGTCGATGCGATGTGCGATCGCCGACTCCTCGATGCGGATCAGCTCACGGAACTGCCGCTCCGCTGCCGGCCCTTCTCGCTCCCGCTTCGGGCGCGCCCACCACTCCATCTTGACGAAACCGACGCCCGGAGCGAACCAGGCACGCGCGTGTTGCGTGCTGTCGGGGCCGAAATCGAGCTCGTACTCGACCACCCACGCGTCGAACTTGCCCGCTGCGACGGAGACGGACTCGCGACGCAGGACGGTCGCGCGAAACGACAGCACTTCCCCGCCCGCGCGCGTCGAGCGGCTGACCCACGTCCGGCCGGGCCGCAGCTCGGATTCGAGCACTACGAGGGGCTCGAGAAAGCCCTCCGCCTCGTCAAAGCGGTATTCGAGCCGTCCGCTCGGACTCGTCAGATGGCCGCAGCCGAAGAAGAGAAACGCGTCGCCTCTCGACGACACATCCACGCAGCCTCGCTCCCCGATCAGGCGGCCGGATCGCATCTCGACGAACGCTGGGCTGAGCTCGCCGAAGTAGCGCACGGCGTAGACCCAGCGATACCCCGCCACCAGCGGAAAGCCCGTGCCGCCAGTGCGCACCGCCGCCCGGAACGCCGGCGGCAGAGGATCAACGGCCGCCTTCGTGTCGACATCCTGCGCGCGAACGTGCCCCGTGAACACGAACGACAGAAGCACGAAGATCCTCGAGATCGCTTCCAGCATGAACTGCCTCCTTTCCGCGGAGCGTGCGGATCAGTATAGCCGCTCGACGATGATCTCGCGGCCCTTGCGCCCCGCGCTGACGACGAGGTCGAACGTCGCCGGGCCGAGCTCGATGCGCGCGACATCGTCGTCGAAGACCTCGTCGACGATCGCGTGCACCGACCGCAGCCCGCCGAGCCACGCCCGCGCGTCGCTGACGTAGACGAGAGCGTCGGCCTTCGCGTCGAGTGCCGACGCCAGCGCGCTCGAGATCCGCACCGGCGGCAGGTGCCCCTCGCCGCGCGGCTCACGCTCGACATCCGCCGCTTGCGGCATCGCCCGCGCCTTGCGGCTCGTCCTCTCCTCGCCCGCAGACCCCTTGTACCAGCGGATCGCGTCCGCGACCGTTCCCCAGACGAGGCCGCGCTGGCGCTCGACCGGCTCCGGCCGCGTGAACAGCGTCACCGTGACGCCGATCGCGGCGCTGACCGACAGCCCGAACAGCGCCCGCATGAACTTGTACTGCTTCGCGCCCGCGAAGATGCTGTCGGCGCTCTCGCGGAAGTCGGCGTCCATCGGCACGCCGTGCGCGAACGGCGCGATGATCTCCGGCACGAACACCGAGAACGCGATGGCCACGAGGCCTCCGACGATCGTCGCCAGCGCCGCCTTCGCCGTGTAACGACGCCAGAAGACCGCGAAGAACAGCGCGATGACGAGCGGCGGCGTCACGGCGGCGGTCATCGCGCCGTGCGCGGCGTAGATCGTCTTGAACTGCGCGAACACGGGCACGAGAGCGACACCGAGCACCGTCACGCCGATCGCGGTGATGCGCGCGACGCGCAGGAGCTGACGATCGTTCGCGTCCGGCCGCACCCACGGCTTGTAGAAGTCGTTCACCGCGACCGCCGAGACGGCCGTGATCAGCGTGTCGACCGTCGACATCAGCGCGGCCGTCAACGCGGCGAGCACGAGGCCGAACACGCCCGGCGTCGACAGGAATTCCGCGGTGACGTAGAACGCCCGCTTGCCTTCCATCTCGGGCAGCACGCCGGCGTGCACAAATGCGCGGCCGATCCAGCCGCCGGCGGCGACGACGATGGCCGCGATCGGCATCAGAAGGAGCGGCATCGCGACCGCGGCCTTGCGCGCCTCGTGCGTCGACTTCGTCGCCATGAAGCGCATCAGGATGCCCTGATTGAGGAAGTAGAAGAACGCGGAGTTCGCCACCGCGTCCTGCCAGAAGATGCCGACCGACGGGAACGACGCATCCGTGTTGAAGTTGTTGAACGCCATGCGGTGCCCGCGCGGCAGGTGCTCCCAGAACGCGTCGAAGCTGCCGAGGTAGTTCACTCCGAGGACGAGCAGCACCAACCCCGTCGCGAGCAGCATCAGCCCCTGGAACAGATCGGTCATGATGACCGACGTCTGTCCGCCCAGCGTCACATAGACAGCCGATACGCACGCGACGACGATCGCGGCGTACAGGACCTCCCACCCGAGCAGCTGTTCCAGCACGGTCCCCATCGTGAAGAGGTTCACGCCGATGTAGCTGATGAGGTAGATCAGCACCGACAGCGCCGCTGCGAGCCGCACCTTGGAACCGAAGCGACGGCCGAAGTACTCCGGCACCGACGTGATGCGCGAGAAGTACAGGATCGGCAGCCAGCCGAACAGCAGGAGCGGCATCAGCGCCCAGTCATTCAGGTAGGTCTGACTCGACGCGAGGCCGTAGTCGTACGCGGCGCGCGAGTACTTCACGAACGAATACGATCCGACCAGCGTCGCGACGAGGCTGAACGCGATCAGCCACCACGAGAAGCGCTGGCCGCCGAAGAAGAAGTCCTTCGTCGTCTTCTGCCGCCGGCTGAAGTACGTGCCGATGAACAGGATCAGCACGACGTACAGGATCATGATCGCGTAGTCGATCGGCTTGCCGAGGGTCTTGGCCTCCCCGGCCGCTGCATCCTCTGCCGTCGCCGCGGGGTCGCCGGGGTCGCCGGCGTCGCCGGGGTCGCCGGAATCGGCGACGTACGGCACCGCGTCGGCCTCGGTCATGGACGCGTACTGCAGGTGACCCTGAATCGCCATGAAGAACAGGAAGCCGGCGACCATGATGACGAGGTTGCGCAGGCCC